>JAFQWC010000174.1 GCA_017407665.1 Clostridia bacterium | reverse complement strand
TTGTGAAGCGATACAGGCCGATATCTGTCCCAAATCCGTGCTCGTTTTGGAAATCCCGGGAGAAATAGAACAGCCCATCGCCGAGGGCGATCATACCTGTGGAGCCATATGGGAAATGGTAGCCCCGAATGCCGGTGGCCTCATGGCGCAGTCCGAGCTGTGCCAGCGGAAGGGTTTCCAAATCTTGAGACAAATCGATCACGAACATCGGATAGTTGGGGTATTGCGGCTTGGTCCCACGGTAAACAGCGGCAAAGAGGCAGTTGTTTTCCGCATCGTATTCCAGATTCTGGATACCGTAGGTTGTATTTCCCGTAAACACACGATACTTGCCGTCAGGCGTGTCGGGGCCGCTTCTGTGCATCTCCCTCTGATTGAGTGGACGCGCATAATTCTCCCATTGCGAAACATCATATCGCAAAAGGATCTGATGGTCGTTGTCCTGTCTGGTTTCGTCTCCGTAGATTCCGTATGCGACATACAGATCCTGCCGCCCGCCTGTTTTACCGGGCAATGGCGCAAAGGTGACGCCGTCGATGCCGCTGCACCCATAGCGGTGTCCCGGTGCCTGAAAATCCGCGAGCACTTCGTTCAAATGGACCGCTTTCATGATGCCATCCCGCTCCGCGTCCATATCCATGCGTGTGATCTTGTCCACATCGAAAATCGCGATGTAAAACCCATCCTCGATGTCAATGGGCTGATCCATCTTCGCCAAGATGTTGCGTCCGATGATATCGTGCTTGTATTCCAGGGAACCATAGACCCGGCCGTCCTCTTTTCGATAGGCGATACAGCCCAGATGCCCGGCCAGTCCTTTTACGGAGCCGATGACGGTTCCGTCTCTGTCTGTTTTGACCAGAACGGTGGTAAACGAAATATAGAGATATCCTTTTTGATCCACCGCGATTCCCTGAACGTGGCCGGTCCGGAAACCATCAACATGGATATTGTTATTCCACATAGTCGTACCTCCAAAGCGTTACAAAATGCACAGCACACCGGGAAAACGCAGAAAGAGAGAAGTAGATTCATCATAAATGTTCCCGCATGGTTCGAAGTGATTTCAACGTGTGCATGAGCTCCTTCTGGTGCTTTCCAAAATGGTCATGCAAGGCCGTGTAGATCTGGAACAGACGCTCATACACAGGCACGTGCGCCTGACACGGGAGAACAACGGTTTCGCTGGGGGCGGACATTGCCTCGATGGCTTCCGTCACAGTCGAATACCCGCCCTGCGCTGCCCCGGCGGCTGCGGCAGCGATGATTGCGCTGCCCAATGCTCCGCCTTCTTTTGCGGAAACGAGGTGGAGGGGGCGATTCAACACATCTGCATAGATCTGCGCGATCATGGGGTTTTTCTGGATAATGCCGCCGCTCACAAATAGGGATTGCACCTGCAGATCATGCGCTTCAAAATTGTCAAGAATGATTCTGGCGCCGTAGGCGGTTGCTTCCACCAGCGCGCGGTAAATATCCTCCGGCTTCGTATGCAGGGTCATACCGATGATGGCGCCGGAAAGGTCGCTGTCCATCAAAATGCTGCGATTGCCGTTCCACCAATCCAATGCGATCAAGCTGTGCTCGCCGGGTGCCTGCTTCTGCGCCAAATTGGAAAGATATTCGTGGATTGAGATCCGCTGCGATCTCGCTTCTTCAGCATAAGCTTCGGGGACGAATTTCTCGGCAAACCAGGCGAAATGATCTCCGACGCAGCTTTGCCCCGCTTCATAGCCCCAGCAGCCGGGCAGGATTCCGTCTTCGACGGCGCCGCTGATGCCGGGAATGGCGTTCATCCGATCATCCAGGGCCAGATAGCAGGCAGAGGTCCCGATGATCGCCAGAACCTGGCCGGAACGCTGGATTCCCGCTGCCGGAACGCAGGCGTGGGCGTCGATCATACTGACAGCCACAGCGGTTCCCGGCAAAAGTCCATAGCGGGCCGCCGCTTCCTCTGTCAGCCCGCCGGCTCTGCTGCAGACCGGCAGGACCGGTGCGGAGAGCTTGTCCCGAACCACATGACGGAGCCGCTCATCCAGGGCGGCGAAATAGGCTTCCGATGGGAACCCGCTTCTCTTCCTGTAAAAGCTTTTGTAGCCCGCGCCGCAGAGACTTTGCGCCCGAACGCCGCAAAGCTGCCACACGATCCAGTCTCCGGCTTCGATCCAGTCATCCGTTGCATCGTAGATCTGGGGCGCTTCCTCCAGAACCTGCCACAGCTTGGGCAACGACCACTCCGAGGAGACCTTGCCGCCGTAGGCACCCAGCCAATCCTCGCCGCGCGTTTTGGCGATCTCCTCCATTTTTACCGCGTACCGCTGCGCGCCATGGTGCTTCCACAGCTTGACGTAAGCATGAGGCTCCTGCCGATAGGCGTCAAGGAAGCACAGCGGCGTTCCCGAGCGGTTCACAGGCAGCACAGTGGAAGATGTGAAGTCGATGCCAATGCCGATGATCTGCTCCGGCGTTACTCCGGCGCTGCGCAGCAGCTGCGGAAGCGTTGCGTCCAGCACCTCCAAATAGTCCGCAGGATGCTGGAGCGCCCAGGAATCGGGAAGCGCCGTGCCGTCCGGCAGGGCCGTATCCATGACGCCGTGGGGATACGCATGGACGGCAGAGGCTTCCACATGGCCGTTTGCCACGTCAACCAGAACGGCCCTCCCGGAGAGGGTTCCAAAATCAATACCGATCGTATACTTCTTTTCCATATCGTGTCTCACCGCATCAGATCGTAGTACAGCCAAAGCACGGAATAACGATCCTTCAGATCCTTGGCGTACCAGATCGCGTCCTGAATTTTGTTTTTTCCGTAAGTGGTGTCAAAGCTTTGAATATCCAAGCCCACGCTGTTCAAATAGGCGTTCAAGGTTTCCGAGGAGGGCACCTCCCGCAGAACGCCGCGAATCTCGTCCCCATTTTCCGCATAGACCGGCAGCCGGTCCTGTTCGTACCAGCCCTGCTTGTCCTGCAGCTCCAGAACGCCGGCGGCGGCATCGGTGTAGATTCTGCGAATCTC
>JAFQWC010000173.1 GCA_017407665.1 Clostridia bacterium | reverse complement strand
GTGCCCACAGGCAGACCGCCTGCACCAGCCACAGAGGGGGCGTGGACGTAGGCGTGTTTCTCGCGGATTTCCACGTACACGGTCAGGTCGGGCTTGTGCACATCCACGGCAACGTGGGGGAAAGCCTCGGCCAGTTCGCCGCCCACGGCCTGGGAAATCTGGATGGAGTTGAGGTAGAAGTTCTTGTCTGCCCGCTTGCTCTCCACCTTGAAGGTCTTTGCGGCGGCAAAGGCGTCCGCCAGATAGGTCTTGGCGGTCTCCGCGATGGCGTCGATGTCCTTCTCACAGGGCACGGCACGGGCAATGGTCACCACGCCGAAGATCTGCTTGGCGGCCTTGTAGGCGGCCTCCATGTCGCAGTCGTCTTTCTGGGGTTCCACATAGATGGTGCTCTGGCGGACGTAGACCTGAAAACTGCCGCAGGCCTTCATGCGGTGGCGCACGGTCTTCACCAGCTTGTCTTCAAAAGAGCGGCGGTTCAGACCTTTCAAAACCACTTCGCCCAGCTTCAGCAGAAGCATTTCGTTATTGTTCATACAAGATTCCTCCGAATCGTGATTTTCATACGGAACAGATTATATCCTATTTTCCGCCGGAGGAAAAGAGCGATTTTTGGGAAAAGCGCCCGTGAGGGGCGCTTTTTTCTTTATCGGTCGCTTCTCAGCAGAAACAGCCGCAGGACTTGTTCCGCCAAATGCAGTTCCCGCTCGGTGCAGGCCGCCAGCAGTCCGTGAATGTCGGAGATATCCGGCGGCGGCCCGCCCTCGCCCAGAAGAATGTACTCCATCGGCAGGCGAGAGGTTCTGGATACTTTGATCAGCGTGTCAATGGACATCTGGGAGGTGCCCACTTCAATCTGCCCGTAATAGCCTGCGCCGATATCCGCCAGTTCTGCAAACTGTTCCCGGGTGAGGCCCAGTCGGTTCCGTTGCTCCCGCAGTCGATGCCCCGCCGCGGCGCGTTGCTGTTTTGTCATAGTTGTCGCCCTCCTTTTCCTCAACAGTGTAGCGGCACGGGACGGGATTCAAAACGTGCGAAAAGATATTGATTTTTGTTATCTTATCGTGTATTTTTACGGCATAGAAAAACTCTGAAACCGTTGCGCTGCAACGGTTTCGCGCTTTTTGTGATGGTTTTGCGTTTTTGCTCAATAAATGTACCAAATGGCTGAGGTGATTCGCGCGGGAAGCAGCCGGGTGTTGCCTGTCTGCCGGGAAAACTTACAGTCAATTTTGAGGTGCACAAATGTAACAATACATGGAGAGAAACGATGCAGGAATATGTTTTGAACCGGCCGGAGGAAGCGGCCATGCAGCGCATTTTACAAAAAAATTTTTCCAATGCGGCGGGGGCGATTTTGCGGCTCTCGTGGCAGGCGGGACTGCTGCGGGATGAGATCCAGCGCCTGACCTGGGCGCAGGTGGATTTCCTCGAACGGCAGCTTTTGCTGCCGGACCGCACTGTGCCCATTTCCGCGGAACTGGCGGACTGGCTGGCCGAACTGCAGAGCAGCCGCAGCCGCCGGTCGGAGGTAGTGGTACTGTCGGACCGTGACGGTAAGCCCCTCACGCCCCAGTCCATCTCCCGCCTTGCGCGGACGGCGCTGGACGCGGAGGGGCAGACCTCCGTCCGACTCATCGACCTGCGGCACGACTTCGTGCTGCGGCAGCTGGAGGAGCACGACTGGCAGTACGTCTCCCGCATCACGGGCGTGGAGGCGGCGGGGCTGAACGTCCACTTTGCGGGGCATCTGAAAGAAAAGCGGGTCTCCACCCGTATCCATCGGGAGGAGCCCGCGCAAATCGACGAATTCGCTCTCTGGAAGCTGCTGCAATCGGAGCGCACCACGCCGGCGGGCCTTGCCCTGTGGCTGACGTGGCAGCTGGGACTGCAGCTGGAGGAGATCGTGGCGCTGCAGTGGGAGCAGGTGCAGGGAGAAACGCTGCGTCTTGAGGACCGCACGGTTTTGCTGACGGGCGGCATCCTGTCCATTCTGGAGGAGCTCCGCCCCCATCCGGCCACGGGCCCGGTGCTGCGCTCGGCGCGGACGGGCCAGCCTTACGACCGCACACGGCTGAGTAAGTTGGTGCGTGCGGCGCTGATCCGGGGCGGGCTGGACAATGTGACGCTCCGCGACCTGCGGCAGGACTGCAACATCCGCGCGGGCGGCGAGAATCAGGTGACGGCCTACCTGCGCCGCCACCGTTCCATCACCCGCAACGAGGCCATGAAGCTGCTGGGGGTGTCCCGCACCACGGCGTACAACCGGCTGAAGCTGATGGTGAAGCGGGGGAAGCTGACCCAGATCGGCACCCGATACTATTTAAAAGACAGCGTGGTGCCGCCGGAGGAGCAGGAGACGAAGGTGCAGGCGTACCTTGCGCAGGAGGGCTTCGCCTACCGGCAGGACATTGCCCGTGTGCTGGGCATCGACGCGGCGCAGTGCCGTCCGCTGCTGCAGCGGATGGTGACGGCGGGGCTGATCGTGCAGGAGAACCAGCGCTACGCCCTTGCGGAGCCGCAGGCGACGGGCGGCGCGGAAGACGGGGCGAAATTGCTGTGATTTTTTTGCGCAGCCCCTTTGGGGGGTGAAGTCCAGAATAGGGGGCCCGCAGGCCCCCTGGTCTGGTCGTTTCAAGGGGAGGTTTGGAGGGGGAAATCGAAATCCCCCTCCAAGGTTTCTTTTGGACCGTGCACGGCCCGTTTTCTTTTCAAAGAAAATGGGGGGTGCATTCCTGCGGGAACCCCGCGCAGTGAATTCCCCTCCCGGGGGAGGGAATGGGGCTGTTTTACCGCAACAAAGTTACGGATTGTTACACTTGTTTTGCACAAAAAAGCGAACAAAACGCGGCGGTTTTCGCTTACATTACAAGTCGGGCGAAAAGATTTACAAACAAATTCGGGGTTGGTACAGTATGCTTTCGAACGGTGAGGCGGACCCTCTGCGGCCGAATCCTCGCTTGGTGTAGGCTCTCGGAAGCGGCAGACGACCGTAATGGAAAAAACCGAAGCGCAACCCAACGCAAGTGGTTGCGATTCGGAAAACTCCAAAAGCGGCCGTCCGATGGCGAAAAATCGCTTGCGATTTTCCGGCATCCATAGGCCGCTTTTGGAGTTCGGCTAGCCCCGACACGAAACCCGGACTTGGGCGTCGAGGACACGAAGAACCGGATCGCAAATACTTAATAGGAGGAAAATCCACCATGAAAAAGTTTCTCGCACTGGTTCTGGCTCTGGTTATGACCATGTCTCTGGTCACCATCAGCGCTGGCGCCGAGGGCTTCACCGATGACAGCAAGATTACCTATGAAGAAGCTGTCGACGTGGTGTCCGCTGCAGGCATCGTTTCCGGTTACGAAAACGGTTCCTTCAATCCCACTGGCACCCTGACC
>JAFQWC010000172.1 GCA_017407665.1 Clostridia bacterium | reverse complement strand
TGCACAAACGGAAGGAAATCCGAAAATCCTCTTCACACTGCGCATAAAACGTGCTATACTGGCGTTGAATACACTTGGAAAGGAAGTTGCTTTCTATGAACGGAAAAGCCAAACTTTGGGATCTTTTCCTCACCTTTGCGCGCATCGGCGGCTTCACCTTCGGCGGCGGCTATGCCATGCTGCCCATGCTCCAGAAAGAAGTGGTGGAGCAGAAGAAGTGGGCCACAGAGGAAGAACTTTTGGATTACTACGCGGTCGGTCAGTGCACCCCCGGTATCATCGCCGTAAACGTGGCGACTTTCATTGGCCAGAAGACCCGCGGAATCATCGGCGGTATCATGGCGACGCTGGGTGTTGTGGCACCGTCCTTTGTGATCATTCTGGTGTTGGCCTCGGTGATCAATCATTTTGCGGAAATTGAGATCGTGGCACACGCGCTGGCGGGCATCCGCGTGGCGGTGGCGGCGCTGATCGTCTCTGCGATCATCAAACTCTGGAAGAAGGGCATTAAAGACCTCCTCGGCATCATCATTTTTGGCGCTGTGGTGCTTTTGTCCCTGCTTCTGGATGTCTCTCCCATCATCATTGTGGTGGTCTCCATGCTGTTCGGCATCGTTTACGGCCGTGCCGCGAGCAGAAAGGAGGAGAAGAAATGACTTTTCTGATCCTGTTCTATGAATTTTTCAAGGCGGGCCTGTTCGCCATCGGCGGCGGTCTGGCTACATTGCCGTTCCTCTATGACATTGCGGACAAATACACCTGGTTCGATGAAGCCATGCTCTCCGATATGATCGCCATTTCGGAGTCCACCCCGGGCCCTATCGGCGTCAACATGGCGACCTATGCGGGCTACAACGCCGGTTTCGAGCTGGCTGGCGTGGGCGGCGGCATTCTGGGCGCGGCCACAGCCACCATCGGCCTCATCACGCCGAGCATCATCATTATTCTGATCGTGGCGCAGTTTTTGAAGCGTTTCAAAGACAGCCAAATCGTAAAGGACGTTTTCTACACGCTGCGTCCGGCGGTCACGGGCCTCATTGCCTGTGCCTGCTTCACCACCATGACCGGCTCCCTGTTCTTCCCGGAAGTGCTGCAGAACTTCTCCGGTGCCGGGGATCTCTTAAATCTCTTCAGCCTGCCGGCGATCGCGCTGTTTGCGGTGATCCTTGTCGGCATCCTGAAGCTCAAGAAGCTGCATCCGGTGGTATTCATCGCCGTGGCAGCTGTGGTGGGCATCCTGCTGAAATTCTGAGGAATTCCGAATTTGGGGTTGTTAAAACACAGGTTTTTGTTCTATAATAAAAGATAAGGGACAAACCGTTTCAGAACGGAAAGGAGTTTATCATTATGGCTTTTTTTGATAAGATCAAGACCGGCTTCAAAACCGCCGGTGGTGCTATGCAGAACGCCGTGGGCGTTGTAGCGGAAAAGAACCGCAAGACCGCGCTGGCCAACCGTCTGCGCACGGTGATCCGCTGCGAGGAAAAGGCAGCCGAGCGTGCCTATCTGGCACTGGGCCGCTACTATTATAACAACCTGCGCGATGCCGCAAACGCCGACACCGAGCCGTACTGCGTGGACATCGAGGCTGCGGAGAAGCGCATCGAGAATGCTGTCGCCAAGCTGGAAGCCCTCAATAATGAGGAACCGGCCGCAGAAGAGGCTGTGCCGGAAGAAGTGAAGGAACTGCCCGCACCGGCAGAGGAATCCGTACCGGAAGGCTTTGTGGATGAGGCTGTGGAGCACCACGTCACAGAGGCTGCCCCGGCAGAAAAGGATGCCAGTGAAGACCTGCCCTACGCAGAATGATGGAAAAACTTTTGGTGGGAATGAGCGGCGGTGTGGACAGCTCCGCGGCAGCTCTGCTCCTTTTGGAAGCCGGTTATGATGTAACCGGCATGACCATGCGCCTCAAACCCCGGCATATGCTGACGGCAGAACAGGCAGAGGCGATGGACCGGGAAGCGGCGGACGCCGCGGCGGTCTGCAAGGTGCTGGGCATCCCGCACATCGTGCCGGATTTCTCAGCGGCGTTTGAGGAAAAGGTCATCGGGCCGTTCATCGACGCCTACAAAAACGGCGAGACGCCGAATCCCTGTTTCCTCTGCAACCAGACGATCAAGTTCGGCATCATGCTGGACTGGGCGCTCGAGCACGGCTTTGACAAGATCGCCACCGGGCATTATGCGCAGATCGTGGAAGAAAACGGCCGCACGCTGCTCAAGAAATCCCCGGATAAAAAAGATCAGAGTTACTTTTTAAGCGGGCTCACGCCGCATCAGCTGCGGCACACCCGTATCCCGCTGACGCACATCGGCAAGGAAGAAGCCCGTGCCTTGGCGGAAAGCCGCGGCCTGCCCGTGGCGAATAAGCCGGACAGCCAGGAGATCTGCTTCATTCCCGGCAACGATTACGTACAGTTTCTGGAACGCTTCGGCGGGGAACTGCCCGGCCCCGGCGATTTTATTTCCTCGGCGGGCGAAACACTCGGCACGCACACCGGCATCCACCGGTACACCATCGGCCAAAGGAAGGGTCTGGGCATCACCTTCGGGGAGCCCCGGTTCGTGACGGCCATGGACCCGGTGCAAAACACCGTGACGCTCGGCCGCAACGAGGACTGCCTCACACAGACCGTCAACATCCGAAATCTCAATCTGATCCTTGTGGATCAGCTCACAGAACCGCTGTGGGTGGAAGCCAAAGTGCGTTATGCCGCAAAACCGGACCGCGCACGGCTGACTCCCACGGGCGAAAATACGGCCCGGCTGGAATTTGAAACACCCCAGCGTGCCGTCACGCCCGGTCAGGTGGCCGCGCTGTATCAGGGCGACTACGTGCTGGGCTCCGGCATCATCTGCCGCGGATCTCAAACAGAAAGGTGAATCCCCATGTCTACTGCTATTACAAAAGATATTGTTTGCCCCACCTGCGGCAAAACCCAGAAGCTGGAGCTGTACACCAGCATCAACGCAGAGGAAAATCCGGACCTGCGCCGGGACATTCTGCGGGAGTCCGTGTTTGATTGGGAGTGCCGCCACTGCGGGTATACCGCCCAGATGGCGTATCCCACCATTTATCATGATCCCGCCCGCGGCTTTATGATCTGCCTGCGTCCGTCCGGCGCGGTTTCCAAGGTGGAGACCATCCCGGCTGTGAAGGATCTGATCAAGCGCAGCGTGAAGAATCCGCAGGAGCTGAAGGAAAAGATCCTCATTTTTGAGGCCGGTCTGGACGATGCCGCTGTGGAGCTCGTGAAGAACGCGATCGTTACGGTTCTCCGCAAGAAGGTGGAAGGCAATATTCACGCTTATTTCTGCTCCGTGGATGGCGAAGTGATCAAGTTCGCGCTGTTCATCAAGGGCCGCCAGGATCCCATTTATCAGACCACCCAGATGGCTGTATACCGTCAGTCTCAGGAGGTGCTCCGCACGCTCGACTACCGGGACGAGGACGACTTCGCCGTGGTCAATTCCAAGCTGGCTCAGCGCCTGCTGGACCAGTACAAGTCCATATAACATACAAAAAGCCCACAGGAGACTGTGGGCTTGCATTATTTCACATCAAAGGAGAATGGGTCATGATCAAAGCATTGTTTTTCGATCTGGACGGTACGCTGCTGGATTCTAAAAAGAAAATTCCGGATTCCGCTGTGCGGGCGCTGCGAAAGTGCCGGGAAAAGGGCATACAAATCTTCACATCCACCGCGCGCTCCGATCATCTGGATATGACGCTCGGCTGGACAGCGCGGGAAAACGCGCTGTTTGACGGCGGCATCTTCTGCAACGGTGCCTGTACCCGTCTGGACGGCAAAACGGAGTATGTTTTTCTCCATGCGGACGATGTCGCAGCCTGCGTAAAGGCCGTGGGCAATTTTCAGGACGTACATATGTCGCTGCATATGGAGGACAGCCTCCACGCCTTTAACCACGAGCTGCCGCGGGCGGTCTGGGGGCCGTGGGGCGTGACGGAGGCGAATATCCTGCCGCTCACACCGTCCTGCTTCACGCACACGATGAAAATTCTCGTCTATTATGACGGTCTGGTGGATTTTGGCGAAGAGACCCTGCCGCCCGAACTGTATGCGCGGATCAAAGCCGACTGCCCGGACAGCACCGTGTATCTGTCCGACGGCGGACGCACCATGCAGCTTGCGCCGAAGGGCATGAGCAAGTTTTCCGCGATCGAAAAGCTCCGCGTACAGCTTGGCCTCCAAAAGGACGAGGTCGCGGTCTTCGGCGATGACGTAAACGATATGGAAATGCTGCAGAGCTACCCGAACAGCGTGGCGATGGGCAACGCCGCACCGCAGGCCAAGCAGGCCGCGGCGTACACCACAAAGGCGAACGACGAAGACGGCATTGCGTATGCGCTGGAAAACCTGCTGAATCTAATTTAGGTTTTACTGTGAGAAATGCTGATTTTTTCTGAGGCAATTTACATTTAGACATTGCGCTGCTATACTATCTTCGGGAGATGTCTTGGAAGAAAGAAGGTAATAATGAATATCATTTATAAAGAAATTGACCAAGCGATCGAAGAAAAAATCGTAAAGCAGTATGGAAGCTGGGTGCATGACTGGAATTGTCTTGTAAAAGGTGAAGGATGTTACCTTGTTGCAGCTACGGATGGTGATATCATAGCTGGCTTCGCAGCGCTACATCCGGCACAGTGGATCGCTCCGCTGGAGCAGTATTCCGATGCGTTCATTGAAGTTATTGAAGTATCAGAAGACTATCGGCGCAAAGGAATTGGCAGCACACTCGTCAAAATGATGGAAGACTTTGCCAAGACGTATGGGTATTACCAAATTCGCTCTTGGAGTAGTGTGGATAAAGTGGAAGCGCTGCATATGTGGCGGAAGCTGAAGTATGCCATGTGCCCTGCCGCAATGCTGGGAGAACCAGTAAAAGAGACTGACTTAACGCAGATCCCTGGTTTTTACTACGCGAAGTTGCTGAATGAAAACGCATTAAATTAACAAAAACGGCCGAGGCATCCGGAGAACCGGGCGCTTCGGCCGTTCCGTATTTTGCTTAATACACCTTCTCGCCGCCGAGGTACGTCGCGGCGACGGGAATTTTGTGCAGGGTTTCGGGGTCGGCGGTGAAGGGATCTTCGCCGAGGATGACGAAGTCCGCCAGCATACCGGGCTGAATGCGGCCCTTGATGTGCTCTTCAAAGGAGGCGTACGCCGCGCCCTTTGTGAAGCTGTCGATGGCCTCGCCCACGGTGAGGGCTTCTTCCGGGCGGTAGGGCGCATCGGTGCTGCCGATGCTGCGGCGGGTGACGGCACACTGAATGCCGCGCAGCACCACCGGGTCTTCCACCGGGGCGTCGGAACCGTTCGAGAACGAAACGCTGTTTTCGAGGAAGGACTTTGCGCCGTAGCTGGTGGCGGCGAGCTCCTCACCCACGCGGGCGTGCACGATGCGGGAATCGTAGTCGATGAAAATGGACTGCAGATAGACGTGCAGGCCCATGTCCTTAATGCGCTTTAATTGATCCGGTCTCGTGATCTGGCAGTGCACGATGCCGTGGCGGTGGTCTTCGCGCGGGCAGGCGGCAAGCGCCTTGTCGTAAGCGTCGAGAATGCAGTCGAGAATGCCGTCGCCGATGGAATGGATCGCAATGGGCATCCCATTGCGGTTTGCAAGATCGCACATCTCGTCGAACTGCTTCTGGGTGTAGACCGGGATGCCGCGGGTGGTTTCGTCGTCCGCGTAGGGACGGGAGAGGTATGCCGTGCGCGCACCGAGGGAACCGTCGCCCAGCATCTTGAGCGGGCCGTTCTTAAAGTGCACGGTTCCGCGCTTATGGTGTCCGGCTTCGATGAACGCGGAGAGATCCTCCACATTCGTGAAATGCACCTGCTCGTTGACACGGACGGTCAGCTCGCCGTTTTCCGCCATTTCCTCCATCACTTCCATGATGGGCAGGTAGGTAAGGCCGGAGACGGACTCGTAATCGTCGCTCTGGCAGGAGGTGATGCCGTAGCTGTTCAGGCGCTTGCAGCCCTTTAAGAGCATCCGGCGCAGGGCGTCGCGGTCCGGCGCGGGCATGGCGCTGTACACAAGGCCCAGTGCGTTTTCGAAGAACT
>JAFQWC010000026.1 GCA_017407665.1 Clostridia bacterium | reverse complement strand
TCGATCAGACCCTCGTCACGGCTCTTGGCGTTGTCGCCGCGCTGGATGGTGGCCATCAGACGCTCGTCCTCGCCCAGCAGGTCGATGATCTCGGCGTCCGTGCCATAGCCCAGGGCGCGCAGAATCAGCGTGATGGGCAGCTTGCGGGCGCGGTCAATGCGCACCCAAAGCACATCGTTGGAGTCGGTTTCATATTCCAGCCACGCACCGCGGTTGGGGATGACCGTGGTGGAGAACAGGTGCTTGCCGGCCTTGTCGATCTGCTCTTCATAGTACACGCCGGGGGAACGTACCAGCTGGGATACGATCACGCGCTCGGCGCCGTTGATGATAAAGGTACCGTAATCGGTCATGAGGGGGAAGTCGCCCATGAACACGTCGGATTCCTTGATCTCGCCGGTCTCACGGTTCTTGAGACGCACAAACACCTTAAGCGGCGCGGCATAGGTCATGTCGCGCTCCTTGCAGCGTTCTACGCTGTTCTTGGGCTCGTCCAGTGTATAATCAACGAATTCAAGCGACAAATTCTCGGTGTAGTCCACAATCGGAGATACGTCGTCCAGTACCTCGCGAAGGTCGACATCCAGGAAACGCTGGTACGAGTTTTTCTGAACCTCAATCAGGTCCGGCATGTCAAGGATTTCTTCGACATGCGCGAAGCTCTGCCTCGTCCTGAGCTTCCCCATTTGAACCTCATGCACCATAAATGCCATCACCCCTTATGTTCTCGCACGTATCTGAAAACGAAGTCCACAACCGCCCAAACAGGCTTTTTTTCCTTGCGCTGCAAGGGTTTGCAGCATTTTTAGAAAATTTCCTGTTGCTTTTTTCCCGCGGGGCATGTACAATACCTATCACGGAAGGGCATAACTTCGCACAGTAACGATACTGATGCAAGTTTAAATTATAGCCGATTAATATCCATGTGTCAATACACATGGATAAAATTCGTTATATTAATTTTTGCACCCCTTGACAACAATTCCTCAACCCGCACCATCGAAGGCAAGCACGCCTCCCTTGGGTAATGAGAGGTGGCATGGCGAAGCCGTGTCGGAGGGATTGCCCGCTCCACCATTCACCATTCATGGAGGATCAGCCATCATGATCAAATTCGGTCAGGTTACCGCATATAATGAAAAAACCCGCGTAGCCACCATCACCTACATCCGCCCCGAAGCCTGCGCCAAGTGCGGCGCGTGCGGCGGGCTTTCCCAGACCGGCTCCATCGACCTGAAGGCCGAGTGCAAAGTGGGCAACTGGGTGAAGGTGGTTTTGCCGGACGGCCGCTTTATGACGGCCACGGCGCTTGCCTACATTGTGCCGCTGATCGGTTTCCTCATCGGCCTGTTCGCGGGCAACGCCCTCTCCGGCGGCAGCGAGCTGTGGGCGCTGGGCGGCAGCATAATCGGCCTTGGCGTGTGCCTCATCGGTCTTAAACTGAATGAAAAGCGCATTGCCGGAAAACCCGAATGGACGCCCCATGTGGCCGAGGTTTACACCGAACGCCCCGACAGCCTGGATGCCATCGGATGCAGTGGTATGGAATAAACCCAAAAAGAACATCACCGGTTGGAAGCTTCTGTACGGACTTCCAGCCGGTGTTTTTTTCCTTCCAGCCGTTTTGTTCAAAAACGCCAAAAATGTTATGCAGAAATGTTTTTCGCAATCTCTGTTCAAATCGATTCTTTTGTGGTATACTGTATTACGATATACGGAGAAGTAGGCTCCGTGACAGAGAAGCCCATCATACAACTTGCACATTCTGGCTATTTTTGGGCGTTTTTCTGCATGGCTGCTTTTGTACAACCGATTCTATGGCTGTTGCGGCGTTGATGCGCAACCGCTTGTTTGGTTATTTTCTCAATCGATCGCGCACAGTAAGGAGGCTCCAATGACAGAAATTTCTCAGAAACTCCGGATCATCCCCCTTGGCGGCGTTGATGAATTCGGCAAAAATATTACGGTCGTCGAGTACGGCGAGGATATGCTCGTCGTGGACTGTGGCTCCATCTTCCCCAAGGAAGACATGCTCGGCGTTGACCTGGTCATCCCCGACGTTACCTATCTGATTAAAAACCGCGAGCGCATCCGCGGCATGCTGCTCACGCACGGTCACGAAGACCATATCGGTGCAACGCCCTATGTGCTGCGCCAGGTTCCCATGCCCCTCTATGGCACCAAGCTCACCCTTGCGCTGGTGGACCTCAAGCTCAAGGAGCACCGCATTGCAGGCGTGCCGCTTCATGTCATCAAGCCCCGCGATGTGTTGCAGCTGGGCTGCTTTACCGTGCGATTCCTGCATGTCAACCACTCCATCGCAGGCGCGGTGGCCATCGCCATCACCTGCCCCGCCGGCACCATCGTGTTCTCCGGCGACTTTAAGGTGGACTTTACC
>JAFQWC010000171.1 GCA_017407665.1 Clostridia bacterium | reverse complement strand
CGTGCTTCTTGCAGACCTCGGCAACCACGGCGAACTGCTCTTCAGTCTCCAGCTTGGTGCGGCCGGAACCGATGATATCAAAGCCGCCGGTGTTGCGGTACTGATCGATGTACTCGTCGTCAAAGACAATGTAATTGTCCTCGAGCAGGCCGCTCGGGCCGCCCTTGAAGCCATAGAGCTCATTTTCCTTGTTGGTGGCCTTCAGCGCATCATACAGGCCGCAGACCACATTGTGGCCGCCCGGAGCCTGACCGCCGGACAGGATCACGCCGACAACCTGCTTCTTGGCCGGAGCAGTGTTCTCGCCCTTAGCGAAAATCAGCTCGGGCTTGCCGTAGGTATTCGGGAACAGAGCCGCGATCTTCTCCTGGTCCGCAACGCTGGCGGTCGCGCCGCCATTGGTCACGCAAATCTCAGAAATGCCGTTCCTGAGGATGCCCGGGAGCTTGGGGGTATACTGATATCTGGCCAGCTGAAGAGGGGAAAGCTTCTTCATTTCGAACACTCCTTACAGTTGAGATTGTAAAAATATCCATGCATCAGTCATTATAATCCATTTCCGTATAAAGGTAAATAGTGATTCTCCATAATTTATCTAAACAAAAAACAATCGAAATCTGAGTTTACTTCTGTTTGCCCACAAGAGAGCGCACCAATTCCATATCCGCACGGCTGTGCAGCACGCCATCCCATTTGATGGATGGTCCGTTTTTACAGTTTTTCATGCAGGGTGTCACATGATAAGAAAAACCTGCCGTCTCGCAGCATCCGCCGCTTTTCACGGCATATGTCCGCTCTATCGCATCCCTGAGCCTTGCGCCTGCGCGGCATGTGCCGCAGATCTCCAGCCTGTGTGCCGCGTTGTCCATGCGAAGGCTCGGCACACGCCGGATGAGCGCATGCAGCATCGTAGGCTTCATCCCAAGCATCCCGGCAATCTCTTCAATAACTGCCTGAGCAAGCACGCCGCCCCCGCTCTCCTGCATTTCGCGCAGAAGGGCAATGAGCATCTGCTGATCCTGCGGCGCCCCCTGATCCCGATAGTATTCAACAATCTCCCGGATCGTCTCGGTGTTCATCCCTGTTTTCCCCCATGCCCTTTTTTCTTTATTCTACCCTATGCAAAAACAAAATACAATTCTTTTGCCGGAATGTGATTTTATCACGGAACAACAGAACGTCTTATGTTAGGATAGGCTCACAAGCAAGAAACAACCAAAACAAATTCAGTATAAACGGAGGAAACAAAATTATGAAGAATTCCAAGTTCTATATGTGTCCCGAGTGCGGCCTCGTCGTCGAAACCATCCACGATTCCGGCGTAGCCCCTTCCTGCTGCAGCATGAAGATGGATGAGCTGATCCCCAACACCGTAGAAGCCAGCGGCGAAAAGCATATCCCGGCTGTCACCGTCGAGGGCAGCACTGTCACCGTGAACGTCGGCAGCGTGGATCACCCGATGCAGGACGTACACTACATCGAGTGGGTGCAGCTGGTTACCGAAAACGGCTTCCAGCGCAAGCATCTCACTCCCGGTCAGGCGCCGAAGGTCGTCTTCACCCTGACCGATGACAAGCCGCTGGCGGTCTATGCCTACTGCAATCTCCATGGACTGTGGAAGACCGAACTCAATTGAATGAATAAGGAGGAAACCAATATGAAGAAGTATATCTGCGACGTGTGCGGCTGGGAATATGATGAGGAACAGGGTTATCCTGAGGGCGGTATCGCGCCCGGTACCAAGTGGGAGGATCTCCCGGAGGATTTCCAGTGCCCGCTCTGCCTCGTCGGCAAGGAAGACTTTTCCGAAACCTGATGGTCTTGGGCAGCGCGGCAATGGGGTCTCACTGCCTTTCACTCCATAAACCTTCCCCCCTAATGTCAAAGAGGTCACGGCTTTTCCGTGACCTCTTTGGTTATATCTGTGCAATATACCGCCGCATGATCTCTATGATCCGATCGGCGCTTTGGGGCGCATATCGGGGTGACTGCGCCATGGTCACAAAGTCGTATCCATGCTGGCGGAATGTCCTGTAATCATCGTATACGTCAAACGGGATCACCGGTTCTTTTCCGTTCCTGCTTTCCATCATCCGGGAGATGAAGCTGCACAGATGGATATTCCCCTCTCCATCCAGCAGATGCCGGGGAATATCCTGATGCGATTTCGGATTGCGCACATAAGCAAGACGGTCGATCCAGCGGAAAGCCAGCGCAAAAAGCAGATAGTTCGCCTCATCCAGCTCCACCGCTGTGCGGTATGCGTCGATCGCTGCACGCTGCTCGGGCATGCGAGAGAGCACCACATTGAGCACAAAGTTCGTGCCCGGCGGGCCAAACGCCAGATCCGAGTGCGTATCCACATGCACAACCTCAAACGGCG
>JAFQWC010000170.1 GCA_017407665.1 Clostridia bacterium | reverse complement strand
TCTCAGTCTCGGTGTTCTGGCCGCTGCTGCTGTTATTTTCTTCCAGATTGTAACCCTCCGTGCCTCCAGGAACAAACCTCGCCACGCCGCGTGGTAAATCGGCGGAATCCGTTTTGAAAGGAGCTGCTTTTATGAAAAAGACTTTGTGTATTTTACTGTCTGTTTTGATGATCATCGCTCTGTTTTCCTTGATCGGGTGCCAAAGTGCGCCGGAAGAGAAAAAGGATGAGGATACGGTTAAGGCGTATGATCTTCCAGAGCGGCTACAGGAGACGAAATCCGAGGAATCTCAGGGGCATCCAGAAAATGAGACGAAGCCACTGGTAATCTGTGTAGATATCCAATCGTATAATCTGGAAGCGGAAATCATGGATCTGATCGTTCCTTTACAGACTTCTGGAAAGCTCGGTGAAGTACAGGTGGAGTATCTTTCGGTTGAGGGCGGAACTCGTGCATCAGCCATCAATCGAATCCGTACAGAGATCATGTCTGGTGCGGGCCCGGATTTGTTTATAATAAAAAACACAAACTATTTCGGGAAGGAAGAGCCGATATTTCCTATGCCGGAAAAGGTCATGGAGGCCGGCTTACTCCTGCCGCTTGATCCGTATATCCAAAATAATACAGAATATGCGGAGTGGGACAAGCTGACACAGAGTGTGATGGAAGCGGGTAAAAATGAAGAGGGGCAGCAGATCATCCCGCTGGCCTATACGATGCCTGCTTTATTTTACCGCGCGGAAGATGTGCAGTTTAACCCCATAGAAAACATGACCTGGCGGGAGATGGTGGAGGATGAAAATCTGCACAATGCCGCTATGCTGCTCGGCGCAGGTCCCAAGGATTATCTGTACAGCGAATTTGAGGGCTATTATAATCATCGTCTGCAGTATATCCTCGGTGATCTGGCGGATTACGCGAACGAAGAGCTTTTGTTTACCGAAGAAGAGCTGCTCGCTTACGTGGAGGAAACGGTCGCGATCAGCGAAGAGGTATGGCAGGAGAAACTGTACGATCAGCCGAATTGGTATCAGGGAAATCTTGGCGTCTATATGAATAAGCTGCCGATGTTTATGGATGAGAACGGTAGCTTATATGACACGATGAACGGTGTTTCTGCAGGGGATACCATGGTATACATCCCGATTAGTTCGGATGACGGCGGTTATACGGCAGCGATTATGACCTATGCTGCGGTCAACCGCAATACAGAATTGGGCTTAGAAGCTTTCCGCGTGATTGACCGTCTGCTGTCCACGCAGATGATGTGCCAATCTCTCTTGTATTCTAACTGTTTGTACGACCTAAGCGGGTACGGTATCCCAATGCATGAGGATGTTCTATCCGAGGCGTATCCGATTCGGAATAACAATTGGTATTTGTCTGAAGCGAATTTTGCAGCATTTGACGCCGTGCGGGATCAGATTACCGCGGCACAGTTCACAGACACACTGTTCTACGCGTTTGACGGCATGATGGTGGACGTTTCGGACGCTGTGAATCACGGGGAGGAAGATTTGGCCCCATTGGTTTCGGAATGGTACAGTAAAATGAGACGCCAGATCAGCGAGTAAGATTTGAACAACTGACACAGGCAGGAAATAAGCATGAGAAAGAGATTCATTGCTATTACTGGTCTGGTTCTTGCCGTACTGGTTTTCTTCAGCACTCTGTTCTCCCGCTGCGCGCGGTAAATTGGTTGAATTAAGTTCTGAAAGGAGCTATTTTTATGAAAAAGACTTTGTGTATTTTACTGGCCGTTTTAATGATTATTGGTCTTTTCTCCGGCTGCGCAGAAAAAGAACCGGAGCCACTGCGCATTCTTGTGGATGCCGGTGAGGCAGATCGCATGGAGCAGACTGTGAAAGAGGTCATGAAGGGCTTTGTTGATACCATCCGCATGGTGGGCGGCCCGACCGATATTGAAGTGGAAGTCCTGCCGGCCTCGAAATACGGTACCGCCCGCGAGACGGCACTCACCCGTATTCGAACGGAAATGATGTCCGGCAAGGGCCCGGACGTGATCATCGCCCGCTGCACCATGGATAATGATCTGGACCCTCTTTTCCCGGTCCTCGAAAAAACGATGAACAACGGCGTTTTCATGCCGCTCGATAAATACATAGAAAACGCACAGTACATGGAATGGGATAAACACACGGCGGTCATCATGGACGCGGGTCGGAATCGGTTCGGCCAGATGGTCATCCCGATGACCTACACGCTGCCGCTGACGCATTTCCGGGAATCCGATATCGAAGGCGTGAAGCCCAGTGCGGAGACGACATGGGAGGAGATGATCACGGACGAGTCCGGCGTTCTGTCCGTCTCTGCCACATGGAAGCATTACGGCAAGGGAGAATATTTCTTCAGAGACTCCGCGGACAATTACATCGAGTGTGTTCTGGGCGAAATTGCGGATTACCGAAAAGAAAAACTGCTCTTCACGGAAGAAGAGCTTCTGCAGCGTACGCTCGAGGTACTGCAACTGGAAAGGGACTACAACGACGGCAAATACGATCATGTACCGGCGCATTACCAGACCCGGATGTTCAGCGGCTATGACAATGAAGATCTTCCGGAAACCGTCACACCGCGGTTCATCCGGACGGAGCAGACGATTAAAGAGCTGCGGGGCGTTCTGTACGAGGACAAGCAGACGATGATCCCCATTTATGCCGATGACGGCGGCGTTACGGCCACAGTCACTTCTTATGCAGCGATCAACGCGAATACAAGGCGCCCGGAGGATGCCTTCCTGGTTTTGGATCTCATCCTGTCGAAGGGGTATCAGCAGAGCTTTGATCTCTACGACAACTGGCTTACCGTAGAAGGCCGCGGCATTCCCGTGCACGAAGACATCATGAAGAAAAGTACGCCGAGCGGACAACTTGGACTGTTCTGGCTTTCGAACGAGAATTACGACGAATACGACCGTGTGCGTCAGCAGATCCGTTATGTGCAGTTTGAGGGCGGACTCTCCGTTGTATTCGACGAGATGTACGCAAAATGTAAAACCGCCGACGCCAAGGGCGAGGACTGTGCACCCATCGTCGCAGAATATTACAATATCTTAAAGCAAATGATGGCCGAATAACATATTTTTCAAAGGAGTGTAGCATATGAAAAAGACTTTATGTATTTTACTGGCCGTTTTAATGATTATTGGCCTGTTCTCCGGCTGCGCCGGGGAACCCGACCCCTTGCGCATCTGCGTGGATGTGGACGCAGTCAATTATCAGCGCACCTGCGACAGTACCGTTCAGGAATTTGTGGAGGCCCTCGGTATGCTGGGCGGCCCGACGGATGTTGAACTGGATATCATCCCGGCAGAAGCCTCTGCGCGCGGCAGTGCCATTCAGCGCATCCGTACGGAAATAATGTCCGGCCAAGGCCCGGATGTATTTATCGTGTTGTGCAGTGCCGGTTTGAACGGCTGCGAATCCCTGTTCCCGATACCGGAAAAGATCATGGAAAACAACCTTTTTCTGCCGCTCGACGAATACATGGAAGACGCGCAGTTTACGGATTGGAACAAGCAGATCAAAGCCGTGATGGAAGCCGGCCGCAATGAATACGGCCAGCAGATCATCCCGCTGACCTATACGATGCCCATCACCTTCTACCGGGCATCGGACGTTTCGGAAAAGCCCGGCAAGGAGACCACATGGCAGGATATGCTTTCGGATGAGACCGGCGTGCTGGCCACCGCTGGCACATGGTACCATATGGATGAGAACGTGTCCGCGTTGTATACCGGCGCTTATCTCGAATATATTCTCGGCAATCTGGCCGATTATGAAAACGAAGAGCTTCTGTTTACGGAAGAAGAGCTCTATCAGCGTACAACAGAGGTCCTTGAGCTGAAGGAAGCCTATGAAGATGGCCAATATGCAGACGTCCCCACGCATTTTCAGACCAGAATGCGCATTGGCTACCAGAACATTGAACCGGACGATTGGACAAAAGACGTTTGCCGCGGCATTTACCACCACGAGCCGCAGACCATGATCCCCATCTATTCCGATGACGGCGGTGTGACGGCGACCATCATGTCCTTTGCGGCGGTGAACGCCAACACAAAGCGCCCGGAAGATGCTTTCTTTGCGGTTGATTACCTGATGAGCACATCCTACCAAAGATATTCCGAGCTTTACGCGCACTGGCTCACCGGCATGGACGCCATCCCCATGCAGACGGACCTTTTACAAGAGGACCCGGACTTCAACGAATTCTCTGTGGAGCGGTGGTATTTAAAGCAGGAAAACTATGAGGAATTCGTCCGCGTACGCGAGCAGATCACCCACGCGCGCTTTAACGGCGGTCTGGATGAAGGATTCGGCATGATGATGTTCGAGTGCCGCAAAGCCCGCGATCAAGGCGAGGATTACGCGCCCATCGTTGCAGAATGCTACAACACCTTGAAACAAATGATAGCGGAGTAACCCACACAAAACTCAATCACAAAACAAAGGAGTGTGCAAATTATGAAAAAGACTTTGTGTATTGTACTGGCAATTTTAATGCTCACAGCCGTGTTCATGGGCTGCAGCAAAAAGGCAGAGGATGACGAAAATGTGGTTAAGTCCATCGAATTGCAGCTCGAAGACCGCGAAGACAAAACCGTGATCGAAGAGGTTCTGGAGAATAAACCGGATCCCCTGCGGGTCTGCGTGGATCTCGATTTCACAGACCGTGTTCAGGGCGAAATGGAAACCTCGGGCCTCATGCTCGGCGTTCTGAGCAACATTTCGCTCGAGGGCGGCCCGGCCGATATCGTTTGCGATGTCCTGCCGGCGGATCTGCCCGAGAGCGAGGGTGCGCGTATGTCCATGATGAACCGCATCCGTGCGGAGATCATGAGCGGCGCGGGCCCCGATGTGTTCATTATGGGTACAAACGGCAGCTATTTTGGCAGAATGGGCGATTCTATGTTCGCAGTCCCGGAAAAAACCATGGCAAACGGTATTTTCCTGCCGCTCGATGACTACATAGAGAACGCGAAGTTCATGGAGTGGGACAAGTTCCACCCGGTCATCATGGAAGCCGGCCGGGATGCCTACGGCCAGCAGCTGATCCCCATGGCCTACACGTTCCCGATCACCTTCTTCCGCGAAGAAGATGTTCCGGAGAAGTTCGGCGCAGAGACCACATGGCAGGATATGCTCGAAACCGATAACGGCGCGCTGGCTGCCGCCTCCACATGGTACCATACGGAAAGCTTTGGCCTGAGCGAAATGAACGGCCACTATATGGGCTACACCTTCGGTGCACTGGCAGATATCGAAAATGAAACCCTGCTCGTCACGGAGGAAGAGCTCCTGCAGCGCACGAATGAGATCATGGAGCAGAGAAGAAAGTACGATGAGGGTGAGCTGCCGGAAGCCCCCGCGCATTATCAGACCACACTGCGTGCAAATCTGGACAATTCCGGCTCCCGGATCGTGGGCGTCGAATGGTCGGACGGTATAGACCCCTATGCCGGCCTTTACCCGAACGACAAAAAGACCATGGTGCCGATCTACTCCGCAGACGGCGGCATTACGGCACAGATTTTGTACTATACTGCCGTCAACGCCAACACCACCCGCCCGGATGACGCTTTCTTCGTTGTGGACTATATCATGAGCACATCCAGCCAGCAGCGGTCCAGCCTGTACGGACGCATCCTGACGAGAACCAACGGCTTCCCGGTGCATACAGAGCTCGGCAGCCCGCAAAAGCCCCTCATTTACGACAGCGTGTTCGGTACATGGTATTTTAAGCAGGACAATTTCGAAGAGTTCAGCCGCATCCGTGATCAGATCACCCACGCGCGCTTCCGCAGCTCTCTGGATGAAGCGCTGGACAATTTTTATTACGATTGCTTCCGCTTCTACCGTAACGGAAGCGAAAACGGAGAGACCCTGGAGGATATCACCGCAGAGAGCTACCGCCAGATGGAGATCCTGCTTGGTGAATAAGCAGAAATTGCCCCAATTTCCATAAACCAAAGGGGAGAGAAATATGAAAAAGACTCTGTGTATCGTACTGGCTGTTTTGATGATTGTTGTTCTGTTCTCCGGCTGTGCAGGAGAACCTGAGCCGCTTCGCATCGTGGTGGATCTGGAGCATCTCGGTTTCGAGTACGATTTTTCCATAGAGGACGCCGTAAACGGTTTCACGCTCCGTGTTTCGGAAGCCACCGGTATCGAAGACATTGTGATCGAGAGCCTTCCCGGCTCCTTTGAGGGCCGAAATGCAAGAAAAGCGATGCTCTCCCGCCTCAGAGCGGAGATCATGGCCGGGGAAGGCCCGGATGTGTTTATCCTTGGCTGTTCCGGCGGATATTTCGGCAATACGGACGATCCGTTCATCGCAATTCCGGAAAAAGCCATGGCAAACGGTATGTTCTTACCGTTGGATGACTATATGGAAGACGCACAGTTTACGGATTGGGACAGACTTCTGCCGCAGGTCATGGCTGCGGGACAAAACGAATACGGCCAGCAGATCGTGCCCATTTCGTATACAATGCCGCTTACAGTGTTCCGTGCAGAGGATGTTCCGGAAGAGTATCCTGCCGAGACAACATGGCAGGATATGCTTTCGGATGAGACCGGCGTACTGTCCGCCGCCTCCACGTGGTTCCATTCGGGCGGTACATATTTTGAATTTTATGAGGGCGCGTATCTGGAGAGCGTGCTCGGCACTCTGGCAGATTATGATAATGAGGAGCTGCTGTTCACGGAAGAAGAACTCACCCAGCGTTTAACAGAAGTTCTGGAACAGCACAGAAAATACAGAAACGGAGAATTCCCCGAAGTGCCGCTGCATTTTCAGATGCTGATGGGCGTGGACTACGATATGGGCAGTCTGTCCTCGCAGTCATGGGCGCCCAGTATGGACCCGTACAACGGGATCGTCAAAACAGATCCGCAGCGCATGGTACCGATTTATTCTGCAGACGGCGGCGTTACGGCAACCGTCATCTCGTATGCCGCAGTCAACGTGAACACAAGACGCCCGGAAGAGGCTTTTTCCGTGATCGATTATCTTGTGAGCCTGCCGGAGCTCAAGCAATCCTCCATGGGCTGGAATTGGCTGTATTCTAACGGCGCGGTGCCCATCCACATGGACGCTATGAGCACGAAGAACCCCGTCGCAAATCCCGTCTGGAAAGAAGTCTGGTTCATGCGGGACGAAAATTTTGAAGAGTTTTCCCGCGTGCGCGAACAGATCACCCATGTAAACTTCCGCGGCGGGCTGAGCACCGAGCTGAAATGGCTGTACAGCTCTTGCCAAGGGCAGTATGTCTACGATATGCCCTCTTCCACGACCGTGGAAGAAAACGTGCACGAATATTACCGCAAAATGAAGCGCCTGCTGGGCGAGTAACCGAAAAAGTCTTTGTAAAAGGAGCGGATAAGTTATGAAAAAGACTCTGTGTATCGTACTGGCTGTTTTGATGATTGTTGGTCTGTTTTCCGGCTGTGCACGGGAAAAAGAACCGCTTCGCATCTGTGTGGATCTGGATTATGTCTCGTGGAGCCAATACCACGCAGCGGATGCCATGAAGATCTTCTTATCCCGCGTGAAAGACCTCGGCGGCCCGGAGGATGTTGTGCTGGATGTTATCCCTGAGAGCGGCGTGGAGCGCGACACGGCCATCACCCGGCTGCGCACGGAGATCATGGCCGGGGAAGGTCCGGATCTCTTCATCATGGCCTGTGATGACGGCACCAGCTGGAAAGCGGAAGCACTGTTTCCGATCCCAGAAAAAGCCATGGAAAACGGTATGTTTTTGTCGCTGGATCCGTATATTGAAGATGAAAAGTTTGCACAGTGGGATAAGCTCATGCCGCAGGTCATGGCGGCGGGACGGGATGAGTACGGCCAGCAGATCGTGCCGATCGCCTATGCCATTCCGCTGACCTTTTATCTGGAATCCGACGTTCCGGAAAAGCCGGGCGTGGAGACAGCATGGCAGGAGATGCTGGAAGACAAAACCGATGTGCTGACAGCGGCTGCATCCTGGTATCATACAAAGGCGCTGACTTTAGAATCGGAGCAGGATGATCATATCGAGTATGCTCTTGGCGAACTGGCCGATTACGAAAACGAAGAATTGCTTTTCACAGAAGAAGAGCTGCTGCAGCGTGTGCGGGAGATTCTGGAACTGAAAAAACAGTGGACCCCGGATATGCCGCCCGATGTGCCCGTGCATTATCAGACGCGCGTCGGCATCAGTTATGACGGATTTGGCTCTTACAGCCAAACATACGCGGATAATGTGGATCCATTTAACGGCATTCGTCCCGAGGACCCAAAGACCATGATCCCCATCTATTCTGATGACGGCGGCACAACCGTCACGATCACGCACTTTGCTGCGATCAGCAGCAATACGCGCCGCCCGGAAGATGCCTTTTTCATTCTGGATGTGCTCATGGGGATGGACAGCCAGCAGTATTCCGATCTATACGGCGATTGGTTCCTTATGAGAAACAGCCTCCCGATGCACACGGATCTCCTCAGTGCCGAATACCCGACCAGGCACATGGGCACGTGGTACTTTGCCGGAGACAATTTTGAAGAATTCTGCCGCGTGCGGGATCAGATCACATACGCCAGCTTCAGCGGCGCTTTGCACGTGATGCTGAAAGAAATGTTCTGGATGATTGACTTGGCCGAATGGGACGAATCTTCCCAAACGACAGAGGAGATCGTTTCCGAATATTACAGAAAAATGGAACAGATCCTGAAAGAATAAGGGGGAAAGCTGTATGAAAAAAGTATTCTGCATTTTCATTTCTGTTTTGATGATCGTTGGTCTGTTCTCCGGCTGTGCCGGGGAACCCGGCCCGCTGCGGATTTGTATCGATCTCGATCAATTCGGCAACACACCGATGAGTGTGGTTTTGGAAGATTTGAAATGGTGGGTGGAGAAAGCGACCGGTCTTGAGAAAGAAAATATCGTGTTCGAGATCATACCGGACGACGATGCAGAACGGGACACCGCGATCGACCGCATCCGCACGGAGATCATGTCGGGAGAAGGGCCGGATGTTTTCATCGTGCAGTGCGACAGCTGGAATAAAACGCTGCTGTTCCAGATGCCCGAAAAGGCCGTTGAACTGGATCTTTTTCTGCCCTTGGATGAATACATAGAAACCGCCGAATATGCGGAGTGGGACAAGTTCACACAAAGCGTGATGGCCGCCGGGCGCGACGAAGAGGGCCAGCAGTTGGTGCCGCTGACCTACCTGCTGCCGGTCGCCATGTACCGCGCAAGTGATGTTTCCCACACGCCGCAGAACATGACATGGGACGAGATGCGGAATACGGAAGAACTGCAGGATGCCGCAGCGCGCTTGGGTGCCGGCCTCACTTCCAGGGGATTGGAATACGATTTCCCCATCGAATATCTTTTAGGCGAGTTGGCGGATTATCAGAAGGAGGAGCTTCTGTTTACTGAGGAAGAACTGCTCGAGCATACCAAAGAGATTCTCGAATATACGAAAGACTATCACGAGAATAAGCTTTACGAAACGCCGTATAAAACGAAAACTTGTCTCGGTGTTCGCTTTAACTGGCACGGAGCAGTTGCTTACGGCGTAGATAATGATGATCAGAATGGGAGTGGCGGACGATTGAACAGCTTGACGGAGTTTGATCGGCTCACCCTTGTGCCGTCCTATTCCGATGACGGCGGCTGTACGGCGATGATTACATCTTTCGCGGCGGTAAACCGCAATACCCGCCGCCCGGAAGAAGCCTTTAAGGTGCTGGACATGCTGATGATGACGGACAGGCAGGCAAACGGAACCATTTTCCACCAGTTTGTGTATCATAAAAATGACTACGCCGGTATGCCAATGCACGAAGAGGTCATGAGCAGCAAATATGAAATGAGGGGCACACAAGGCGTGAATAAATGGTTCAGCTTAGACAATGAAAACTTTTCAACTGTATGTGCCGTGCGGGATCAGATTACCGCGGCGCAGTTTTCCGGTTCGCTCAACACGGCGCTGGAAAATATGATGGCGGATTGCTACGGTGCTTATCGAAACGGGGAAGAATACACACCCATTGTCCATGAAACCTACGCCGCCCTGCGCCAGATGATTGCGGAATAACAGAAATTCCGGGTTTGCTTTTGTCAAAATGGGCTAAGATCCAAATCCAAAAGAGTACGTCTTTCCTGTTTCCAATATTGCAAAACAGATGTCTTTGGAATATAATGGAGACATAAAAACTGTAGGTTTGGGGTGGAACGTATGAAATTGGGTCTGAAACGCGGGACGGTGGAACTCTATCCGCACGATGTAATGTGGGAAGAAAAAGCGGCCGAGACGATAGAACGATTGAAAGAGATTCTTTCGGATACGGCGGTGGACATTCAGCACGTAGGCAGTACGGCAATTCGCGGGATCCATGCGAAACCGATTTTGGATCTTGCCATCGGCGTACGATCTTTTGAAGAGATCCTCGGAAAAAAGGAACTTCTGGAACAAAATCACGTGATCTATCGCGGGCAGGATCATCCCGGCCAGCATTTGTTTGTGATGGGCGATTTCGAGGCGGACACCCGTACGCACCATATCCATGTGGTTCTGTGGGGTGGCACAGAGTGGAATGACTACGTCAATTTCCGGGATTACCTC
>JAFQWC010000001.1 GCA_017407665.1 Clostridia bacterium | reverse complement strand
GGGGACGTTGCAAAATGCAACGTCCCCTTTAGAAATATGCAGGGGCAGTTTCTGTCCCTGCATATTTCATTCCAATTATACGCGAAAGGGGCTCCAAGACCGCCCCTTTCACACTATCCCCGCCAGGAGATAGCGACTCTAGTGCATATTATTCCATTTTGCAACAGATCCTTTATTTTTGTCTTATACCTGAACCAGCATGGAAAATGATGGAACAGTGATATTGTGAGATCCATCTCACAGTGTTATCTGACCTTGCGGTCAGGTGATATTAAAACCTGTGGTTTTAGTGATATTTTATTCGCCCTTAAACTGCCAAAGGCAATATCACTTGGACGAAGTCCAAATAGCACTGCAGAGCAATACCACGCGCACGAAGTGCGAATAAAACCAGCCAAGCATCGTCAATGCTTGGCTTTGTAATGCACCTCATGCACGGAGTAAACGGTGAGGAAGGCATCCGGGTCCGTCTTGCGGATGAAATCCATCAGCCTGCGGTACTCGTTCTTGTCGACGATCGTGATGATCTCCTCATGCGTCTCGCCGGTGTACGCGCCGACGGCCTCGTAAATGGAAGCACCGCTGTGCAGGTCCTCCAGAATGAACCGGCAGATCTCCTGCTGCTTTTCGGAGAGGATGCAGACCCGGCGGCGGGGGTTGAGATCGAAGATGAAGTGGTCGACCACAATGCCGTTCAGGTACGTGCCGAGAAGACTGATGACGACGGTCTCGGTGTCAAACGCGAACACGGAGGCCAGCGCCAGGCACAGACCGCCGGTGGAGACGGCCTTGCCGATCTCAATGTGCAGGAACTTGTTCAGGATCTTCGCGATGATGTCGATGCCGCCGGTGGAGGCGTCGCTGCTGAACAAAATGGCCTGCGCAAGGCCGAGAATAAAAATGTAGCACAGCATATCGAGGAGCGGAGAGCTTGTGAGGGGTTCCAGATTCGGGAAGAGGAACTCGAGCCCGGAGAGCATACCGGAATACAGCAGCGTGGTGAGGACCGTCTTGCCGCTGAACCCTGCGCCGATAAAAACAGCGCCGAGGAGCAGCAGGATCACATTCAGAATGAGCGAAATGGTGGTCACGCGCAGCGGGATGAACGTGTTCAGCACGATGGAGATGCCGCTGACGCTGCCCACGGCGAGGTCGTTCGGGATCAGAAAGAAATAGACCGCGCAGGCCGCAAGGGCGGAGCCAAGCACGATGGAAATGCCGTCACGAATCAGTTTTTGGGGTTTCATGATAAAGTTCCTCACTTTTTTAGTTCTGAACAAAGTGTATCACGCAAAGGGGGAGCGGTCAAGCGGCGCGGGAAATAAAAAGCGCATCTTGCAAAGCGCTGCCGCCTGTGCTATACTGGGATAAACAATAGTTCGATTTTGAAGGGAGGCGTTCCGGATGCCGAAAAAGGGAAGAACGGACCGCTTTGTACTGGCGGGGCGGGACTGCGCGTGCTATGTGCCGGAGACGGTGCGGCGCGTTTTGCTCCTGTGCGGCTGGCACATGGAAGAGCAATTGGCTGCGCTCGCGGAGGAGATCCCGGACACCCTGCTGTTTTTCGCAGAGGCGGACGGCAGCCGGGATTTTACCCCGTGGCCGGCGGCACCGGTCTGGGAAGGCGAAGCCTTTACCGGGGAGGCGGAGGCGTATCTCCGGTTTCTGCTCGGGGAAGCGCTGCCGTATCTGCAGGAAACCTACGGCGTGGATGCTGCGCCGGGAAATATCGGGATCGCCGGGTACTCGCTGGGCGGGCTGTTTGCGCTGTGGGCGGCGTGCACCGGGCGCTTCGGTACGGCGATGTCCCTCTCCGGCTCCACGTGGTACCCCGGCTTTTTGGACTACGTGAAGGAACATCGGCCGCCGGAAAGCACGAAGTTCTACCTGTCCCTCGGCGACCGCGAGCCCTACGGCGGGCCGCCGATTTTGCGGCAAGTGGGGCGCTGCACGGAAGACCTCACCGACTTTTTGCAGGCGGCCGGCTATGCGGTGCAATTTGAATGGAACCGCGGCGGGCACGGCAAGGGCGTGGAGACCCGCTGGAGAAAGGCGTTGCGCTGGGCAGCGGCGCAGGAAAGGGAGCGCGTATGAGACAGCAGACTTTATTCACACAATCCCCGCAGGACGTACCCCTCGCGACGCGGATGCGCCCGCGGGATCTGGATGAATTTGCGGGGCAGCAGCACCTCCTCGGCGAAGGGAAGATCCTCCGGCAGCTCATCGAGCAGGACCGCGTGTCCTCCATGATCTTCTGGGGCCCGCCGGGCGTGGGCAAGACGACGCTGGCCCGCATCATGGCATCGCGGACAAAAGCGAATTTCATCAATTTCAGCGCCGTCACGAGCGGCATCAAGGAAATCCGCGAGGTGATGCGCGAGGCCGAGGACAACCACCGCATGGGCGAGCGCACGCTGCTCTTTGTGGATGAGATCCACCGCTTCAATAAGGCCCAGCAGGATGCCTTCCTGCCGTTCGTGGAGAAGGGCAGCATCGTGCTGATCGGCGCCACAACGGAGAATCCGTCCTTTGAGGTGAACGCCGCGCTGCTGTCGCGCTGCAAGGTGTTCGTGCTGAACGGCCTTTCCGAGGACGACCTCTGCGGCCTTCTGCACCGCGCGATTTCCGACCCCCGGGGCTTTGGCAACCAGACCGTGCACATCACGGACGAGATGGTGCGCATGGTGGCGGCCTTTGCCAACGGCGACGCCCGCACCGCGCTCGGCACGCTGGAGATGGTCATCCTGAACGGCCGGCGCGAGGGCGACGTGACCCACGTCACGATGGAGACGCTCGAGCAGTGCATCACGAAGAAATCCCTGCTCTACGATAAAAAAGGCGAGGAGCATTACAATATCATTTCCGCACTGCATAAATCGATGCGCAATAGTGACCCCGACGCCGCGATCTATTGGCTCGCGCGTATGCTCGAAGCGGGTGAGGATCCGCTCTATGTCGCGCGCAGGCTCATTCGTTTTGCGAGCGAGGACATCGGCATGGCGGACAGCCGCGCGCTGGAGATCGCCACGGCGGCGTATCAGGCGTGCCATTTCATCGGGATGCCGGAGTGCAACGTGACCCTCACCCACGCGGTGGTGTATCTGTCCCTGGCGCCGAAATCGAACGCGCTGTATGTGGCCTACGGAGAAGCCCAGCGCGATGCCCAGAAAATGCTGGCCGAGCCCGTGCCGCTCATCATCCGCAACGCGCCGACGAAACTCATGCAGGAGCTTAAATACGGCGAGGGCTACGAGTACGCCCACAACGCGGCGGATAAGCTCACGACGATGCAGTGCCTGCCCGATTCCCTGAAGGACCGGAAATACTACCGCCCCACCGGCGAGGGCAGCGAGGCCCGCGTCCGCGACCGTTTGAGGCAGATCGAAACGTGGAAGGCGGAGCACAGGGCGGCGGAAAAGAAAAAGGAGCGGTGATTTTATGGCTAAAAACGATAACGCGCACGCGATACGCTTTGCGCAGAGCTTACGCGCCGTGAGTGGGGATACCCATGCAGATACGTTTGCGAGTCTGTATCCTCTGTCCAAGAGTGCGGATATCGAAAAGAAATATCAATGGGCACAGAATGTCTGCGCCTATCTGGAAGAGCATTTCGATGCGGAGACGATCATGCAAATCCGCAAAAACTGCCGCTGCAACGATGGCAGCTCCATTGCGAAAAAGCTTCTCAAGTATTGGAAGGCATCGGACAGCACAGAGCAGTTCGTAGAGGCGTTTAATCAAAAGGAGACATTTGCGGCTCTGGAATATATCGCGGAGAACAGAATCCGTTTTTGTTATCCGGAATGCTACTGCGCCTGCGTGAAAAGAGTGCCGGGATCCCTGCCCAAAACATGGTGCTACTGCACGCTGGGCAACGCGGAGGGCATCTTTCGGGCGGTATTCGGAGAAAGTGCAAAGGTCTCCCTGCTAGAGACGATCAAGTCCGGCGCGGCACGCTGTGTGATGGAAGTGGAGTGGTAAGTATGAAAGAACTTTGGAAACTTTCCATGAACGAGCAAATCGAGGCCATGCGTGCGGGGACGCTGCGTGTGGAAGAATTGACGCAGGTCTATCTGGATCGTCTCGAAAAATATGGCGGGAAAGACGGGCTCAATGTGGTGGCACAGATCAACCCCCGCGCCTTGGAAGAAGCCCGGGTGCTGGATGTTGCAGCGGACAAAAGCGGCGCGCTGTTCGGTCTGCCGATTCTGGTAAAAGACAACATGGACGTCGCGGGTCTGTATACCACGGCGGGCAGCATGACGCTCCGGGATAATCTGGCCGCAAAGGATGCGCCGGTGATCGCCAACCTGCGCAAAGCCGGTGCGGTGATCCTCGGCAAGGCAAATATGACAGAGTTTGCAAACTACACGGCCTCTGAAATGCCGAACGGGTTCAGTTCCTTTGGCGGGCAGGTGATCCATGCCTATGACCCGGCCCGTGATCCGAGCGGATCGAGCACCGGTTCTGCGGTAGCGGTTTCTGCAGGGCTGTGCGCTGCGGCCATTGGCACAGACACCTCCTTCTCCATCGTGGGATGTGCTGCACAGAACGGTGTGACCGGCCTGAAGCCGGCATACGGCTCGCTTTCCGGGGAAGGAATTGTGCCGATCGCCTGTCTGTTGGACAGCGCCGGCCCCATCACCCGGACACTGGAGGATGCGATCCGCATATATGAAGCTATGCGCGGAGAAAATATCGGTCAGGTTCAGAAAACGGAGCCCCATGAGCTGCGTCTGGCGGTGAATACGTTCAATCGGGAAAATGTGTCGGAAGCGCAGCTTGGCTTATACGACATCGTTTTGAATTGGCTGCGGGAAGCCGGGGCGCATATCGTGGAAGCGGAGCACCCGTATCAGCCGCGGCAGCGGGATTTGATGCGCTATGCTTTCCGTGAGGATCTGAACGCCTATCTGGCGGCGAAAAACACAGAAAACCGCACGCTGGAGGAGATCGTTGCCGCATATGAAGAAAATACAATATGGATGCCTTACGGGATCGACGTCCTGCAGGCGGCTTTGGGCAAAAGCAAGGCGGATCCCGAATATGCGTATGCGATGAAAGAGCGGGAGCGCGTGCGCGCCGAAATGCAGAAAGCATTCCGCGATCTGGACGCCTGCCTGCTGACCGGCCCGACCAACATCATGCATTTCTGCGGCTTTCCCTCGGTCGCGCTGCGGCTTGACGTAGGTGAGGACGGTGCTTCCCATGGTCTGATTTTGTACGGTGCAGACGAAAAGCGCCTGCTTGAAGCGGCGCTCTGTATTGAGCAATATTCCAACTAAATTGACAATGGATAATGGACAATTCCGGCGGCGCACTGCGTGTGCATTATAAATTATATATTAGCGTTCGAAGAACGCCGCTATAATTGTCAACTGTCCATTTTCAATGATCAATTAAAAAAAGGACTGCTCGTCGGAGCAGCCCTTACGGTAGTTTATTCGCTTGGCTTATTTTTGTTGTAGAGCAGCACAAGGCCGCTGAGGAGCAGGTCGTCGTCGACGAGGATTTTGTTGCGGCACAGCGGGGCGATGAGATTCGCCAGCCCGCCCGTTGCCACGGCGGTGCAGGGCTCGCCGAGCTCCAGATGGATGCGGTCGATGAGGCCATCCAGCGCACCGGCGCTGCCGTAGAGCAGGCCGCTCTTCATGCAGTCCGCCGTATTGCGGCCGATGAGCGTTTTGGGCACATCAAAGGCCACGCGCTGCAGCTGCGCGGTCTCGCGGATCAGCGCATCGTGCGAAACGGTCACGCCGGGCAGGATCATTCCGCCGCGGAACGTGCCGGTTTTGTCTACCACGGAAAGCGTCGTCGCCGTGCCCATGTCGATGAGGATGAGCGGCAGGGGATACTGCTGCACGCCGGCCACGGCCGCCACCACCATGTCGCTGCCCAGCTGCGCCGGATTGTCGATCTGAATGCGCAGGCCGGTCTTGATGCCGGGCCCCACGATGAGGGGGGTGATGTGCAGGAACTTCTCCACAGCGGCTTTCATGGTGCCAGTCACGCCCGGAGCCACGGAAGAGAGGATCGCCCCGTCGATCTCCCCCGGGGACACGCCGTTCATCTCAAAGGCGGTCTTCAAAAGGGCGGTGTATTCCAGCACGGTTGCCGTGCGTACGGTGGAGAGCCGCTCGCGAAAGACGATCTCGTCCCCGCGGCAGCCGCCCAGCACAATATTCGTATTTCCGATGTCTATCGCGAGGATCATGAAACGGCCTCCCGTGCCTTAATTCTTTTTGACGATCTGCAGCAGGCGCACCACGATGGGGCTCAAGAGGAGATTCGCCGCCATCTCAAACAGGAAATTGCCGCCGGCCAGACCGAGGAACATATACGCCGCGGCGTTCTCAAAGCCGAGGGCCAGGCCCCAGCCCTCCACGATCTCAAAGAAGAACAGCACGCAGCCGATGAGGAAGATGCCCGTGTTCACAATGGGGCACACAATGGCGGAAGCCATCACCGCAAGCCAGCGGTTTTTGTTTTCCAGCAGCTTGTAAACAAGCCCCGCCGCAAGGCCGCAGGCCGCGCCCTTTACGAGTACGGTCACGACGGTGCCGAAGACGCTCACGGCCAGAAACGCGCCGGCGTCGGTCAAAAGCACCACCACGCCGAACACAAAGCCCAGCCAGGTGCTCACCTTCGGGCCGCAGGTCGCCGCGCCGATCACGATGGGGATCAGCACGAGCGAGATGGAGAACATCCCGAAGCGGATGAACTGCCCCATGCACTGCAGTACCACCACGAGTGCGGTCAGGATCGCGCCGAGGGCCAGCGCCCGGGTCGCCATGAGGCGTTTGTTTGTTGTGGATAGGATTTCTGTGGATTTCATTTTTTCCTCCTTGCTGTCGTCCGCAATGGGTACAACGCTGAAAAAATAGATTGGTTCCCCGAGGGGGAATCGATACAACAAACGGTATTCGGTTGTCTATCGACCCCGCAGGGGATTCGACAACTTCAGTATAGCACGGTTTTCCGCGCTTTGCAATTGCGTAAGTTTTTTTCGTCAGCTTATTGACTTTGACGCGGCGTAAACCGCTACAATATGGACAAAGAGGAGAAAGGAGCACCTTTATGCAGCTGAAAACCATATCCGAGCTTTCCGAGCGCTTCGGCGTATCCACCCGCACGCTGCGGTACTGGGAACAGGTGGGGCTCATCGAGAGCGAGCGCCTGCCGGACTACGCCTACCGCGTCTATACGCCGGAAACGACCGAGCGCATCGCACAGATCCTCATCCTGCGCCGGCTGCGTCTGCCGCTTCGGGACATCGCGGCCATTCTGGAAAAACCGGAGGCCCGCACGTGGATCGGCGTGCTGCAGGCGCAGATCCGGGAGATCGACGGCGAACGAGACGCCCTGCAGGCCGTGCGTGATGCCCTGGCCGTGCTGGCAAACCGCGTCTTCTGGCTGGCAAGCAGCACACGCCCCGCCCTGCCGGATGAACAGGCACTCCTGCGTCTGGTGCAGCAGCTTTCTCCTCTGCCCAAAGAACAGGAGGAAATAAAAATGACCGAACTGAAGAAAGCCGAACAGATCCTGTCTGCAAAGATGGATGTGCGCTATGTGTACCTCCCGCCGATGACCGTGGCCGCCGCGCAGTACACCGGGCCGAACCCGGAGGACACAGCCGGCAGAATGCTGGATGATTTCGTACAGGAGACCGGCCTCATCCAAAAAATGCCGGGCCTCAGGGTGCTGGGTTTTAACAACCCGAGCCCCGAAAAGCCGGAGGACACCTACGGGTACGAGTTCTGGGTGACGATCCCCGAGGACATGGACGTGCCCGCACCGCTCGAAAAGAAGACCTTCGCCGGCGGTCTCTATGCCGCCCACGCGATCAAAATGGGCGATTTCCACGAGTGGGGCAGCTTTATGGAGCGGATGGAGAACGACCCGCAGTATGCCATCGCGTGGCGCGAGCCGTACGCCATGGGCGGCTGCTTCGAGGAGCACCTCAACGCGCCCACGTATTACAAAAAGGAAGAAAAGAGCCGGCAGTTCATACAGCTCGACCTTTTGATCCCGATCCGCGAAAAATAACAGGGAAAGGAATGGCGGAACCATGGAAAAAACAGCCAGTCAGATTCAGAAAGAAAGAACAAAGGAGCTTGAAGCGAAAGCCAACGTCCTGCTCGAAAAATGCAGTGTTGCCGCGCTGACCTCCGTCAACGAGAAGGGATATCCGCGCACCTGCGTGCTGAGTATTGCGAAGGCCGAGGGCTTTTCGGACCTGTACTTTGTCACCTCCAAGCGCTCGCCCATCAGCGGCAAAGCCGTGCATTTTGAGAATAACCCGAAAGCCAGCGTCTGCTATTTCCTCGGCGGAGACAGCGTTACGCTGATCGGTACGGTGGAGTTCATCGAGGACCGTGCCGTGCAGGAAGCGGTTTGGAATGAAACGGACCGGCGCTTTTTCAAGAAGGGGATCGATGACCCGAAATTCCGCCTGCTCCACTTCCACACGATCGAAGCCACGTTCTGGATCGAGGGTAAATTCCGAACCTGCAGGTACAAATAACCGGATCGCCGGGTGCAATTGCCGTATCGGTTCCCATGCCGCTGAGAGTCGCCTTTCAGCGGCTCTTTTTTGCGTAAAAAACCGCATGAATCCGGGAAAAAACATTGACAACAGGGGCACAAGTCACTATAATAGATTAGACTGGCGTGAAATCCTATTTTCTTTAAGATTATCAAATAAAGGTGGTTATCCCCAATGGCAGAAAAAGTGTTTTATGTGACTCAGGAAGGCCTGGAGGCTCTGGAGTCCGAGCTCAACGATCTCAAGGTCAACGGCCGAAGAGAAGTTGCAGATAAAATCAAGGTTGCGCTTTCTTACGGCGACCTTTCCGAAAACAGCGAGTACGACGAAGCCAAGAACGACCAGGCGATCCTCGAAGCCCGCATCGCAGACCTCGAGGTCATGCTCAGCAATGCACAGGTCATCGAGAGAAACGAGATGGAAGCCGATACCGTGCACATCGGTTCCTCCATTGAGGTTTCCATGAAGCGTGCAGGCGGCGCAGAATCCAAGCGTGCGTTCAGCATCGTTGGTTCCAACGAAGCCAATCCGCGTGAGGGCCGCATCTCCGATGAGTCCGCTGTCGGTAAGGCGCTGATCGGCAAGAAGGTCGGCGACCAGGTTTCCGTGGAAACACCGGCCGGCATCACAGAATATGTGATCCTCTCCGTGTCTTAATCGATCGACCGGGCGGTGCGGCGCGTATGGCCCGCCCGCCCCTTTTTATTTCAGGAAATGAAAGGATATGTTGCAAATGGCAGAAAACAATATGCCGGTTCAGCAGACACAGGCTGAACTGAACGAAGTGCTCCGCATCCGCCGCGAGAAGCTCGCGCAGCTGCAGGCCGAAGGTAAGGATCCGTTCGTCATCACAAAATTTGATGTTACCCACCACAGCGGCGAGATCCGCGAGAATTTCGACGCCCTCGAGGGCAAGGCAGTCACCATTGCCGGCCGCATGATGAGTAAGCGCGTCATGGGCAAGGCGTCCTTCTGCAATGTGCAGGATCTTCAGGGCGGTATGCAGTCCTATGTGGCCCGCGATGCCATCGGCGAGGACGAATACAAGGAGTTTAAGAAGCTCGATATCGGCGATATCATCGGCATCACCGGCGAGGTGTTCCGCACCAAGACCGGCGAGATCTCCGTCAAGGCCCAGAAGGTCACCCTGCTCTCCAAGAGCCTGCAGGTGCTGCCGGAGAAGTACCACGGCCTCACCAACACCGATATGCGTTACCGCCAGCGCTACGTGGACCTGATCATGAACCAGGACGTGAAGGAGACCTTCATCAAGCGTTCTAAGATCATCTCTGCCATCCGCCGTTATCTCGATGGCCAGGGCTTCATGGAAGTGGAGACCCCGATGCTCGTCGCGAACGCCGGCGGCGCAGCAGCCCGTCCGTTTGATACCCATTACAACGCCCTGAACGAGGACGTCAAGCTCCGCATCTCTCTGGAGCTCTACCTCAAGCGCCTGATCGTCGGCGGTCTCGAGCGCGTGTATGAGCTCGGCCGCGTCTTCCGCAACGAGGGCGTCGATACCCGCCACAACCCCGAGTTCACCCTGATGGAGCTCTATCAGGCTTACACCGATTACCACGGCATGATGGATCTGACCGAGAATATGTTCCGTTATGTCGCCCGTGAGGTCTGCGGCAGCGCCGTGGTCCCGTACGGCGACGTGATGATCGATATGGAGCAGCCCTTCGCACGCATCACCATGCTCGATGCCGTTGAGAAGTACTCCGGTGTCGACTTCCGCAAGATCAGCACACTGGAAGAAGCCCGTGCCATTGCCGATGAAAAGGGCGTGCATTACGAGCCGCGCCACGGCAAGGGCGATATCCTCAACCTGTTCTTCGAGGAATTCGTTGAGGAGAACCTCGTGCAGCCCACCTTCGTGATGGATCACCCGGTGGAGATCTCCCCGCTGACAAAGCGCAAGCCGGATGCCCCGGAGTATGTCGAGCGCTTTGAGCTGTTCATCACCGGCCGCGAGTTCTGCAACGCCTACTCCGAGCTGAACGACCCCATCGACCAGCGCGAGCGCTTCAAGGCCCAGGAGGCCCAGCTGGCACAGGGCGATGAGGAAGCCAACACCACCGATGAGGACTTCATGAATGCCCTCGAGCTCGGCATGCCGCCCACCGGCGGTATCGGCTACGGCATCGACCGTCTGGTCATGCTGCTGACGAACTCCCCGGCCATCCGCGATGTTCTGCTGTTCCCAACAATGAAGAGCCTCGACGGAACAAAGAAGAGCGACGTGAAGGCTGAGGCTGCTCCGGCTGCAGAAGAGAAGCCGGAAGTCATCGACTTCTCTAAGGTCGAGATCGAGCCGCTGTTCGCTGAGCATGTCGACTTCGAGACCTTCTCTAAGTCCGATTTCCGTGCAGTAAAGGTTAAGGACTGCGTCGCTGTTAAGAAGAGCAAGAAGCTCCTCCAGTTTACTCTGGATGACGGCACAGGCACAGACCGTACCATTCTTTCCGGCATCCACGCATATTACGAGCCGGAAGAGCTCATCGGCAAGACCCTCATCGCCATCACAAACCTCCCGCCGAGACCGATGATGGGCGTAGAGTCCAACGGCATGCTCCTCTCCGCAACTCACACAGAAGAAGGCGAAGAAAAGCTCCACCTGATCATGGTAGATAACCACATCCCGGCCGGCGCAAAGCTGTACTGATAAAATGACGAGTCCCTGAACTTGCAAAAGTTCAGGGGCTTTTTTTGCTTATGTATCAGAAGCTTCCTGCAAAAACTGCTTTCGGTATTTGGCTGGTGTAATTTCGTATTTCTTTTTGAAATCACGAATGAACTGAGTCGTATCGGAGTATCCGATGGCATCGCAAATGTCATCCAGTTTCATATCTGTAGTTTGCAGAAGCTTTTGTGCGCGATCCAGCTTAAAATT
>JAFQWC010000025.1 GCA_017407665.1 Clostridia bacterium | reverse complement strand
GTGGTGGCGGAAAACATGGTGCTGGCTGCCATGGAGCTGGGGGTTTCCAGCTGCATCGTCGGCCGTGCGGAGGCGACCTTCACAAGGCCCGGGACGGAACATCTTCTGGAAAAGTGGGGTCTTCCGGAACACACGCCGGTCGTTTTCGTCTGCCTTGGCTATATTGACGGCGACTACCCGAAGGTAAAACCCAGAAAGGAAGGACGCATCCTCTTTCCGGAAATCAAATAACTTTTCACCCGGAGCGCGGCGCAGGCCGTTCTCCGGGTTGACTTTTTTACGGCAAAACGGTATGATTTTCATGTAGTTTATTTTGATCTTTTGGGAAGGACTGGTGAACAAAATGAAATTGACCCGCAGTGAAAACAATCCGATCCTGAGCCCCATTCCGGAGCATGATTGGGAAAGCCTTGGCGTGCTGAATCCCGCTGCCTGGTATGAGGACGGCGTGTTCTATCTTCTGTACCGCGCCGCCGGTGACGACGATGAGCACCGTATCACACTGGGTTTGGCAAAATCCACGGACGGCGAGCATTTTGAGCGTTGTTTCGATCACCCCATCATGGAGCCGGGCATCGACGGTCCGGACGGCAACGGCGTAGAAGACCCCCGTGTGGTCAAGATGGGCAAGTATTTTTACATGACGTACGCCTCCCGCTTCTTCTTCTCCGGCAAATACTGGCTGGACGAGCATGAGGAATACGGCTTCAAGCCCGAAAACGGCCCGCTGGGTCTGATCATGAACAACACTGCCACCTATCTGGCGATCTCCGAAGATCTCGTACACTGGAGAAAATGCGGCCGCATGACCGACAGCCGGCACGATGACCGTGACGCTTATATTTTCCCGGAGAAAATCAACGGCCAGTATGTGATGCTTTCCCGCTCCCAGCAGCGCGTGGGCGAGGCATACGGCTGCGAGCGCCCCTCCATCTGGATTTCCTATTCCGACGACCTGCTGGAATGGGACAATTACAAGCTTCTCGCGCAGAAGAAATTCTGGTGGGAGCAGAATAAGATTGGCGGCAGCACCCCGCCGCTGAAGACCGAAAAGGGCTGGCTCTGCCTGTATCACGGCGTGGACAAAGACCCCCACGGCGATTACCACGTGGGTGCCATGCTGCTCGATCTCAACGACCCGGAAAAGATCCTGGCCCGTACAAAGGAACCGATCCTCTCGCCGGAAGAGCCCTACGAGACGGAGGGTATGTACAACGGCTGCGTATTCCCCACGGGTCTGGTGGAAAAGGACGGCACTCTGTACGTGTATTACGGTGCGGCGGACCGCTTCTGCTGTCTTGCAACCTGCAAGCTGGATGAGCTGCTGGAGTATCTCATCAACGAAAACGCGGAAGAATAAGGAAATGAAAAGAGGGGGTGCGGTCCTGTGCCGCATCCCCTTGTGCTTCTGAGAAAGGAGAGGAATGGTATGTTTTACGAAGATCTGCTGCATCGCTTCACGGAAATGAGCCGGGCAGTGCTCGGTGAAAATCTCATCGGCGTTTATCTGCATGGCTCGCTCGCGATGGGCTGTTTCAACCCGCAGAAAAGCGATCTGGATCTGATCCTTGTCGTGGAGGAGGAGATCTCCGCAGAAATCAAGCGGCGGTTTGCGGAGAAACTGCTGCAGCTGAATGAGGAAGCCCCGGAAAAAGGCTTCGAGCTGAGCATTGTCCGGCGGGCTGTCTGCAAGCCCTTTGTGTATCCCACACCGTATCTGTTCCATTATTCGAACGGCTGGCGCAAAGCAGCGATGGAGAATATGGAAAAGTATATCGCGGATATTCAGGGAACGGACAAGGACCTCGGGGCGCATTTCACGATCCTCAACCGGTACGGCATCCCGCTGTACGGTCCGCCGGTGGAAGAAATTTTCGCGCCGGTGCCGAAACAGGATTATTTTGACAGCATCTGGTTCGATGTGCAGAATGCGGCGCAGGATATTCTCGAAAGCCCCGTGTACATTGTGCTGAACCTCTGCCGCGTACTGGGCTATGTGCGGGACGATCTTGTGCTCTCCAAAAGCACCGGCGGCGAATGGGGCATAGAGCACCTGCCAGAGCGGTTCCGGGGATTGGTCGAAGCCGCGCTGGGGAGCTATACATCCGATGCCGAAATGGTCGCGGAACAGGAAGACCTGCGCGCGTTTGCCGCGTATATGATCGAAGAGATCAAGCGGATCTGGACGGCCGATCCGAAGAACGTGACCGGTGCGATGCTGACGGATATGGGCATCTGCCCGACCTGCTACAGCCGGGCGCATGGGAACTGTTTCTTCCCGAATGCGGCGGAGACCCAGCTGTTTGAGAATGAGCTGTTCGAGTGCAGTCTGGTGGATAAACCCCGTGCGCCGGGGCACACCGTGATCGTCAGCCGCGACCATTACAAGGATATGATGGCCATTCCGGAAGATCTCTGTGTGGAGGTGTACCGCTTTGCGCGAAAGGCGATGCAGGTCCTGAAAGAAGTGTACGGCGCGGAGAGCGTGTATCTCTGCACGATGTGCGACGGCCCGATGAACCATTTCCATGTGCAGCTCATTCCGCGGTATGCCCACGAAAAGCGGGGCTCGCGAAATTTTGTCAAGCCGCGAATCGATTTTGCAGAGGATATAGACAAATTGAAAATCCTTCGCGAAAAACTGAAAAACGCATAAAAACAGGGCGGACTCTGCGGAGTCCGCCCTTTCACGTATCCATTTACTTGTTCATTTGCAGTTCGCTGCGCTCGATGCGGGAGTACACATACACGCCGCTGAGGATCATCACGCCGCCCAAAATTTGCAGCAGGGACGGGATCTCGCCGAAGAGGAACCCGGCGAAAATGGCTGCCACCACCGGCTCGCAGAGCTTGGAAGCGGAAACGAAGGACGGCGAGAAGAATTTCAGACACCAGCTGAAAATACTGTGGCCGAGGATCGTGGAGAAAATTGCCAGCAAAAGGCCGACGATCGGTGCGCTGAAGCCGTATGCAAACAGGTTCTGCCTTTGTGCCAGACAGAACAGAAGCAGTACCGCCGCGCAAACGATATAGACCAGATACGTATAAACGGAGGTGGAAACCGTCTCCCGCACCACGCGGCCAAGGAGCGTGTAGACCGCCACGGCCACCGCAGCGATCAGCGCCAGCACATCACCGTAAAGATGCAGGCCGCCGAAGGTGGAATCCGCAAACGCGATGAGCACGCTGCCGAAGAGCGTGACGGCGATCACGGCCATAGCCTTCCAGGAAAGCCGTCCGCGCAGGAACAGGCAGAAGCCCAGCGCCACCCAGATGACCTCCGTGCAGACGATGGAGGTGGAACTGGCCACGGAGGTATGCCGCAGGGACTCAAACCACACGGCGAAGTGCACCGCGAGGAACAAGCCGCTCAGTGCACTGAGCAGTACGGTCTTTTTGGTCACATGCCGCAGCTTCCGCCGCACTTCGCGCTTGCCGAAGACCACCGGGGTCATGAGCAGAACCGTCCACAACAGGCGGTACGCTGCCGTAACCGCGGAGGGCGCGGACGAATATTTAACGAAAATAGAAGATAAAGAAATGCCGATCACGCCGATGACGATCATGATCATGGGATGTTTTTCGAGATATTTCATGGATGCCGCTCCCAATTATCCGTTATGGGAGTTGAAATAGCTTTCCATCACGGTATGCTCGTTCGGTGCAAAGAAATCGCGGCCGCCGTCCACGGAGAGCCGGTACATGAACACCTGCATGGCGGCGACAAACTCCAGACAGTCAAATGCGCCGCCCTTGGGCTCGAACGCGAGATCCTTATCGTCCAGCGTGCCAAGGCCGACCACATAGCCGTTTTTGTGCTCGTTCTTCATGTATTTTGCAAGCTGCAGCGCCTTTTTGCTGTCGCGGCCGCCGTTGTTCAGAACGATCACGGCGTGGTTATGATTGTAGCCGTAGTTCGGGCCGTGCATACCCTCGTCCAGCTCATAGCCGGCGCTCGGAAACTGCGGTGCTTCCCATACCTTCACGGCGGCTTCCACGGCAACGCCGTACAGGGATTCCCGGCCGGTGAACGCGATGAACCCGGACTTCAGGATCCGGCGCTTGCACTTGTCCACCCAGTGGTGCGCAAGCTCGATGACATGGGGGATGTTCTCCGCTGCGGCACGGGCCTGTGCGATGTACGCATCGTAAGCGGCATCATCCAAACGGCCGCAGCGCCAGCCGAGCTCGAGACCGAGCAGCATCAGTGTCAGCACCGTGGTGCTGTAGCCGATGGTGCGCATGGGGTATTCCTCATAGCCGCAGCCCATGTTGATGTAAGCGGCCGCTTCCTTTGCGATGGGCGTGTCCGGCTTTTCGGAAATGCAGACGGACTTAAAGCCATTCTTGTTCACGTACTGCACCGCTTCCATCGTCACCGTGGAGGTGCCGGTCTGGGAGATGAACACGTACAGCGCGCGCGGGTTGCGCACCGTGAAGCTGTAGAGAAAATCATTCGGCAGCATGGGCGTCACGCGCACGCCGGACGCGGATTCCATCAGATAGCGGGCGGTCAGCGCGCTGTTCTGGGACGTGCCGGAGCCGACAAGGCAGATCTCGTCGATGGAATTGGGGTCAAATTTGGAAAAAACGTCGTCAAAAATCGTGTGATTCCGATCCAGAATGCCGTGCAGCAGGCTGGGAATGCGTTCGATGCAATCGAGCATGGTTACCATAACAACTTACTCCTTATTCATAAATCTTGAAATTATGCAGATCCATATGCGGGTTCTTGTGGCGGATGGCCATCAGCAGTGCACCCACTTCCGGCGGGAAGAGCGGGTCTGCGAGGTGCGCGCCGCCGGCTTCGATGCGTTTTCTGAGCGGTTCGAGCGCACAGGCACCGGCCTTGAAGAGTCCGCCGGAATACGAAACCGGATAATCGGTACCGCTGAGTCCCAGTTTATCGGCCACAACACGAACGCCCTGCCACAGTTCTTCCGCGCCGCGGTCGTAGATTTCCGCAGCGGCGGGGTCACCGGTGTCCCAAATGGATTTGAGCAGCCGCTGGAGTTCGGGCAGATTGTGCCCCGTGGCCACATCCACATTCAGGGCGTGGATGAAAAATTCATCGTTGGTCACGCCGAAATGGTCGCGGAACAGCGTATAAAGCCCGGTGCGCGGGCGGCGTCCGTCCGCCTGCTTGGTCCATTCCTGTACAAGCTGTTGGCCGTGCCAGGTGCAGGAGCCTTCGTCGCAGCCAGCATCCCAGCAGCCCCAGCCGCCGGCGCGGGCTTCCATGCCGTCCGCATTCACGCCGTATACCACCGAGCCCGTACCGGCGATCACATTGATGCCCGGCGTGCAGAGCAGAGACCCCGCCCAGCCCACATAGGTATCGCACTGGCAGATGACACGGTCTTCGGAAAGCACGGCGGTGCAGGCTTCAAACGGTTCCCGCTTGGCGTGTTCACCCTCGCCGTACCCACTGATGCCAAGACCCAGACACGCGATTTCGTCCTTCGAAATGCCCGCCTGTGCGCAGACAGCCGCTACGCCTTCTTCCACCATGCGCTGCACGCCGGCCTTGCCGTCGGCCAGCACGGTGCAGCCCCCCGCGGTGTAGCGGGCATAAACACGCCCGGTTTCATCGCCGAGCAGAAAGGCGGCCTTCGTGCCGCCGGAGTCGATTCCCAAATAGTACATACAGATTCCTCCATCCCATAGAACCGGAGCTTTCGGCTCACAATACAATTTCATTTTATCATAGTTGTTGTGCACTCGCAAGGGAAACAACTAAAAGGGAATGACAAAAAATTGTCCTATATTTTTATTTGAAGGGTATCGACAAAAGACAACATATAGTGTATACTGGTTGATACTCGGACTCTCAAAATGAGGGTGAAGGCACAATATCTTGTGTTTTTGGATAAATATACAAGGCTTGGAATATTTATGGGTTTACAGAATTATTTGGAGGATGTGTTTATATGAAGATCATCAAGCGAAACAGCTCGGAAGCTGTATTTGACATCACAAAAATCATTGCGGCGATCACCAAAGCCAACAATGCCGACCCGCAGACACGCGAACTGACCGCGGAGCAGATCCGTACTATTGCCGCGGATGTGGAGAAGACTTGTCTCGAGATGGGCCGTGCGCCGTCCGTGGAGGAGATCCAGGATCTGGTGGAAAACGGCATCATGGCACAGGGCGCGTTCGAGGTGGCCAAGCGCTATATCCGCTACCGCTACACCCGTTCCCTGGCACGCCGCGCCAATACCACCGACAATCAGATTTTGAGCCTCATTGAGTGCAACAATGAGGAAGCCAAGCAGGAAAATGCCAACAAGAACCCTACCGTCAACAGCGTCCAGCGCGACTACATGGCCGGCGAGGTCTCCAAGGACATCACCCGCCGCGTGCTGCTGCCGCAGGAGATCGTGGAAGCGCACGAGCAGGGCATCATCCATTTCCATGACACCGATTATTTTGCGCAGCATATGCACAACTGCGATCTCGTCAATCTGGAGGACATGCTCCAGAACGGCACTGTCATCACCGGTACGCTGATCGAAAAGCCGCTCAGTTTCTCCACCGCCTGCAATATCGCCACGCAGATCGTGGCGCAGGTGGCCAGCAACCAGTACGGCGGTCAGAGCATCAGCCTCGCGCATCTGGCACCGTTCGTGCAGGTCTCCCGTGAGAAGATCCGCGCGGATGTACTGCTGGAGATCGCTGAGCTTGGCGGTGTTCCGACGGAGGAATCCATCTCCCGCATCGTGGAGCGCCGTCTGCGCAAGGAGATCGAGCGCGGCGTGCAGACCATCCAGTATCAGGTCGTCACGCTGATGACCACCAACGGTCAGGCACCGTTCATCACCGTGTTCATGTACCTGAATGAGGCCAAAAACGAGCAGGAAAAGCGCGATCTGGCGCTCATCATCGAAGAAGTGCTGCTGCAGCGCCATCAGGGCGTGAAAAATGAAAAGGGCGTGTGGGTCACACCGGCGTTCCCGAAGCTGATCTACGTGCTGCAGGAAGACAATATTCAGCCGGGCGGCGAATATTACTATCTCACCGAGCTGGCCGCGAAGTGCACCGCCAAGCGTATGGTGCCCGATTATATCTCTGAAAAGAAAATGATGGAGCTGAAGGAAGGCAACTGCTTCCCGGTCATGGGCTGCCGCAGTGCGCTGAGCCCGTGGAAGAACGAAAAGGGCGAGTATCAGTTCTACGGCCGCTTCAATCAGGGCGTTGTCACGCTGAATCTCGTGGATGTCGCACTGAGCTCCGGCGGCGACATGGACAAGTTCTGGAAGATCTTCGATGAGCGCCTTGAGCTGTGCTATAAGGGACTCATGTGCCGCCACAACCGCCTGAAGGGCACGCTGTCTGACGCGGCACCGATCCTGTGGCAGTACGGCGCGATCGCCCGTCTCAAAAAGGGTGAACCGATCGATCCGCTGCTGTACGGCGGGTATTCCACCATCTCCCTCGGTTATGCGGGTCTGTGTGAATGCGTCCGCTATATGACCGGCAAATCCCATACCGATCCCAGCGCCACACCGTTTGCGCTGGCGGTTATGAAATATATGAACGCGGCCTGTGACCGTTGGAAGGCAGAGACCACCATCGGTTTCGGCATCTACGGCACACCGCTGGAGAGCACCACCTACAAGTTCGCCAAGTGCCTGCAGAAGCGCTTCGGCATCATTAAGGGCGTGACCGACAAGGCGTACATCACAAACAGCTACCATGTGCACGTCACCGAGCCGATCGACGCCTTCGAGAAGTTGGCGTTTGAGGCCCAGTTCCAGAATCTTTCCACCGGCGGCGCGATCAGCTACGTGGAAGTGCCGAATATGCAGCAGAATCTGGAAGCCGTGCTGCAGATCATCCGCTACATTTACGACAACATCATGTACGCGGAGCTGAACACCAAGAGTGACTACTGCCAGGCCTGCGGCTACGACGGCGAGATCCAGATCGTGGAAGACGACGGCAAGCTCGTCTGGGAATGCCCGAACTGCGGCAACCGCGATCAGGACACGATGAATGTGGCCCGCCGCACCTGCGGATACATCGGTACACAGTATTGGAATCAGGGAAGAACGGCGGAGATCAAAGAGCGCGTATTACATCTGTGATCTCAACCGTCAAAATTCCGCAATACGTCGTTACAAGAACCTGTCGACACGGTCACATACAAAAAGTATGCTCCCGGGATCGACAGAACCTTGTGCCTAGTCTTGCAAAATTTTGCCTGGTTGATATACAACCGGAACTATTAAAGTTGTGCCGCGCTCAGCCTGACACGATTTTCCCTGATCCGCGAGTATTTGAAGATCGGGTCAAAAGAAGATCGGGTTAACATAGATACAAATCACAGGGAGCGGTGCGCCGTTCCCTTTTCGTACAGAGGAGAAAGCCATGTATTACGGCGAAATCAAGAAAACGGATATTGCAAACGGATACGGCGTGCGGGTCTCGCTGTTCGTTTCCGGCTGCACTCGGCACTGCAAAAACTGCTTCAATCCGGAAACGTGGAGCTTCACGTACGGCAAACCGTTTACGGAAGAAACGGAGGCTGAATTACTGAAAGCGCTTGCGCCGGGGTATATCAACGGCCTCACGGTGCTCGGCGGCGAGCCGATGGAGATTGAAAACCAGCGCGCGCTGGTGCCGTTTCTGCGCCGCGTGCGGGAGATGTACCCGGAAAAGGATATCTGGTGCTACAGCGGTTCCACACTGGAAACCGATATGCAGACGGACGGCGGCCGCAACCGCTGCGAAGTGACGGATGAATTTCTCAGCCTTCTGGATGTGCTGGTGGACGGCGCATTCGTGGAAGAACTCAAGGATATCACGCTGCGTTTCCGTGGGTCCTCGAACCAGCGGATCCTTGATATGAAGAAAACACGGGAGACCGGCGTGCTGACGCTTTGGAACGCCCTGTAACAGAAAGGAACATCAACATGAAGAAAATTGCCAGCTTTACCGTCAACCACGATGTACTCACGAAGGGGATGTATGTTTCCCGCGTGGACGGCGACGTCATCACCTATGATATCCGCATGAAGACCCCGAATCAGGGCGATTACCTCAATAACGGCGCGATGCACACCTTTGAGCACCTGTTTGCGACCTACGCCAGAAACAGCGCACTGTCCGATCAGGTGATCTATGTCGGCCCCATGGGCTGCCGCACCGGTTTCTATTTCCTGCTGCGCGACAGCGTCAGCCGCAGCGAGGCGCTGGATTTGGTGCAGGAGTCCTTCGCGTTCATTGCACAGTTTGAGGGCAAGATCCCGGGCAGCGAGCGCATCGAGTGCGGCAATTATCTGGAGCATGACCTGCCCGGCGCAAAGGCCGTGGCCGGGGATATGCTGCAGGTTCTCAAAGACTGGACCGCCGAGAAGATGGATTACGAGAGCTAAAAGCTTACAAAGAAAATACGTATTGACATATACCTACCGGGGGTATATACTAAAAGTACCCCGGGTGGGTGTTTTTGCATGGATAAGGGGAGAGAAATATGGAAAACTGCAGCGGTCATAAAATGAAGGTGCGTTCGGAAGAGGAGCGCAGGAAACTGACCAACCGACTGAACCGCATCGAAGGGCAGGTACGCGGCATTCGTGGGATGATCGAAAAGGACACCTATTGTACGGATGTGCTCGTGCAGGTGGCGGCGGCCAATGCGGCGCTGAATGCATTTACAAAGGAGCTGCTGGCGAGCCATATCAAGACCTGCGTGGCGGAGGACATCCGCGCCGGCAAGGACGAGACGATCGATGAACTGGTGGCGACTCTGCAGAAGTTGATGAAATGAGTGCTGAACGGAATAAGCGAACGGAGGGAAGCAAATGGAACAATATAACGTGACCGGCATGAGCTGCGCGGCGTGCAGTGCGCGCGTGGAAAAAGCCGTGTCGAAAGTGCCGGGCGTCACATCGTGCTCGGTCAGCCTGCTGACAAATTCCATGGGCGTGGAAGGCTCCGCATCGGCGGAGGCAATTATAAAAGCCGTGGAAGACGCGGGCTACGGTGCATCCCGAAAGGGTACGGAGTCGGCAGCGCAGCAGAGCGCAGCGGTTTCCGAGGACGCGCTTGCGGATAAGGAAACCCCCTTGCTGAAAAAGCGATTGATCGCGTCGCTCGGCTTTTTGATCGTGCTGATGTACGTCTCGATGGGACACATGATGTGGGGATGGCCGCTGCCGGCGGTCCTTGCAGAAAATCACGTCGCCATGGGCCTAACGCAGCTGCTTCTTGCGGCGATCGTGATGGTCATCAACCAGAAATTCTTTGTAAGCGGCTTTAAGGGGCTGCTGCACGGTGCGCCGAATATGGATACGCTTGTGGCGCTCGGCTCCGGTGCCTCGTTTGTATACAGCACCTATGCGCTGTTTGCCATGACCCATGCGCAGCTGCACGGGGATATGGACGCCGTGATGGCGTATATGCATGAGTTCTATTTTGAGTCCGCCGCGATGATCCTGACGCTCATCACGGTGGGCAAAATGCTGGAAGCCCGCTCCAAGGGCAAGACCACCGATGCGCTCAAAGGTTTGATGAAGCTGGCGCCGAAAACCGCGGTGCTGGTGCGCGGCGGACAGGAAGTGACCGTGCCCATCGCAGAAGTGCGCAAAGGCGATGTCTTTGTTGTACGCCCGGGCGAAAACATCCCGGTGGACGGCGTGGTGCTGGAGGGCAACAGCGCGGTAAATGAATCGGCGCTGACCGGCGAAAGCCTGCCCATCGATAAGGCACCCGGAGATGCGGTTTCCGCAGCAACGGTGAATCAGTCCGGATTCCTGCGCTGCGAAGCCACCCGCGTGGGCGAGGACACCACACTGTCGCAGATCATCAAAATGGTCAGTGACGCATCCGCAACGAAGGCGCCGATCGCCAAAGTGGCGGATAAGGTTTCGGGCGTATTTGTGCCGGTGGTGATCTCCATCGCCGTCGTGACGTTCATCGTCTGGATGCTTGTCGGACAGACCTTCGGCTATGCGCTGGCACGCGGCATCTCCGTGCTCGTCATCAGCTGCCCGTGCGCGCTGGGGCTTGCTACGCCGGTCGCGATCATGGTCGGCAGCGGCGTGGGCGCCAGAAACGGCATTCTCTTTAAGACGGCGGTCTCACTGGAAGAAGCCGGCAAGGCGCAGATCGTGGTGCTGGACAAGACCGGCACGATCACAAGCGGCGAGCCGAAGGTGACGGACATCCTCCCCGCGGAGGGCATTTCGGAAACGGAATTGCTGGAAGCCGCGGCGTCGCTCGAAAAACAGAGCGAGCATCCGCTTTCCCGCGCGGTTTTGGCTCTGGCGGCGGAGCGCGGCATGGCACTCTTCGAGGTGGAAGACTTCCGCGCGCTGCCCGGCAGCGGTCTCACGGCGAGGAGAAACGGCCGCGCGCTGTACGGCGGCAATCTGAGCTTTATGCAATCGAAAACCCTTGTGCCGGATGCGGTGCGCCTCACGGCGGAAAAGCTGGCGGAAGCCGGCAAGACCCCGCTGTTCTTCGGGTACGGCAATAAGCTGCTCGGCGTAATCGCCGTGGCCGACGTCATCAAGCCCGAAAGCCCGCAGGCGGTAAGAGAACTGCAGAACATGGGCATCCGCGTCGTGATGCTCACCGGTGACAATGCCCGCACGGCGCAGGCCATCGGCAAAGAGGCCGGAGTGGATCATGTCATCGCCGGTGTGCTGCCGGACGGCAAGGAAAGCGTGATCCGACAGCTCAAGGAACAGGGCAAGGTCATGATGGTGGGCGACGGCATCAACGATGCGCCCGCGCTGACCAGAGCCGACATCGGCGTCGCCATCGGCGCCGGTACGGATATTGCCATCGACGCGGCGGACATAGTCCTCATGAAGAGCCGCCTGACCGATGTGCCGGCCGCGATCCGCCTGAGCCGCGCAGCGCTGCGCAACATCCATGAAAACCTGTTCTGGGCGTTCATTTATAACATCATCGGCATTCCGCTGGCGGCCGGTGTGTGGATCTCCGTTCTGGGCTGGCAGCTGAATCCCATGTTCGGCGCGGCAGCCATGAGTTTGTCCAGCTTCTGTGTTGTTACAAACGCGCTTCGCCTCAATTTCCTCAAAGTGAAAAGTGCAAAGCGCGATCATAAAATCAAACCGGTCACGGTTCAAGTAAAGGAGAGCGTTACCATGACAAAAACCATGAAGATTGAAGGTATGATGTGCCCCCACTGTGAGGCCAGAGTCAAGAAGTGCCTGGAGGCCCTGCCGCAGGTCGATGCCGCTGCCGTCAGCCATGTGGAGGGTACAGCCGTCCTCACCCTGAACGCGGATGTGGCGGACGATGTGCTCCGCGCTGCGGTGGAAGATCAGGGCTACACGGTTCTGGACTGATTTCTCAAAAGCGGTTGACAGTGCCGCGGACGAACGGGTATAATAGCTTTACGGCGGCTTTCGGTCGGCGCATACGCCCGGCTGAGAGCCGTTTTTCCGTTATTTTACAAATTGTTCATACCGGATTGTTTTTTCGGTAAGAATCGGGCAGTATAATGAGTGCAATGCACAACGATAGGGGATATTGAAATGGCAAGAGAACGCTATTTGCTGAATGATGAGGAAAGCACGATCCATGCGAATCAGATCGTGCCGACCACAGCCAAGGAAAAAAGACAGAACTGGTGGTTTCATAACAAGGTAAAGGTCATTGCCGGTGTGCTGATCGGTGCGTGCCTGTTTTCGCTCATTTGGTCCGTGGTTTCCAAGGAGAAACCGGACTATTCCGTGATGATGATGACCGGCTACGGCGTACCGAGTGAGCTGATGGATGACCTCGAAGATCATTTTGAGGCCTATGCGGAAGACCTGAACGGCGACGGCGATGTGGTCGTTGCGATCCAGCACTGCTGCTTCAATACCACAAGCTCTTCCAGCTATCAGGCAGCCGAGCTGCAGGCGGCGTTCGTCCGTTTTGCGGCGGATGCCGGTGCCGGCGACAGTATGCTGTTCATTTATGACGATGTCAGCAAGGCGTATCTCAGCCAGAACGATATGGAGGGCTTTTTCGGGCCGTTCGGCGATGTCACGGAAGAATACGTGCTGTGGTCGGATCTGGAAAGCCTGAAGAGCCTCACCATCGACCGGTACGAAAAAGAGGGCGCCACACGGGATTCTGTGCAGAATGTGCTCGGCGAGCTGAAAGTTTCCGTGCGTACACAGGAAGGCGCAGCCTTTGAAAAGGAAGAAAAGATCACGTATCGCGAGGAGACCATCGAGTTCTTTGACCGTCTGCGGAACGATACGCCCATAACCGAATAACCATACAAGCGGCCGGCGCAGGAAACTGCGGTCCGGCCGCTTTTTTCTTTGACAGAATACACCATTGCGGCTATAATATATTCTGTATGGGTATAGCTAAAAATCGGCTGTACTTTCTGAACGCGGCAGGGCTGCCGCACGGAGGGGAACAAGGATGTGTACGAAAACCATTTCCATATTGGATTCCACATTGCGCGACGGCGCACAGGGGAAGGGCATCTCTTTTTCTGTGGAGGATAAGCTGCAGATTGTGCAGCTTCTGGACCGGGTCGGCGTTTCGATTATCGAGGCGGGCAATCCCGGCTCCAATCCCAAGGAGCTGGCCTTTTTTGAGCGTGCGGAGGCGCTGAAGCTGGAAAATGCCGTGCTGGCGTCCTTCGGCAGCACGTGCCGCAAGGGCTGTGCACCGGAAGACGACCGCAACCTGCAGGCGCTGCTGGACTGCGGCACGGAAGTCTGCGTGGTGTTCGGCAAATGCTGGCGCTTCCATGTGGATCATGTGCTGGAAACCACGGAAGAGGAAAACCTCAGAATGATCCGAGAGAGCGTGCGGTATCTGCGGGAGAAGGGCCGCCGTGTGATTTTTGATGCAGAGCACTTTTTTGACGGATACATCGGTGACAGCGGGTTTGCCATGCGTGCCGTGGAAGCGGCCGTCATGGGCGGCGCCGAAATGATCTGCCTGTGCGATACGAACGGTGGGGTATTTCCGGAGGATGTAACGCGTATTGTAAAGCACGTGGCGAAAACGCTGCCGGTGCCGGTTTCCGTGCATTTTCACGATGACTGCGGCATGGCGGTCGCCAACAGCGTGGTGGCGGTGGAGGCCGGTGCGGTACAGGTGCAGGGCACGTTCCTCGGTTTTGGCGAGCGCTGCGGCAACGCCAATCTGTCCGCCATCATTCCGAATCTGCAGATCAAGCGCGGCTACAGCTGTATCCCGCAGGAAAATATTGAGATGTTTACGCATTTTGCCCGGGAACTTGCGGCGATCACCAATCTGGAGATTCCGTCGGGTCTGCCGTATGTGGGCAGCCATGCGTTTGCGCATAAGGCCGGTATGCACGCGGACGGCGTGCTCAAAACCGCCCGTTCCTTCGAGCACGTGGATCCCTTCCTCGTCGGCAACAAACGAAAATTTCCCACTTCGGAGATCAGCGGACGCGCCGTGGTCTTTGCCCGCATCCGCCAGATTCTGCCGGAGCTCACCGTACATTCCGTGGAGACCCAGAGGATCCTCGAGGAGATCAAGCGGCTGGAAATGACCGGCTATGAATTTGAAGGCGCCGATGCCAGCTTTGAGCTCCTCGTGCGCCGCCGGATGGGCTTGTATAAACCGTTTTTTGAACTGAAATACTATAAGATCTTCTCCGGTGCCGGTGAACGGGAGGATGCCGGTGCCAGCGCCATCGTCAAAGTCGGCGTGGGCGAGGAGATCAAGCTGATGGCAGCCGAGGGCAACGGCCCGGTGAATGCACTGGATACTGCGCTGCGAAAAGCACTGGGGCTGTTCTATCCGGTTCTGAACCGCATGAAATTGATGGACTATAAGGTTCGTGTGCTGGACGGCGGCAGCGCCACAGCGTCCCACGTCCGCGTGCTGATCACCTCCACGGACGGGGAGAGCACGTTCACGACCGTCGGCGTGTCCAGTGACGTTGTGGATGCGTCTTTCCGGGCGCTGCAGGATTCCATTGAATATTTGCTTTTGAAATCCCATGCGCTGAACCACGCGGCGGAGCCGGTATCCTGATTTGAGAAAGGAAGAATGCGTATGAAACTGAATGAACTTCTTTCCGCCATCGGGCAGATGGCGAAAGTGGATCCCGAGATCACGGATCTTATATATGACTCCCGCCTTGTAAAGCCGGGCTGTGCCTTTGTTTGCCTGCGCGGCGCGGTCTCGGACGGTCACAAATATGCCGCCATGGCCGTGGAAAAAGGCGCGGCGGTGATCATCGCCGAGGAACCGCTCAAGGTTTCCGTCCCGGTTATCGTGACGGAGAATACCCGTCTGGCCCTGGCACTTCTCAGCGCCAAATTCTTCGGCAACCCGGCCGGAAAAGATATCAAAGTGATCGGTATCACCGGCACAAAGGGCAAAACGACCACGGCCTTCATGATGCGTTCCATTCTGGAAGCGGCGGGTTACAAGACCGGTGTCATCGGCACGATCGGCGTGGCGTACGGCGACAAGGTGATCCAGACCGCGAACACCACGCCGGAGAGCTATCAGGTGCAGAAATATCTGCGCGAGATGGCGGATGATGGCTGCGCATACTGCGTGATGGAGGTTTCCTCCATCGGTCTCAAAGATCATCGCGTGGCCGGCTTTACGTTTGACCTCGGTCTGTTCACGAATTTTTCCGAGGATCACATCGGCGGTGTGGAGCACAAGGATATGGAGGAATATCTCTACTGCAAGAGCCTCCTGTTTCAGATGTGCCGCACCGGCATCATCAACATCGACGACGCAAGCTGGCAGGGCGTCACAAAGGGGCACACCTGTGACCTCGTGACCTATGGCTACAGCACAGAGGCCGATCTCGTGGCGCACGGAGAAGAACTTGTCACCGTGCCCGGCTTCTTGGGCGTGCGCTTTTCCGCCACCGGCCGCGAGACCTTCACGGCGGATGTGGCCATCCCGGGCAAATTCAATGTATATAACGCACTCTGCGCCGCGGCGGCAGCGAGTGTACTGGGCGTTCCGATGGAAGCCGTGCAGGCGGGACTCAAGGCTGTGAAGGTCAAGGGCCGTGTGGAGCCGGTGCCCGTGCCGGGCGATTTCACGCTGCTCATCGATTACGCGCACAACGCGGTCAGCATGGAGAGTCTTCTGAGTACCCTGCGTTTGTATCAGCCGAAGCGCCTCATCTGTATGTTCGGCGCGGGCGGCAACCGCCCGAAGGTGCGCCGGTACGAAATGGGCGAAGCCAGCGGCCGACTGGCGGATCTTTCCGTCATCACGGCGGACAATTCCCGCTTCGAAAACGTGCTCGACATCATCGAGGACATCAAGATCGGTATGCACAGGACCGACGGCAAATACATCACGATCCCGGACCGCCGCGAGGCTATCCGCTGGTGCCTCGAAAATGCGGAACCGGGCGATATTGTTGTGCTGGCCGGCAAGGGGCATGAGGATTATCAGGAGATCGAGGGCGTGAAATACCCGTTTGATGAGCGTGTCGTCATCCGGGAGATCCTGGCCGATCTGGAGAAAGGAGTCACGGTATGAAACTGACTTTGGGCGAGATCGCTGCGTTCTGCGGCGGTACATTGGTCGGAGACCCCAATATAGAAGTCACCGCGTTTTATACGGACAGCCGGCAGACAGAACCGGGCAAAATGTTCGTGCCGATCCGCGGCGAAAACGTCGATGGACATAAGTTTATTCCGCAGGTGTTTGAGCTGGGCGCAGCGGCAGCATTCTCTGAGGTACCGCTGGAGAACCCCGCCGGTGCGGTGGTGTACGTGGCGGATGCCCGTGCCGCGCTGCAGGCTGTGGCGGCGGGTTGGCGTGCTCAATTCGACATCCCCGTCATCGGCATTACGGGCAGCGTGGGCAAAACCACCACAAAGGAAATGGTGGCGCTGGCGGTGGCGGCCGGGAAGAAGACGATGAAGACCGCCGGCAACGCGAACAGTCAGGTCGGTCTGCCGATCACTGTGATGCGCATCACAGCGGAGGACGAAGCTGCTGTGATCGAGATGGGCGTGAGTATGCCCGGCGAAATGGAACGCCTTGCAAAGGCGGCAAAGCCGAATGTCGCCGTCATGACGAACATCGGCGTGTCGCATATTGAATATCTGAAGAGCCGCGAAAACATTCTTGCGGAAAAATTCCACATCGCCGATTATCTGCCGGAGGGCGGCTGCGTGTTTGTCAACGGCGACGACGATCTGCTTTCCACGCTGCAGAGCACGCCGGAGAAGAAGATCGTTCGGTTTGGTCTAAGTGAAGCCTGTGACTGGCGTGCAGTGGAACTGGCCATGGATGCGTACGGAACGAAGTTTACCTGCATCCATGGGAATGAGCAATTGCCGGTTTATGTACCTGCTGCCGGCGAGCACAATGTACGCAATGCCTTGGCTGCACTGGCTGTGGCGGACGCCGTGGGTGTTCCGGTGGAGGATGCCGCCCGGGCCATTGCCGGGTATGAATCACCGGCAATGCGCCAGCAGATCAAGGAGATCAACGGT
>JAFQWC010000169.1 GCA_017407665.1 Clostridia bacterium | reverse complement strand
GCGCCTGGCCACCACCAAATTCGGCCAGTCCACCGTGACGCTGTACGACACGGCGCAGATCATGGAGGTCTATGGCGTGCAGCCGAAGCAGCTCATCGACATCAAGGCCATTCAGGGCGACACCTCGGACAACATCCCGGGCGTGGCCGGCATCGGCGAAAAAGGCGCCGGCGAGCTGATCCGCAAATTCGGTTCCCTGCAGTATATCTACGACAATCTCGACACGCTGGACATCAAGCCCGGCATGAAAACTAAACTGGAAGCGTCCCGGGACAACGCATTCCTCAGCTATGACCTCGGCACCATCCGCTGCTGCGCACCGATTGATACCGTGCTGGAGGATTACATCCCCACCGCCGGAGACCCTGCAGCCGCAGCTGCCCTGATGACCCGACTCGAGCTGTTCAAGCTCATGGAGCGCCTGCACATCGTGCCCGGCGCGGCACCCGTACAGACGGCGGAGACCGAAGCCGCCGCTTCCCTGCCCGTACACGAATACAAGGACGGCGCGGCGATCCTCACCCAGTGCGAGGACATGGGCTGCGCGTACTTCGTGCCTGTGTGGGAGAAGAACAGCCTCACAAAGCTCTATTTCTGCGGTGATTTCGCCGGCGGCCGCGAAGTGGCCGTTGTGCCCGCGGATGACGCGTTCCTGAAAGCCTTTTTCGGCTGCAAAGGTATAAAAAAGTATACAACGGGCATCAAGGCCCTGCACAAGGCGGCGCTGCGGCTGGGCACCGGTCTCGAAAGCCCCGCCATGGATCTGGAACTCGCGGCATATCTTTTGAATCCGTCCGGTTCGGACTACACCGTGCTGCGCCTCGCTGCGGAATACGGCGTGGCCGTTTCCGAATACGAGGACGAAACTGCCAAGGCTGCGGCGGCATTGCCGGAAGTCTGCGCTGCACTGCAGAAGCAGATCGACGAAAAAGGCCAGCACGAACTGCTGGAGACCATGGAGATCCCGCTCGCGCTGGTGCTGGGCGAGATGGAGGAAAGCGGCTTCCTTGTGGACCGCGAAGCCATCCGCGATTATGGCGAACAGCTCGCGGAGACCGTGGAGCAGCTCAAACAGGAAATCTATGAGGATGTGGGGTATGAATTCAACATCAATTCCCCGGCACAGCTCGGCGAAGCCCTGTTTGTGAAACTCGGCCTGCCCCACGGCAAAAAGACCAAAACCGGCTACTCCACGAACGCCGAGGTGCTCGAGAGCCTGCGCGACGTGCACCCCGCCGTGGATAAGATCCTGCGCTACCGCACGGTGGCGAAGCTCAAGTCCACCTACTGCGACGGCCTTCTGAAAGTAATTGCGGAAGACGGCCGCATCCACTCGAATTTCAATCAGACCGAGACCCGCACGGGCAGAATCTCCTCCACGGAGCCGAATCTGCAGAACATTCCGGTGCGCACGGCCATCGGCCGGGAACTCCGCCGGTTTTTCATCGCGCCGGAGGATCACGTCCTTGTGGACGCCGACTACTCGCAGATCGAACTGCGCGTGCTGGCACACATGGCGAATGACACGCAGATGATCAGCGACTTCCGCGCCGGAAGGGATATCCACACCTCCACGGCGGCGCGTGTGTTCGATATGCCCGAGGAGCTTGTCACGCCGCAGATGCGCAGCCGCGCCAAGGCGGTCAACTTCGGCATCGTGTACGGCATCGGCGCGTTCTCGCTCGCGAAGGACATCGGCGTCACCCGCCGCGAAGCCGATGATTACATCCACGACTATCTGCGCAACTACAAGGGCGTGGCGGACTACATGGACCGCGTGGTGGAAGAGGCCAAAAAGGCCGGCTACGTGGAGACCATCTTCGGCCGCCGGCGTTACCTGCCGGAGCTTTCTAGCTCCAACTTCAACATGCGCGCCTTCGGTGAGCGCGTCGCCCGCAATATGCCCATTCAGGGCGCGGCGGCGGACATCATCAAGATCGCGATGATCCGCGTGCGCGACCGCCTGCGCCGCGAAAAGCTTGCGGCCCGGCTGATCCTGCAGGTGCACGACGAACTCATCGTGGAGTGCCCCGAGGCGGAGACTGAAAAAGTGAAATTGATTCTGGCCGAGGAAATGGCAAACGCCGTTTCTCTCAGCGTGCCCATGCTGGCCGATGCCAACAGCGGCAAGAGCTGGTATCAGGCCAAGGGATAATGTACGGAAAAGAGGAGAATTTATGATTTTTTGCTGCCCCGCCTGCGCCGGTGCGCTGGAAAAACGGGAGCGTGCGCTCGTGTGCCCCAAGGGACACAGCTATGACCTCGCCCGGCAGGGCTATGTGCACCTGCTGCCGGTGAAACAGATGCACGCCAAAATCCCCGGCGACACCAAGCAGATGGTGGACGCCCGGCGGCAGTTTCTGGCTTTGGGCCACTACGATGCGTTCCGCGGCAAGCTACAGACGCTGACGGCAAAATATCTGCCCGAAAACGGCGCTGTACTGGATGCCGGCTGCGGTGAGGGCTTCTACACGGCTGCGCTGCAGGACGCGGCAAACGCTGTAAACGGCACCGTGACCGGCGTGGACATCTCGAAATTCGCGGTAAAAGCCGCAGCGGGCAAGTATAAGGGCATCGATTTTGCCGTGGCAAGCCTGTTCCACATCCCGTGCGCAAGGGAGAGCGTGGACGTGCTGACGGACGTTTTTGCGCCCATCGTGCCGGAGGAATTCCTGCGCGTCTTAAAGCCCCATGGTGTGATGATTCTTGCGGTGCCCGGTGCGCGGCATCTCTGGGGCATGAAGGAGGTGCTGTACACCGCACCGTATGAAAACGAAGAACACGACACCGCCTACGAGGGCTTCGAGTACCTCGGGCGTGAGAGCGTACAGCGGGAGATCGTGGTGGAGGGCCGTGAAAACATCGAAGCCCTGTTCTCCATGACGCCCTATTACTGGAAGACCGATGTGGCCGGCGGCGAGCGCCTGCGCGCATTGGACACCTTGAAAACCGAGATTAAGTTTGATTTTCTGATCTACAGAAAACGTATTTGAGAAAGGACAGCATTGTGAAAATACTTTTTGTATGCACGGGAAACACCTGCAGAAGCCCAATGGCCGAGGGCATTTTCCGTTCTGAAATGCAGCAGAGAGGATTCGAGAACATCATGTGCCAGAGTGCGGGGCTTTCTGCGGTAGAAGGTCAGCACCCGGCGGAAAACGCCATTGCGGTATGTAAAGAGATCGGCGTGGACATCAGCGAGCACATCACCCGCCGCTTTACGCCGGACGAGATCGGCGTATGGGACGTGTATTTTACCATGTCCAAGACCCACGCGTACATCCTCGCTCAGAGCGGTGTACCGGCAGACCGCATCTTTGTGCCGGGGTACATTGAAGACCCCTACGGCGGGGACCTCGAGACCTATCGCCGCGTGCGCGATAAGATCCGGGAGGAAATGACGGCGTTCCACCAGTATCTTGGTTTTTAACGGAGGCCGCTATGGAGATCATTCGCATGACGGCGGCACACACCGCAAAACTCGCAGAACTGGAAACACTCTGCTTCTCCGAACCGTGGAGCGAAAAAGCGCTATCGGAGGAGATCGATAACCCGGCGGCGTATTTTGTGACCGCTGTGGAGGGCGACACCGTCCTCGGCTACGGCGGGATGCACACCGTGCTGGGCGAAAGCTACATAGACAACATCGCCGTTTTCCCGGAATATCGGGGATGCGGCGTGGGGCGGGCCATCACACAGGCGCTCATCGACCGCGCCAAAGCGGACGACGGCCTGTTCATCACGCTGGAGGTGCGCGCCTCCAACACACCGGCCATCGGCCTGTATGCGGCACTGGGCTTTGAAACCGCCGGTGTGCGCAAACGCTTTTACACAGATCCGGAAGAGGACGGGCTCATCATGACGCTGTCCTTTCAAAGATAAGACAACAGCTTTAGGGGGAAATTTTATGCTTTATGGGAAAATCAAAGCGCTGACAGAGTACGGCGTGCAGACCGGACTGATCGGGGCGGACGATGCGATCTACGTGCGCAACCGCCTGCTGGAGGCCTTTCACGAGGACGACTACGCGGATGAACCGGCGGAGACCGCCGAGACTCTGGGCGACCTGCTGACCGCGCTGTGTGACGAAGCCGTGGCCCGCGGCATCATCGGTGACGGCATCACCGAGCGCGACCTGTTCGACACCAAGCTCATGGGCGAGCTGACGATGCGTCCGTCCGAGGTGAAGAAGACCTTCTACGCCCTGTACGAAACGGACCCGATCGCCGCCACGGACTGGTTCTACAAACTCTGCTGCGACTGCAACTACATCCGCCGCGACCGCGTGGCGAAGGACCTCAAGTGGGTGTACAGCGACGCGCGCTTCGGCGACATCGACATCACGATCAATCTCTCAAAACCGGAGAAGGACCCGAAGGCCATTGCCGCTGCGAAGACCATGAAGCAGTCCGGCTATCCCACCTGTATGCTCTGCAAGGAAAACATCGGCTATGCCGGCCGCATGAATTTCCCGGCACGCCAGAATCACCGCGCGGTGCCGATGACCATCAACAATGCGGACTGGTTCCTGCAGTATTCCCCCTATGTGTACTATAACGAGCACTGCATCGTCTTCTTCGGCGAGCACGTGCCGATGAAGATCGAGGAAAGCACCTTCCGCAAGCTCTTCGATTTTGTGGAGCAGTTCCCGCATTATTTTCTCGGCTCCAATGCCGATCTGCCCATCGTGGGCGGCTCCATCCTGACGCACGACCACTACCAGGGCGGCCACTACACCTTTGCCATGGCGAGAGCCAATATCGAAGAATCCTGCACCATTGCCGGGTTTGAAGATGTGGAAGCCGGCATCCTCAACTGGCCGGTCTCCGTGCTGCGCCTGCGCCACAAGGACCCGCAGCGCCTCATCACACTGGCTTCCCGCGTACTCGACGCATGGCGCGGTTACACGGACGAAGCGGCCTACATCTTCGCGGAGACCGACGGAGAGCCGCACAACACCGTCACCCCCATCGCCCGCTGCGTCGACGGTACATATGAGCTCGATCTCGCCCTGAGAAACAACATCACCACCGAGCAGTACCCGCTGGGCGTGTATCATCCGCATGACGAGCTGCACCACATCAAGAAGGAAAACATCGGCCTCATCGAGGTCATGGGTCTCGCGGTGCTGCCCTCCCGCCTGAAGGACGAGCTGAAGGCACTGGAAAAGGCCCTGCTTGCGGGTGCGGACCTGCGCGCGGACGCCGTGCTCGAAAAGCACGCCGATTGGGCGGAGGAACTCGTGACACGCCATCCGGAGCTGAACGCTGAAAACGCCGAGGCCATTCTGCAGGCCGAAGTCGGTGCCGTGTTCGTCAAGGTACTCGAGGACGCCGGCGTTTACAAGTGCACACCGGAAGGCCGCGCGGCATTCCGCAAGTTTATCCAGTCCATCTAAGTCCATTGCTGTTCCGATCGTCGGGACGCAGAAAATAAAAATCTTTTGAAGGAGTTGTAAGTATGGCATTCGTAGATTTCAAGTATTTTTCCCCGGTGATGGGCATGCAGATGAACATCGGCGTCATTCTGCCGGAAGTCATGCAGGGCATCGGCGTGGAAGGCACGGGCAAGGATGAAAACGCGCCCATCCCCACACTGTATCTGCTGCATGGCACGAGCGATGACCAGACCATCTGGCACCGCCGCACCTCCATCGAGCGCTATGTCTCCGACAAGCGCCTCGCGGTCGTCATGATGACGACCCACCTCGGCGCGTACACCAACCAGAAGTACGGCTTCCGCTATTTCGATTACGTGGCAAAGGAAGTGCCGGAGATCTGCGCCCGCTACTTCAACCTTTCCCGTAAGCGCGAGGAGAAGTTCATTGCCGGCCTGTCCATGGGCGGTTACGGCGCGCTGAAGATCGGCCTTGCCCTGCCGGATGAATTCTCCGTGGTGGGCGGCCTTTCCGCCGGTGTGGACCGCCTCGGTCATCTGCCGGAGGCTCTGCGCACCATGAAGAGCATCGAGGAATTCCGCGCGATGAAGGACGAGCTCGACCCGCGCGCCTACGCCAACTGGATGAATTTCTTCCTGAATTTCGGCTCTCCCGCAGAATTTGCCGAAAGCAAGGAGAACAACCTGTTCCTACTGGCCGAAGAAGCCAAGGCATCCGGCAAAACACTGCCGAAGCTCATCATCCGCTGCGGCACCGAGGACAAGCTCGCCATCGAGCCGAACCGCCGCTTCAAAAAACATCTCGACACACTGGGCATCGAGAACGACTACGCCGAGTTCCCGGGCATCCACAGCTGGGAATTCTGGGACACCCATATCCAGTACGTGCTGAGCCAGATCGAACTGTAAGAGGCGGTTATGACGGAACTATCCAAAGACATCCTTGCGCGGTTTCAGGTGCGCAAGACCAAAACGCAGAAGACGGCGTTCATCGAGCGGATGCAGGCCGCGTATCCTGAACTGACGGTGGAAGCGGGCGGCTTCGGTAAGCCACGCAACCTCGTCATCGGCAACATAGAGACGGCACAGGTCGTCTTCACGGCGCATTACGACACCTGCGCCCGGCTGCCGTTCCCGAATTTCATCACGCCGCTCAACATCCCGCTCTATCTGCTGTATCAGCTGCTCATCACGCTGCCGCTTCTGGCTCTGATGTTCTGCGCCGTTCATTTCATTACGCTGTGGACCGGAGAATTCCCCATCGGTTATGCCGCGATGTGGCTGGTTTTGGCCGCTTTCCTGTGGATGATGCTCGGCGGCCCGGCCAACCAAACCACCGTGAATGACAATACCTCCGGCGTGCTGACCCTCTGCGAGATTCTCGCCGCGATGACCCCCGAAGAGCGCGAAAAAGCCGCTTTTGTGTTCTTTGATCTCGAGGAAGCCGGCATGTTCGGCTCCTCCCGCTTTGCGCAGGTGCACAAAAAAGAGATGAAGGACAAGCTGCTCATGAATTTTGACTGCGTTTCGGACGGCGACCATTTCCTCCTCGTCCAGAGCAAAAAAGCGCGTCTGCGCTGGGAAAATGTGATCTGTGAAGCCTTCGGCCCCGTACCGGACAAAGAGGTGCATATCGAGCGCGCCTCCCGGGCGATCTATCCTTCCGACCAATCGCAGTTCCCCTGCGGTGTCGGTGTGGCTGCGCTGAACCGAAAAAAGGGCATCGGGCTTTATATGGACAAGATCCACACAAAGCGCGACACCGTGCTGGACGAGCGCAATATCCTCTATCTGCGCGACGCCTCCCGCCGCCTGACCACCCTGCTGTAAATTTCAGAACATACAAAAGCACCCCGCCGCCGGAAAATTCCGGAAGCGGGATGCTCTGTATTTTACTCACTTTTTCACGTAAAGAGCGTTATTCTGTACATTCTGCCAACGTCTCTTTGATCAATTGGTTAAAGGCTTGATTGTCCAGATCAAAAAAGCTGTCCCAGCAATAATACCCGGGCTCTTCTCTACCCCATCCTATGCGATTCGGTTCCCAGGTAACCTGACCACCGCAGCCAATGGATTCATAATCTCCGTTACGATAACAAATATGAATCACCGCTGCACCTGCTTTCAGTTGTAATGCCTCTAATCCCCGCACTTTTATGCACTCTACATCCGCAAACCGTTCGAGCAGTTTTGCCTGCTGTTCCGCATTCAAAACCACTTTGGGAACGAACACCAATGCACCGGGCACGGGCGGTTCCTCCTCCCTGTCTTCCGGGTCATATACCGTACCGATGGCCACGCTTTCGATCTCCTCCGCAGGATGCAGGAATTTATACGGAATCGGCCACCTGACGAACGCCCCAAGAAAGTAAAGAACAAACATTGCAGCTAAAATCACCCATACTGTAATTGTAATCCTTCTGTCCTTTTTCTTGTCGTACATACCGCACCCTCTTTCTAGGTTCACATAACAATCTCGCTGGTATAATACTTTTCCTGAAAATCCAGAATGGCACGGATCTCGCTTTCGGTGTACAGGCCGATCTGTTCGGCGGCGACCCACTTGTCCTCGCAGTCGTCAAAGCGATGAATAACCGCGATGATCACGCCTGTAAACTCTTTCAGCGGCTCCGTCGGCCCCAGAACGTACACGTCCTGCTCCGCATTGTCCCCGGCGAGAAGCCCGGGCACATAGCCGTAATTTACGGGGTAGATCATATCCGGATAGCGGGGATGCGCCGAGCCGAGCGGGCGGTCCATCACGCAGTGCACAGGGCGGCCGAGCACATCGGCGTAGTCTTCGCGCGTTTTCCGCAGCGCGGCGTATTGCTCTCTGCGGGCGGTCTGCCAGCTTTCGCGGGTCGTTTTTACGCCGTCCAGCACGGCGGCTTGTGCTTCACTTTCTTCAAAGATCGCCTGCAAAACGGCTTCTGCAGCTTCCTTGCGCTCTGCGGTGTGTTCGCCGAAATCCAGCACGGCGGTCACGGAATCTTCGGTTTCCGTGCAGGTTACTGTGCCGTACGGCGTTTTGAACTTCTTGTGCACGACCGTCCAGCCGTTTTCCGTGGGGATCAGCAGTGTGGTCAGCGTCTTTTTGTCCTTATACTGCATTTTATACCTCCAGCAGAAGTTCCACCGGGCAGTGGTCGCTGCCCATCACGTCGCTCAGGATCAGGCTGTCCTGCACCTTGTCCTTAAAATCTTCGGAGACGAGGAAATAGTCGATGCGCCAGCCGGTATTCTTCTCGCGGGATTTGAACATATAGGACCACCAGGAATAGGCGCCCTCCTTGTCCGGGTAGAGCATACGGAAGGTATCGACGAAGCCGGAGGCCAGGAGTTCCGAAAACTTGCCGCGTTCCTCGTAGGAGAAGCCGGCGTTGCCGATGTTCGCCTTCGCGTTCTTGAGGTCGATGGGTTTATGCGCCACGTTCATATCGCCGCACACGACAACGGGTTTCTTTTCGCGAAGCTTTCCGAGGTAGGCGCGGAAGGTATCCTCAAACGCCATGCGGAAATCGATGCGCACGAGCTCCCGCTGCGCGTTCGGGGTATAGACGGTGACAAGATAGAACGCCGGGTATTCCGCGCAGATGACGCGGCCCTCCGCGTCCACTTCTTCCACCCCAATCCCGTATGAAACGGAGAGGGGTTCTTGCTTTGTAAAAACAGCGGTACCGGAATAGCCTTTTTTCTCGGCGGAATTCCAGTATTCATGGTAGCCGGGGAAATCAAACTCGGCCTGTTCCCGCTGCATTTTGGTTTCCTGCAGGCAGATGACATCCGGGTCCTCGGCGGCGAGGAACTCCGCAAAGCCCTTCGTCATGCAGGCTCTGAGGCCGTTTACGTTCCAGGAGATCAGCTTCATGGTAAAATCACTTCCCTTTTTGGTTTTAATATGCTATACTATACGTTACGAATGGATAAATCTGAAAGGAGACATACAAAAATGCAGAATCCTATTGTTACTTTTGAGACCAACCGCGGTACGATCAAGGCTGAGCTGTACCCGGAAATCGCACCCAACACCGTCAACAATTTCATCTCCCTGATCCGGAAGGGCTTTTATGACGGCACCATCTTCCACCGCGTGATCCCCGGTTTTATGATCCAGGGCGGCGACCCGGAAGGTACCGGCATGGGCGGCCCGGGCTACGGCATCAAGGGCGAGTTCTATATGAACGGCTTTAAGAACGATCTCAAGCACACCACCGGCGTGCTTTCCATGGCCAGAAGCCAGCGCCCGAACAGCGCCGGCAGCCAGTTCTTCATCATGGTCGACGACGCGCCGCATCTCGACGGCCAGTACGCCGCTTTCGGCAAGGTCATTGAGGGCATCGACGTGGCACAGGCCATCGTTTCCACCCGCCGCACATGGGGCGACCGTCCGATGATGGATCAGATCATGGAGAAGGTCACGGTTGAGACCTTCGGCGTTGAGTACGACGAGCCGGTTACCGGTCCCGAACGTGGCTAAGTCCGTACGACGGACAGCGACGTCGCGGAGTCGCGTGTGTGCACACGCTTCGCCGCAGTAGGAAATCAACTGCGCAAACGCGTACGGAAGATATCTGCGGATCCGCAGTGAAACCAGCTTATATTTCGCGTTCTTTGGAAAGCTCCCGATTTTTCGGGGGCTTTTCTTTTTTGCGGAAATTTCTCTCATTTCCTCTCAACAGCTTCCGAAATACATTCCCCTGCGCACCAAAGACTTCGGCGCCCGGAGGGCGGGCTCACTAAAAATACGGCGCGCGGAGCGCGGGCTTATCAAAAATCACTCGATTCTTGCCAGCACCAAAGCGTGTCCTTCCGGCTCCGCTCCTCCAAATGCGAACGCCTCCAGAAGGGCTTTTTCGGCCTGCGCGCATTTTGCTTCATCGGCGGCATACAGCGTGGCCAGCGGCTCACCGGCTTTCACATAGTCGCCCTTATTTTTGTGGAGCACGATGCCCGCGCCGAAATCGATAACGCTTTCCTTCGTCTCGCGGCCGGCGCCCAACAGCACGCTCGCGCGGCCGATCTGCTCCGCGTGGGCACGGGTGATCCAGCCACTTTCCGGCGCACAGACAATTTTCTGCACCTTGCCGAGCGCAAATTTCTCTGTATCTCTGAGATAAGACGCGTCGCCGCCCTGCACTTCCACCATGGCGCACAGCTTCTCAAAGGCCGTGCCGTTTTCCATGGCTTCCTTCGCCATTTTGCGGGCGGTTTCCATATCTTCGGCCTTTTCGCCGAGATAGATCATGTTCGCCGCAAGTTCAATACACTCGGCGGTAAGGTCCTGCGGTCCGCGTCCGTGCAGCGTCTCGCAGACTTCGATGATCTCCAGCGCGTTGCCGATGGCGTGCCCCAGCGGGCGATCCATATCGGTGATGAGCGCGACGGTCTTTCTGCCGACCTGCGCGCCGATGTCCACCATCTCCCGCGCGAGCGCTTCAGCTTCCGCCTGCGTTTTCATAAAAGCGCCGCTGCCGGTCTTCACGTCCAGTAAAATACGGTCGCTGCCGGCGGCGATCTTCTTGCTCATAATGCTCGAGGCAATCAGCGGAATGCTGTCTACGGTGGCGGTCACGTCGCGCAGCGCATATAGCTTCTTATCCGCCGGGCACAAATTGCCGGACTGCCCGATCACCGCGCAGCCCACGCGGTTCACGACCGCGAAGAAATCCTCCTTGTTGAGGTCGGTGCGCATCCCGGGAATGCTCTCCATTTTGTCCACGGTGCCGCCGGTATGCCCCAACCCGCGCCCGCTCATTTTGGCGATCTTCACGCCGCAGGCTGCCGCTGTGGGCACAATGATGAGACTCGTCTTGTCGCCCACACCACCGGTGGAATGCTTATCCACCGTGATGCCCTCCACCGCGGAAAGATCCACGGTGTCGCCGGACCTCGCCATCGCGAGCGTCAGCTGTGCGGTCTCCGCTTTCGTCATACCCTGAAAGCAGATGGCCATCATCAGCGCGGAAAGCTGATAGTCCGGAATGGAGCCGTCCGTGCAGCCTTTCACAATGAATTCGATTTCGTTTTCTTCAAACACTTCTCCGTTCCGCTTTTTGCGGATCAGATCCACCATGCGCATAAAATGCCTCCTTATGCCAGATCGCGCGGCGAAAAGCTCACCGGCAGGATCTCAGAAAGGGTGTAAACGTCCATTTCGCCGGGCTTTGCGAGGATCACTTTGAAATCATCCATGCAGAACTCGCGCATCACCTGCCGGCAGACGCCGCAGGGCGCGCAGAAGCTCGCCGGCGCTTCCCCCGCTTTGCCGCCGGCCACCGCAATGGCCAGAAAATCGCGCACACCCTCCGATACCGCCTTAAAGAACGCCGTGCGCTCCGCGCAGTTCGTCGGGCCGTAGGCGGCGTTTTCGATATTGCCGCCGGTCCAGACGTTTCCGTTTATATCCAGCAGCGCCGCGCCCACGGCAAACCCGGAATACGGGCAGTAGGCACTGTCTCTGGCTTCGATTGCTTTCGCCGCCAGGTTTTCCAGCACTTCTTTGGTCAGCTCAATAGCCATGGCCGTTGTCCTCACTTTTCAAAATCTTCACAAGGCGGGAGGTGCCCAGGCGATCTGCACCGAGTTCCAAAAACCGCTCCGCATCTGCAAAGGACGAAATGCCGCCCGCCGCTTTGATCTTGAGCGCTGCCGGAGACGCCTCGCGCATCAGGGCGATATCGTCGAACGTAGCGCCGCCCTTTTGGAAGCCGGTGGAGGTCTTGATGTAATCCGCACCGGCGTTGAAGACAACCGTGCAGAGCTTTCTTTTTTCATCGTCCGTCAGCAGGCAGGTCTCGATGATGACCTTCAGGATCTTCTCCCCGCAGGCGGCCTTCACCGCGCGGATCTCGTTTTCCACAAAGTCGTATTCCCCGCTCTTTACGGCACCGACCGGGATCACCATGTCGATCTCGTCCG
>JAFQWC010000168.1 GCA_017407665.1 Clostridia bacterium | reverse complement strand
TGACGTACAAACCGCCCTCGTGCTGCTCCACGATGTTCCCGCGGATGCCCGCAGCGAGGAGCTGCTTTTCCAGCGCCGCGCGGGTGTTGTCCGCCGGTGTCACGCTGCCGCGTTCCAGGAGCATACGCCGGCGGGTCTCCGGGTCGCTTTCTGCCGGTACAATGCGGAACAGCTGCTCGAACCGGCCCAGCATCGTTTCGTCCGCGGTCTGCACAAAGAGATTCTTCCTGCCCTGCTCGATCGCGTCGAACAGCATCTGCAGACCGGCCCCGTACGCGGCAATCTCCGCGGAGAAAAACGGATCCGTCCCGTCATACAGGCCGGTGGCCGTCAGAATTTCCCGCATTCTTTTTTCTGTACTCGTCATAGCCTTCTCCTTACGATGCTTCCAGAATGGAGATCGTGCCCGGCAGCACGATCTCATCCGCGGCAGCCAAATAATCCTTGGTGCCCACGGTCCAGGTGCAGTTTTCGATGGCATCGGTCTGCATCAGCGCCGCCGTACAGGACGCCAGCACGAATGAGTCGCCCACGGTAAGCCGGCTGAACACCTCAAGCAGTGCCGCCTCACACAGCGCTTGGGCCTGCCCGAAGGCACAGTTTGCCTTGGGCTGGATGTACACCGCCAGATCTCTCTGCACGGCAGCCGCCTGCTGCACCGTGACATCCACATTGATCTCACGCAGCGCATCCAGATGCGCCTTGACCTGTGCCACCATCTCTTCCGTCGCGTCGGCGCCGTCGCCGTACACATAGACGGACACCGTGCCGATGCCGTTTTCGCGCGGCACAACATTTGCGTGGCCGATGCCCGGCACCTCGAGTGCTGCACGGCGGTAGGTTTCGCTGTTTGCCCCGTTGGGCAGGATGCCGCAGCTGTGCAGAAGGCGCAGCCGCAGCGCATCGTCGTTCTCCGCATCCGTACCGCCGCTGAACGGCGCCATATTCATCACGTATTCCACGCCGACCGGCGGTGTAACAAGGGTGTCGATCCGCTTGGCCGCTGCGTTGTATTTTCGGCCGCCCAGCACAGCTCTGGCCGGCACTTCCACACTGTAGGCACCGGCGGGGATCACACCCGCAGCCGTGGTTTCGTACTCCGCAGCCGCACCGGACGCGGCACAGACGGTGCCGGCCGGGATCTCGATGTCATACTCCAGCGGGGTCTCGCGAAAGAACAGCAGCGCGCCCGTGGCCTGTACGGCCGGCTTTCGGCTGAGCCCGCGCTCGCCGGCGTGCAGGTCCAGCGTCGCGCCGGTCGCCGTCTGCGGAAAGGCCTCCGCCTCCACAGAACGCAGGCTGCACAGCGCCGCGTAGATCTCCCCGGCCAGCACCTTGAGGCGGATTCCCGCATCGGAGGCGTCCTCCGGTCTGTATCCCGCCAGCGCAGCGTAAGCCGCCGCCATGCGGTCATAAATTGCATCAAATGTCATGTCCGTCCTCCTTCAGATATACCGTCACACATCCCACGCCCTTGGGTGTCTCCACGGAGACAAGCACACGGTCCCAATCGATCTCCACCGCGGTCACCGTGACCGCCGGGCAGGGCAGCAGGGCTTCCTGTGCGTAACGCAGCGCCACACGCTCCGCGGACGGCATCCCCGTCTGCATTATCGGGATACGGCTGCCCAGCGTCCGGTCATACCGGAAGCTCCCGCGCACCACGTTCAGCCGATTGTAGATCCGCTGCAGTTCGGCCTCCGGCCCCTCCAGCTTTTTCGGGAATCCCAGGCCGTTGTCACAGATGCGTCCCTGATCCACTTTGATCTCCGGCATCACGCGTCACCTCCGTTTTTCGGGAATACCTGTCCGTTGATGGTCACGGTACCGTCCGCCTTGAGGCAGATCTCTGCACCGCCGGCGGAAAACAGGCGCACTTCTCCGGGCTCCATGCCATCCGTGCGGTTGATGCATCCCAAACAGACCCCGTTCTCCGGCAGCATCAGCACCTGTTCTCCCTGCGGCACGCAGACCGCCATACCGTAGGGCACCGCGATCATCGGTGCGCGGCGTTCCATATCCGTATGCACGTGCACGGTTCCGCCGCCCGTCGTCACTTTTCCGGTGTGCACCACCGCATCATGCCGTGCGGCGGCTGTCCGTCTTGAATTCCACATCTCCGTTCTCCTTTCCGCCGGTCAGAGTTTTGAGCTCCAGCACGGTCTCTCCGTTTTCCCCGTTTTGCACATACTGCACGGCGATCACCTGCAGCTGCGGCAGTGTCGGGTCGTACGCCGTCAGGTCTGCCCGGTCGCCCGGGTCGGCATCGATATAGCCCGCAAAGACCGCCGTCACCAGCAAAGCCTCCTGCTCGCCGGCAGAAAGCACCGCCTGCGGTGCGGTTTCCGCCCTTGCGGAAAGATAGCGGATGCGCTGCACGCCGCGCGCATTTTCGTTGTCGTACACGGTGTTGTAGGCACCTGTGCGGGCGTTCTGCACCACTACGCGGCTGATGCGCGCATACGGATTTCTCGTCAGGCGCAGCCGCACCGCCGTCGGCAGATGCAGCAGCTTGCCCGCACGCGCCGAAAAACAGACCGTGCCGTCGCGCTTACAGAAAATATCCGTACCCAGAAGCTGCTCCGCAAACCGCTGCAGTACCGACCAGCAGCGTGTCTTCTGCTCCACAGATAAACGCCCTGCCGCAAAACCCGCCAAGCGGTCATCGGCCCGCAGCCCAAACGGCGCAAGGTACAATTTGTCCATCAGCCGCACGGAGGGCCGGTTCAGCACGCCGGGCTGCGCCTCGTTATCGAGCAGCTTTGCCGCCGTGCTGCGGCAGAGGAATCGTTCTGTGCGCACACCTTTTTCAGCTTCCACCGTGTGCGTATCCACAATGCCTTCAAAAATCAGGGTCTCCCCCTGCATCACGCGAACGCCGACCGGCACTTCGCCGAAGACCGGCTGCAGCGCGTCATACCGCAGCTCTAGTCCGTCCGCCGGCGTGTCCAGATCGCGCAGAAGTTCCATGCGGGTCGGTTTTTTCACGGGCCGGATCTCCCGGCCGTCCGGAAAAATAAAGCAGATCTCCATCACGGAATATGCACCGCCTCTCCGGCCTGCAGCGCGCCGATGCACAAAATATGCGGGTTCGCCGCAACCAGGGCATCCACGGTCACGCCGGAAAAGTACGCGTAATCCCACAGGCTTTCTCCCTCCGCCGCCAGAAACGTGCAGCCGGATACGCCCGCCGGAACCTCACCCGTCTCCGAAAAACTGACCGTATACTCCACGCAGTTCGGAGACGGCGTGCCGACCACGGAAAGCGCGCTCAGAATGGCCGGAAACGGTGCCATGCCCGGCAGAAACAGGGTGTGCGCTTCCCCGAACAGTCCCTCCAGCGCCTCCATGCGCACCATCGCATCCGGGCCGAGAAAAGCGCCCTTTCCGGTCACGCAGCTGCGTCCGGTCCCCACACGTGCCGTGTGCTCTTCGCCGGAAACCGTGACCGATTCCCGCAGGATCGCCCGGTGATTCACCTGAATGTTCTGCGGGGTGGGTTCAAACACAAACGGGCCAAAACGCATTTTTTCGGGATGCAGTGCGGATACCTCCGCTGCGGTGCGGCTTGCTGCGGTCTCTGCCCGCTGCAGGAGCCGATCCATTTTCATCTGCATGTGCGTACACCCCCGAAGAAGAATCCGTCCTCCCGTAAAATCGGTGAAAGCGCCCTGAAACACTGTCGGCGATACGCTTCTGCCTGCGCACAGGCTGTTTTGTATTCCGCCCTGAGGCTGCCGGCGGTCAGGCTGTCCGGTGCCTGCGCGGCATCCACCAGCGCCAACTGATACAGAACTTCTGCCGCTGCCGCCCTGCAAAGTGCTTCTTTATACGCGGTATGATCGGCCTTCGGGTCGATCAGCCGGCTTTCCAGCGCGCGGATGGCATCCATGCAAAGGGTGGTCAAGAGCGCCTCCCGGCTGTCATTGGTCAGCACATGTACTCTGGCCAGAACCTGCTGTAAATCCATAAAATCACCATGCCTTTCCGTTTGATCCGCCCATGCGGGCCGCTCAGTATAGAGCAGCCCGCCGGCGGTCAGGATCAATAGCTCAGACCCTTGGCGGCGTCGCCGTAAATCTGTGCAAAGCCTGCGATGGCGCTGATGCCCGCACGCTCCATCTGACGATCGATCAGCTTGTCGTAATCGGTGATGATCTCACCGGCCTGTACCATTTCGAGGGCGCAGTTCTTATCGAGACCGATGATCTTCTTCGGCTCCATGGTCGGTACATGGATCAGAGTAGCACCCAGCGGGGTGATCAGCTTGCCGGTACCGTGGAAATTGAGGCCCGCCTGTGCGTCCTTGAACTCCTCGATCTTCAGAAGATCCTGGAGGGCTTCTGTGCCGGCCAGAATGGTGTTGAAGTTATACGGTGCAAGGCTGCCCCACAGGGAAACGAGATCGTTGTAGGTCGGTGCCGCGTTCAGTGTGGTCATATTGGTGCCGCCGTTCAGGAGCACATCCACCGCGTCCTGCATCTGCATCTGTGCGATGTAGGCACCGATCTGGCGCAGGGTGACGGTGAAGAGGTCGAGCTTATGGAAGCGCAGGGCCTCATAGGAGCTGACCACCAGTCTGCCGCGCTTCTTGAGCTCCACAAGGGTATCGCTGGTCTTGATGACGGTCTCCGGCAGATTGGTGCCTTCCGCCACGGCATTTGCAGCTGCTTCGTCGGTCTCGGCCTGAATGGTGCGGTAGTCCATACCGTTGATGTTGGTCACGGCTGCCACCATATCCGGCAGGTGATTGACGCGGTCCATGCCCTGCTTTACGGCACGGGCTACATATTCCGGGAACAGGGCTGCACTCTGGGAGGAAGTGAAGAACTTCTCCACGGTGTCGCAGCCCGGGCCGCTGACCTTAATGCCGAAACGCTTCAGCTGGCGCTGATACGCATCGAGACCGGCCATTGCTGTACCGGTGTACTGATGAGAATCGTCCATCTCCTCCAGAACCTGTGTGAAGCTCTTGCCCGGCACGCCGTACATGCCCTTTTCCAGTGTGATATTTTCGAATGCCATAAATCATTCCATCCTTTCTCAATGTAGATCAAATGCAGAAGGCGCGGTCGTCCGCGGCCTTCTCTGTGCCGTTGTTTCTGCCCGCAAGCTGCGGTGTCACCGGCATACGGCTCTCCGCCATTTTGCCGAGTGCGTCTGCCATTTCCTCCAGCTCCTGCACCGAAAGATGCTTTACGATGCTGTCGGTCAGACCGCGGCTGAACTGGGGCTGTGCCACCGCGCTGTATTTGCGGATTCGGCCGCACAGCGATTCTCTGTAGCGCTCGCCCCATTCGGCACGCATTTTCAGTGTCTTCAGCTCCGCTTTCAGCGCGGCAAAACCCGCACCGGATACCGTAACACTGTCTTCCTCTGTTTCCAGACGTTTCAGAATGTCTTCCACAGAACAAACCTCCTTTTTCGGTTTGCGCGCAAACTGCTTGGTCACGCCGGCCGCGCGCTGAGCCGGCACCGCCACGAAGGAAAATTCGTAGGCGTCCACGGGTTCATCCAGGATGCGCACACAGCGCTCGCCGCTGTAGAGCTTCCCCGGAATGTGTGTGCAGTTCTCCCCGCCGCAGATGGAGCAGGTGCGCTTCTCCACAGCACAGCCGACGCTGACCTCCTTGCGGATGCCGCTGTCGATGGACTGGATAAAGCTCTCCGTCTCCGCGGTTTTCGGCACGTACGCCTGCGCAGTCAGCTGCGCATACACTTCGCCGCGGCTCGTGGTTTTCTCGGGGAAAACCTTCACCGCCGTGTCATAGATGCGCGCCGCCTGATTGCGGGTGGAGTGGTCGTGGTCGAGAATGCCGGTCTTGCCCACAAACAGCGCGGCGAGTTTCTCGAGTGCCTTTGTGGTAAAACATTCAAAGTCACGGTCCACCTCATTGTCGCAGAGCACCACCGAAAAGGTGTACACCTCCTCCGCCTTGTAGGGGCGGCGGGTGTAACGGTTGATGCGCTCCATCACATCCTTTTCCGGCTGCCCGTTTTTCTGAATCCAACCGTTCAAACGGTTTCCTCCTTCCTGCGCAGTGCATCGGCACGCGCTGTCAAGTACGCTGCATTGGCGTGGTCCACTTCGTCCTGCATCGTGATCTCGTCCCACACCACATCCAGTTCATCCGCATAACCGTTGAGACGCAGCCAGATGCCGCCGATCTTGCGGATCACGGGTTCCAGAATGCGGCGGTACGCGGTCAGTTCGCTGGTGAGCATATCCGCCTGCTGGCTGGACATACGCTCCGTGGAGGACCAGGACAGACCCAGCAAGAACGGCGGAATGCCCATTTTGGCCACGATCTGTTCCAGCATCTGCCGCACGGGGACGTTGCTGTCCATCTGCTGCCCGTCCGCGCCGATGGCCTTGATGGACACATCGCCCACCGCCACAAAATCGCTGACGCCCGGGCCGTGCATCGCGTTGTGCCAGGCCTGCGCCAGCTGTCCGGCGCGGTCTCCGGCGTTCATGTAGCCCTCGTTTTTACAGGTTACCGCAAAGCGCACATTGCCCATGCGCTCCCAGTTGATGCCCACCGTCCGGTAGATGTTGAGAAGCACCTCGCTGACAAACGGCAGACCCTTGAGGATCGAGGTACCCCGCGCCGTGCCCGGCACCGGATTCAGCGCCGAGTGCAGGATGAGTTCCGGATACAGGCACGGCTCCGTCCCGCTGTCGCGGATCACAAAAACCCCGGCCTCCATGGGCGACACCATGCGGATCTCGAGATCCTCCAGAGACGCGTTGTACAGCCCGCGCACCGCACCGTCCGCCACCACGACCTCGCCCACGGCATTGCCGTAGGTCAAAAGCTGCTCGAAATACGTGGAAAGAAAGCTCTCCACACCGCGGGTCATGCCGTTCACCGGCACACAGTCCAGAAACTGCTGCAGCGCTTTCTCTGCTTTTTCGTCCGGGCAAGCCACCCGAAAGCCGCCCACCAGACGCACCAGCTTGAAGATCGCCGCGTCGATGATGGGGACCTGATCGCGCAGCGCGCGGTACAGGCTGCGCTCTCCCGCCGTCACGGGCAGCATCGGGGACCATGTTCCCTGCGTCTGCACCGCGGCGGCTGTTTTCTTTTCCTTTTTCAGAAAGCCCAAAAGCCTCCTCCTTTCCCGCCCGTCCCCCGGCGCTCCACCGCACACGCAAACTGCGCATCCTGATGCAGCACCGTGGAGACAAAATAGCGGATGTCGTCCATTGCATGATCGTTTTCCTTCACCGGCGCATCCCGGGCGCTGTCATCCGTCCAGCGGTACAGGGAAAATTCCCGCACCGCGTCGGTACACCCCGCAGAGATCCTTATTTTACCGGTCTTCAGCGCGGTGGCCGTCTCCCGGATGCCGTTGAGCACCTCGTTCACCGCGGGCATTACGTTGTACCCGGCATTGCGAAGCAGTTGAATGAAACTCGCCGCCGACGGATCACACACGATCCGTTCCGGCTTTCGGCCATGGAGCAGCTTCTGAAACCCGCGGAAATGCTCTGCGTCCGTCCGTCGTACGCCGGTCAGACGCGCATCGTGGTAGTACTCGTCGATGCGGTACCACACGCCGCCGTGTTCGCCCCACAGCCCCATCGAGGTCGGATTCACCGTGCCGTAGTCGATGGACACCGCGTACCGGGAAAACTGCTCCGGCAGCGTGTCGCAGAACAGCCCGTCCATAAACGGATAGATCAGGCCGGCCGCCGCCGTCCATTTGCCCTCGATGAACCGGCTGTAAAACGCGCCGGTGAACATCTTCCGGTAGCGCTCCCGCACCGCCGGACTCAGGCTGGGGTTGTCCTCCATTGTGAAGTGCAGGTACAGCGCGTTCCGGCTCTCCGCCTTCTGGATCCACTCCCGGTAGAACCAATGCTGCGGATGCTCTGGATTGCAGTTGAACCACAGCCGCGCACCGGGCAGCGAACAGCGCGCAATACCCTGCTCCACAAAGGAGCGCGGCATCAGCGCCACCTCATCGAAGAGAATGCCGCCGAGCGTCACGCCCTGGATCAGCGCCGCGCTCGATTCATCCTTGCCGCCGAAGAGATAGAACCGGTTTTCCCGTCCCTTGTACTGCAGCGTCAGCCGGTTTTCCGAAAACCGCGCCTGCACCGTAAAGCCCAGACGTTTGAGTTCCGGCAGCAGCTCCGCGATCACATTTCGCCGCACCGAACGGATCGTTTTGCCGCACACCGCAAAGCCGGTCTCCGTAAACCGGGACATCGCCCACAGAAAGAACGAAAGCCCCATGCACACCGTTTTGCCGCTGCGCACCGCGCCGTCGCAGATGATGGCGCTCCGGCTGCGGTACGGGCTTTTCCGGCCCCACCAGCAGAGCACACGCATCTGCTTTTCAGAAAAAGGCATCACCCGCACGGCGATTCCTCTTCCTGCGCCCCGAGTGCCGCCGCACCGGATTCGATCGCCGCGAGAAAGCCTTCCGCACCGCCCGAGGCGTTTTCCAGCTCGCTCAGCATCCGCAGCGCCTCCATCCGGTCAAAGAACTGGATCGCGATGGAACCGTCCTTGCTGCGCTTGATCTCCGAGACGGAAAACAGATCCATATTTTTGAGCACCCGCGGATTCACATCCTCGCAGAACAAAAGCCGCACAGCATCGCGTATGCTGCCAAACGCCAGCCGGCGAAAGCCTTCCCGTGCCGTTTCCTCACGGCCCATTTCCTCATGCATGATTCACACCCTCTTTGCGAAAGATTTTTTGAAGGTCGGAAAAAGTCCCTTCACCTATACCCGGGAAAACACGAAAAGTTTCCCTCCGGAGGGAAACTTTTCAGCCGCGTGTACCGAAATATCCGCGGCATGTCCGCAAATGTCCGCTTTTTTCTGTTTTTGGGCATAAAAAAAGACCCGCAGCTTCCTTTCGGAAACCACGGGCCCGTGCTTCAAACTTACATATTCTGCAGTGCCTCGGCGGTGAGAAGCTCCACACCGTTCTGCACAAGCACCTCTGCGGCGCGTGCACTCTTGTCGGTGCGAATGATCACAGACGCCTTGCCCCTATCGCGGCTGACAAATGCGTAGATGTACTCCACATCGATGCCGGCGTTGGAAAGCACGCGGATGATCTTCGAGAACGCACCCTTCTCATCCGAAAAGCCCACCGCCAGAACATTGGTGAGCGAAACCGTCATGCCGTGCTCACGCAGGGCCAGAACAGCCTCCTTCGGACGGTCCACGATGACGCGCAGGATACCGAAATCACTGGTATCCGCCACGGAAATGGCACGGATGTCCACGTTCGCATTGGCCAGAACCTCTGTGATCTCGGCCAGTCTGCCGGGCTTATTCTCAATAAAAACGGATAACTGCTGAATCTGCATTGTGTTTTCCCCTTTCCGATATTACCTGCTGCGCTTGCCGATCACACGCTCAGCTTCCAAAGTCTGTTTATGCGTGAAATCCAAGTGCAAATGCACGCTTGTTCATTTCCAGGAATTTTGCCGGGACGGTCTTTTCGATCGCCGCCAGCCAGCTTTCCTCCGGAATATCCAGAGACGATGCCATTGCGCCGATCAGCACCACGTTCACGGCTTTCTGGGAACCGGCTTCCTTGGCCAGTGCCAGCGCATCCAGCGCCGTCAGCTGCACACCCTTTTCTTCGATCTTCTCAAGCAGCCCATCCGGATAGACCGCCGCACCGGTGATGACCGGCATCGGATCGATCTTCTGCGTGTTGGTCACGACCACGCCGCTCTTTTTCAGGTACGGCAGAAAGCGTGCCGCCTCCAGCTGTTCGAACGCGAGCAGCACATCGGCCTCGCCCTCGTTGATCACCGGAGATTCCACCTTATCGCCCCAACGCACATAGGTGACAACGCTGCCGCCGCGCTGGCTCATGCCGTGCACTTCGCTTACCTTTACATCATAGCCGGCGTCCAGCATGACACATCCCAGCACACGGGAGGCCAGCAGTGTACCCTGTCCGCCAACACCAACGATCATAACACTTTTCATAGTTTCAACCCCTCTTTCAGCCGATGGCCTTCTTCGGGCAGAGATCGGTGCAAACGCCGCAGCCCACGCACTGGGTCGCGTCGATGACCGCCTTGCCGTCCTTCATGCTGATGGCCGGGCAGCCGATGCCCATGCAGGCCTTGCAGCCGATGCACTTGTCGGTGTCCACGGTCAGCGCCGGCTTATGCTTCACGGTCTTCAGCAGCGCACACGGACGGCGGCTGATGATCACGCTCGGGCATTCGGCATTGAGCGCTGCCTTCAGGGCCGCTCTTGTGGCCTTCAGGTCATACGGGTCCACCACCTGCACATCGGAAATGCCGATTGCGCGGCACAGCGCCTCCAGATCCACCGCACTCGTCGGGTCACCCTTGATGGTCAGGCCCGTCGTCGGGTTCTGCTGGTGGCCGGTCATGCCGGTGATGGAGTTATCGAGAATGATCACCGTCGAATTGGAACGGTTGTAAGCAATATCAATGAGGCTGGTCACGCCGGAATGCATGAAGGTGGAGTCGCCGATGACGGCCACCGCCTTCTTTTCGGCTTCGGCGCCGCGGGCCTTGTTGTAGCCGTGCAAGGCAGAGATGGAAGCGCCCATGCAGATGCAGGCGTCCATCGCACCGAGCGGTGCGGAAGCGCCCAGCGTGTAGCAGCCGATGTCACCGCTGACGTACACACCCTCGCGCTTGAGCGCATAGAACAGGCCTCTGTGCGGGCAGCCGCAGCACATGACCGGCGGACGCACCGGGATGTTCTCCTCCAGCGCGACGCTTTCACCGCGGGCCACGCCCATCTTTTCGGCGATCAGTTTCTGGGAGAATTCACCGCAGCGCGGGAACAGATCCTTGCCGATAACCTCCACGCCGATCTTGCGGCAGTGGGTCTCCAGAATATCATCCAGCTCTTCGATGACGTAAACCTTGTCCAGACCGGCTGCAAAATCGATGATCTTTTTGACCGGCAGCGGGTTCACAACGCCCAGCTTCAGGTAATTTACGGTATCGCCGAGCGCTTCTTTCGCATATTTGTACACGGAGCCGGCCACGATCACGCCGGTCTTCGCGCCGTTGTCTTCCACAAAGTTCAGTGCGCAGTCTTCCGCCCACTCGCGCTCCGCGACGGTTCTGGTTTCCACCATCTCATGCTTCGGGCGGGCAAACGCCGGCAGCATGACGTTCTTCGCCGGGTTCTTCACATAGTCACGCAGCGGCACATTTTGACGCGCCACGGTGTCCACCACACTTCTGGAATGTGCGATACGTGTAGAAAGGCGCAGCATGACCGGGGTATCGAACTTTTCGGAAAGCTCATAAGCGAGCTTCGTCATATCGCGGCACTCTGCGGAATCGGAGGGCTCCAGCATCAGAAGCTTTGCGGCGATCGCATAATTTCTGGAGTCCTGTTCATTCTGGGAGGAATGCATGCCCGGGTCGTCGGCCACGCCGATGACCATGCCGGCATTCACGCCGATATAGCTCATGGTGAAAACAGGGTCCGCCGCCACATTCAGGCCGACGTGCTTCATGCCGCAGAAGCTGCGCGCACCGCCGATGGATGCGCCGGCCGCCACCTCAGCCGCCACCTTTTCATTCGGCGCCCATTCACAATAAATTTCGTCATACATCGCCGCAGCTTCGGTGATCTCCGTGCTGGGCGTTCCCGGGTAACTGGAAACAACGGTCACGCCGGCTTCGTACAAACCGCGGGCCACCGCTTCGTTGCCCTGCAATAATTCCTTCAAAACACTCATCCTTCCTTAAAAAGGTATCTCTTTACTATCCAAACCGTATCATACAGATTCCTGCCGAATCGGTCCCAGACGGCCAGAATCCGTGCGAGACTAGGCGCGGGGTTCTGTTGATTCCAGGGAGCATACTTTGTGTATGTGACCGAATCAACATGGTTCCCGCAACGACGTATCGTGCGGGTTATCGCCGCCTGTGCCTCTGCTATCCATACAGGCTCAAAAATTAGTCCTTCATATTGCGGAGATCCAGAATTCTCTTGGCCTTGCCCTGGAATCTCTCGAGGGACTTCGGCTCGGCCAATGTGACCTTTGTCTCCAGTCCCAGCACGCTCTTGAGCTTATCGTGGATGTTGCGCTGCAGGCCTTCCAGTTCACGGTAACGGTCCAACAGAGTCTCGTCGATGAGCTCTACCTTGACTTCCAGATTATCCATATAATTCTTGCGGCGCACGATCAGCTGATAGTGCGGGCCGATCTTCTCGGAGATGCCCTTTGTGCCCACCAGCACGCTTTCGATCTGGGACGGGAACACGTTGACGCCCTTGATGATCAGCATATCGTCGGTACGGCCCATGACCTTATCCATGCGCACGTGGGTTCTGCCGCAGGCGCAGGGCTCGTAGTTCAGGCGGGTGATGTCCTTGGTTCTGTAGCGCAGCACCGGGAAGCCCTCACGCAGCAGCGTGGTCACGATCAGTTCGCCCGCTTCGCCCGGTGCCTTCGGCAGCAGGGTCTCCGGGTCCACGATCTCCGGCAGGAACGCATCCTCCGCAAAATGGAGGCCGTCGCGCATTTCACATTCGCCGGAAACACCCGGGCCGCCCAGCTCGGTCATACCGTAGTTGTCCGTGACGCGGATGCCGAAGTTCTGCTCGATGCGGTCGCGCATTTCGGCCGTGCAGCCTTCGCTGCCCAGAATGCCGTGCTTCAGCTTATAAGCGGAGAGCGGATACTCGCCCTCGCGCACCATTTCACTCAGGTAAATGGCATAGGACGGTGTCGCGACCAGACCGGTCACGCCGAAATCGCGCATCATCATCAGCTGCTTCTCGCTGTTGCCGGAAGACGCGGGAATGACGGTGGCACCCAGCTTTTCCAGACCGTAATGCAGGCCCAGCGCACCGGTGAACAGACCGTATCCAAAAGAAATCTGGACGATATCGTCGCTCGTCACACCGGCCGCCGCACAGAGACGTGCCACATTGTCCGACCAGTTGTCGAGATCATTCTGTGTATACACGCCAACAGTGGGTTTGCCCGTTGTACCGCTCGATGCATGAATGCGCACGATGTCCTTCATCGGACGTGCCAGCATCCCGAACGGATAATGATCGCGGATATCATCCTTCGTGGTCACGGGGATGTACTGAATATCGGAAAGCGTCTTGATCTTGTCGCCGGAGGTGATGCCGGCTTTTGTCAGGCGCTCATTGTAAAACTGTACATTGTTGATACAGTAATCGACCAGGCGGCGCAGACGCTCAAGCTGCAGGGCTTCGAGGTCCTTGCGTTTCATCGTTTCAATGTCTTTCTGGTAGAACATAATTATTTTTCAGACCCTTCCGGCCGCGCATCTTCCGTGCACGGCAATGCGTAAATTTTAGCGCTTGAAAGCGCGAAATCTTTGCGTTCTATGATACATCATTTCCCTTTATTTTGCAAGAGAAAAGACATCTTTCATCAAAAAAAACAGGCAATCCTCAAACCGTACACCCCAGCGCGTGTCCGTTCTGCCCGATTCCACCGTGTGCCGGATGCATTCCGCCACACCGCGCACCGCACAGCCGCATGCATCCTGCAGGGAAAGCCCCTGCATCAGGCCGCCCAGAAGAATGGACGCAAAGAGGTCACCCGTCCCGTGGTACGCCCCCGGTACGCGCGGATGCAGCACGAAATCCGCACGGTCGGTTTGGCGGTCATAGCACGCCGCACCGATCTTCGCTTCGTCAAACCATACGCCGGTCAGCACCACCGTTTCCGGACCCAGATCGGACAGCGCCCGCAGCATCCGTTCGATCTCCGCTTTGTCATACGGCCCCGCCTTGTATGTCTCGCCCAGCAGATGGTACGCTTCCGTCATGTTCGGCACAATGATGTCCGCGCCGGCACAGAGCCTTGCCATGCCATCCGCCATTTCTTTTGTATAGGTCTTATACAGCTTGCCGTGGTCGCCCATCACAGGGTCCACAAGGATCTTCACCGCCGGGTTCATTTCCCGGTTCATGGCAAAAATCTCCCGCACGATATCGATCTGATCCGCACTGCCGAGGAAACCGGAGTACACCGCCTCAAAGCAGGCGCCCTCTTTTTTCCAGTGTTCCGCCATGGGCAGCAGATCCGCCGTTAAGTCCCGCACCACCGGGTTCGTAAAGCCGCCCGTGTGCGTGGAAAGCAGCGCCGTGGGCAGCACGGAAACTTCGCACCCCAACGCCGACATCACCGGCAGCACGATGGTCAGCGCGCACTTGCCCGCCCCCGAAAGATCATGGATCGCCGCCACACGCTTTTCCTTAGTCATTTTATTTACCCTCCAATCAAGCATCGGTTCCTCGCTTTTTCACGGTAATAGAGGCAACTCTCACCTTTTCCCCATTCTCACCATACGTCTCTTTTACATATACAATATCATCATTCCAGCGTTTAACCGCCCGTTTATATTTATCCTGTGTCTCGCGTGTTCTTACCAGCCAATTCAAAAAATCCAGCAAATCATGCACCTGAACAGTATTTTTTTGAATTGCCTTATCCAAAATTTCTCGACGTTCTTCCTCACTTAAGTCGCTCGTTTGACTTACGCTATATCCCATCGCAGCAAGTGTGGATTGGCTTCGATAATCAAATCGAGATATTTCAGGCCATTTGCTTTCATCCTCCAGATAATACACTTTGCAAAGTGGCTTCCCCTTTTCAAGCATTTTATAATAGTCAGAATAGTACATTGTATAGACTTTACACTGCTGGCAGTAGCCCAAATATACTTGATATTCGATTATTTCTCCTGCAGCTGTCAATAACTCAATTAGCCCAGTTTTAGGCACTACGGTATGCGATCTCTTGTAGCACGCTCTTACACTTGATGTAACAATTGCGTCGCTGAACTTCAACTTCACCTCTTTCTTCTCTTCAATAATTGATCTATCATTCACATACTCAGTAATTGATTTCTCAATCACTTCAACTAAAGCTCTAATTTTGCTACTACTAGTTGGAACAAAACTATTTTCCGTTTCTTCCTTCCGATAATATGATGGTTTTGCAATTCGCCTACCAAAACATTGAGATAGACCTTCCCGGTTTCGAATATAAAGAAATTCTTTATCACTCCATGAAACATCACTAATATTAACCCTAACCACAACATCATCTCTTCCATATGTAGAGTAATATTCCACATATTCAATAGGATAAGAGTCTCCTAGATATTCGGATTTTCTCCATTTCATTCCAACAAACTTTCTGCCGGTCGCTGACATTAATTTGTCAACCCATCTTTCCATTTCTGGATTTTCATATGAAGTTCTTTGAATCATGGATTCTTCAGTCCAACCATAATCCATTACTTTCTCAAAGATTTCTTTCAGGACACCTCCTTTTGCTTCTACTAAAGTGAAAGTATTTCCACAACTATTATCCAAAGAACTAAAAGAAATCTCAACACGGTCAATATCTCTTTTTCTCTTATCGAACTCCATTTGACGATAGTTCATAAAGAGCATACTAAGAGTATACCGTTCATTTGGTTCTGTAGATTTAGAAAGGAACAATTTGCTGTTTCCATAAACATAATGCATAAAACTAGGCACTGATTCATTTTTAGCATGATCATCAACATCAAAATCTACCGTATCTTCAAAAAAATCGGCTCTTATTTGAAACTCTACTTCAGTTATGTTTTCATTCTCATCTAATAAACAATACGGTCCTCCTTCAACATCACATATAGGATCGAAAGATCTCATTTTCTGTTCATATTTTTCTAATGTGACCTCTTTACCTTGAAAAAAAGCCTTGCCGTTACAATTCAATGATAAGGCAAAATACTCCGTTATCCAATCAACACTAACAGTTCGATGTCGATCCCATCCAGTTTCTCCGCTCTTAGCATCATCGAAAAGGGAAGCCTGCATTATCGACGAGAGTTCTCTCAAAATTTGATAAATGTCCACATTCTTTTTGATACACATTAAGTAGATATTACCCATCAAAAAATTTCTTCTTTGCGATCCATTATACTTTTCAATCTTATTCTTCACACTTGGGCATAATCTTCCTGCCAGATGCTCCTTACCACAATTGTAACAAACATAGTAATTTTGTCTTGAGTTTTTCTGATTAGTATTTTTATTCCTTTTTTTCACACAAATCACCCATACAAAATTATATCACTACACACATATACGCGTCAAATCAGCAAAGCAATAATCCATAAAAATAAAGTCAATCAGCGGCTTTACAGACCGGAAAAAGAATGGTAAAATAAAATGTAATTTTATGATTCGGCAGAGGAGGGATAATTCCATGCAAAAAGAAAAATCACGCAAACTGTTCGTGCGCATCGTCGCCATTCTTCTTGCGGGGATGATGGTACTGTCCGCCCTGTCTGCTGTCATTTTTTCCTGAACCGATCACGACCATAAATCTATAAAGGATGGATCAAACCATGTGTAAACCCAAGTATTATATCACAACGGCGATCGCCTACACCTCCAGCCACCCGCACATCGGCAACACCTACGAGATCGTGCTGGCGGACAGCATCGCCCGTTTCAAGCGCCGCCAGGGCTATGACGTTTTCTTCCAGACCGGCACCGATGAGCACGGCCAGAAGATTGAAGAAAAGGCCAAAGCTGCCGGCCTCTCCCCGAAGGAGTATGTTGACCAGATCGCCGGTGTCGTTCGTTCCAACTGGGACGTCATGAACACCTCCTACGATAAGTTCATCCGCACCACCGACGATTACCACGAGAAGCAGGTGCAGAAGATCTTCAAGAAGCTCTATGAGCAGGGCGACATCTACAAGGGCTACTACGAGGGTCTGTACTGCACACCCTGCGAGTCCTTCTTCACCGAAAGTCAGCTCGTCGACGGCAAGTGTCCGGACTGCGGCCGCGAAGTTCAGCCCGCTAAGGAAGAAGCCTACTTCTTCAAGATGAGCAAGTATGCCGACCGCCTCATCGAGCACATCAACACCCACCCGGAGTTCATCCAGCCCGTACAGCGCAAGAACGAAATGATGAACAACTTCCTGCTGCCCGGCCTGCAGGATCTCTGCGTTTCCAGAACCTCCTTCAAGTGGGGCATCCCGGTCGATTTTGACGACCGCCACGTCGTCTACGTCTGGCTGGACGCCCTCACCAACTATATCACCGGCATCGGCTATGACTGCGGCGGCGAAGGCACCGAGCAGTTCAAGCGCGACTGGCCGGCCGACCTCCACCTCATCGGCAAGGACATCATCCGCTTCCACACCATCTACTGGCCGATCTTCCTCATGGCCCTCGATCTCCCGCTGCCGAAGCAGGTCTTCGGTCATCCGTGGCTGCTGATGAACGGCGGCAAGATGAGCAAGTCCACCGGCAACGTCATCTATGCCGAGGACCTCGTTGATCTCTTCGGTGTGGACGCCGTCCGTTACTTCGTGCTGCACGAGATGCCGTTTGAGTCCGACGGTACCATCACCTGGGATCTGATGATCGAGCGCACCAATTCCGACCTGGCCAACACCCTCGGCAACCTCGTGAACCGCACCATTTCCATGAGCAACAAGTATTTCGGCGGTGTGGTCGCCGACAAGGGCGTTATCGAAGACGTCGACGCCGACCTCAAGGCCGTTGTGCTCGGCACCAAGGCCAAGGTAGAAGCCAAGATGGAGCAGCTCCGCGTGGCCGACGCCATCACCGAGATCTTCACGCTCTTCAAGCGCTGCAATAAATACATCGACGAGACCATGCCGTGGGCACTCGCCAAGGACGAAGCCAAGGCAGACCGTCTTTCCACCGTGCTCTACAATCTTGTGGAAAGCATTTCCATCGGCGCCGCACTGCTCGTGCCGTTCATGCCGGACACCGCAGAGAAGATCTGCGCACAGCTCGGCACCGCCGTCCGTGAGCTCGATACCCTCGAGACCTTCGGCCTCTATGAGAACGGCACCAAGGTCACCGAGAAGCCGGAGATCCTCTTCGCCCGCATCGACCCGAAGGTGATGGAAGAAAAGATCGCCGCCGTGCAGGCCAAGTACGCCCCGAAGGAAGAGCCCAAGAAGAAGGAGATTGTCGGTCTCGCACAGATCGGCATCGAAGACTTCGCCAAGGTCGAGCTCCGCGTCGCAAAAGTCACCGCCTGCGAGCCGATCAAGCGCGCCAAGAAGCTCCTGAAGCTCACCCTCGATGACGGCACCGACACCCCGCGCACCGTGGCTTCCGGCATTGCCAAGTGGTACAAGCCCGAGGACCTCATCGGCCGCAGCGTCGTGATCGTCGCGAACCTCAAGCCCGCCGTGCTCTGCGGCGTGGAAAGCCAGGGCATGATCCTTGCAGCCGACGCCGGCGAAGACGACGTACGCGTCATCTTCGTAGACGGCATTGAGCCGGGCTCCAACATCCATTGATTAGGAATTCAGCTATGATTTTTGATTCCCATGCACATTACGAATCCGGGCAGTTTGACGCTGACCGCGCCGAGCTGCTCGGCTCGATCTTACCGCAGAAAGGCGTCTGCGGTGTGATCAATATGGGCTCCGATATGGAGAGCCTGCAGCAGACCATCGATCTGTGCGACAAATACGACTATTTCTACGGTGCCGTCGGCATCCATCCGGAATGTGCCGCCGATCTGCCCGCAGATTGGCTCGAGACCGTGGAAAAACTCCTTGCCCATCCGAAGATCGTCGCCGTCGGCGAGATCGGCCTCGATTACCACTGGGAGGACGCCTGCCCCCGCGAGCGCCAGAAGGAAGTGTTCATCGCACAGTTGGAGCTTGCAAAGAAGTACGACCTGCCCGTCGTCATCCATGACCGTGAGGCCCACGGCGACATGATGGAGATCCTCCGCAAGTATAAGCCCAAGGGTGTCGTACACTGCTTCTCCGGCAGTGTGGAGCTTGCCCGCGAGACCGTGAACCTCGGTATGTACATCGGCCTTGGCGGCGTGGTCACGTTCAAGAACGCCCGCCACAGCGTGGAGGTCGCAAAGGACATCCCGCTCGACCGTCTCCTCACCGAGACCGACGCCCCCTACATGGCACCGGTCCCCTTCCGCGGCAAGCGCTGCGACAGCAGCATGATCGCCTACGACGCGGCGAAGATCGCCGAAGTCCGCGGCATCACTGCACAGGAAGTCCTCACCGCCGGCTGCGAAAACGCCTGCCGCCTGTTCGGCATCACCCTGTAATCCGAATCAACTACGAAAACCCGTCCGCTGTTTTCAAAACGGCGAACGGGTTTTTTGCGCAAAAAAATCAGCGAAGCCCTCGGACCTCGCTGATTTTCATTTTCTGTTTATTCTTCCGCTGTTTTTTCCGCAGCCGCTTTCACTTCCGGCTTTGTGCGCCAGTAAACCTGATTCATCTTGCGGATCCACGGGAAGTCGATGCCGGAGAGCTGGTCGCGGGTCACGCGGAACGCCCAGTTGCCGTTCGGTACGCCGGGCACGTTCATCTTCGTGTCCTTACCGAAACCGCACAGATCCTGCACCGGCACCATGACGGTGTTGGCCGGGCTCTGCCACAGGGCACGGATCATGCAGCGGCAGGAAGCGCTCTGGCTGCCGCCCACGGCCCAGTCGCCGCCCGGGAAACCGCAGTAATCCAGCGCATGGGCGCGCTCGTGCGGGAGCGCCTCCCACAGCCAGCCGAGCAGCGTATTGTTGTCGTGCGTGCCGGTATAAGCCACGGAATTCTTCGGGAAGTTGTGCGGCAGATGCATATTGTTGCTGGCCTCGATGAAGCC
>JAFQWC010000167.1 GCA_017407665.1 Clostridia bacterium | reverse complement strand
TGAAACTGTGGGGCGCCGGATTCCCGGAAGACCCGCAGCTGCATCCCGCGTATCAGCCGGTCAGTGATCTGGCGGCGGAAGTCAGCGATCTGTTTATTGGATGCGGCTTTAACTTCAATATGTACGCCGGTATGCACTGGAAGGAATTGACGGAGGTATACCGCGAAGACACCAAGGATCCTACATGGAAGAACGAACACATCATTCTGCACACGCCCAAGGGTGATCTGCATATGGTGGATCATGTTTCCACCGTCGGCAAACCGACTTACACGACGGAATTCATGGTGAAAGAACCGGAAGATCTGGAAAAACTGCTCTCTCTGCCGTACATGCCCTTCCCCGTGGATTCTGCGCGGTATGAAATGCTGGTTCGAAAGCTCGGAGACCGCGGCGTTGTGATGCCGAGCATCGACCACGCAAGCTATGCGCTGCAAAGAATGGTCGGCTCCGAAAATCTGGCCTATTTCAGTGTGGATTGCCGGAATGAGCTGCGCGAAGTGATCGATGTTTACTCTAAACGCGTTCTCGATCACACAAAAGCCATTCTGGATACGGGCATTCAGGCGCCGTTTTCCTGGGTCGGTCCGGAACTCTATCTGCCGCCGCTGATGCGTCCGGATGACTTCCGCGAATTCGTCACGGAATACGACAAACCGGTCTGTGATCTCATTCACAACGCGGGCGGTTACGTCTGGGTGCACTCCCACGGCAAGGTGGCGAAATTTGTCGATCAATTCATCGAGATGGGCGTGGACGTTCTGAACCCACTGGAGCCGCCCAAAAACGGCGACATCGATATGCAGGACATCATCTCCCGGTACGGACGGACAATCGGCTGGGAAGGCAATATTGAGATTCAGGAACTGCTGCTTTCCTCCAAAGAACGCATTCGTATGCTGATCGACGAATGCGTTGCAGCCGGACAGGCAAGCGGTCGATTCATTCTCTGCCCTTCTGCCGGCTATATGGAATACCCTTTCCCGACGGCGGAGTACATCGATAACCTGCTGTTCTATCTGCAGTATGGTCTGGAAGCGGTCGAACGGTATCGCAAATAAACATAAAACACGCTGTGCAGTTTTTTCTTCCGCACAGCGTGTTTTTATTCCATGAGTTCAAATATGGGACCGTCCAGCGCAAGAATGCGCTCCATGGGGATCTCTTCCCGGTCTGCTGTGATCAGAACCTGACGCACCGGGTCGATCTTACGCGCAGAAACAATCCGGCTGCAGTAAGACCCGCCGGCTTTTTTCTCATCCGGTTCAAAACTGGTGACCCGGATTTCCGGCTGCAAATGCACCTGTGCCGCCAGCCAGCGCAATTGCGCATTGAGTTTTTCCAGACTTTCCGGATCCAGCTCGATTTCGATGTCCGTCAGCCGAGCGGTCTCCTGAATGGTATCGTCGTAGCCCGTCAGTGCGGCAAACGGAGAAAACTGTGCGCCGCGCTCCACCATGGACATATGTCGGCGGTGCGGAAAAACGGGACGCGGAGCATCCAGAATATCTGCATAAGGGTGGTTTTTCTCCATATCTTTTCTCCTTCACTGGGCTTTATGGCCGCCAATCTGCCCGTTTCGCTCCCGTGCGGTGGCGCCTTCCTTCAGATTCAGCCCGCGCAAAATAGCATTTTTACCGTATTTTTTTCGTATGCTCAAAATCGCCTGCTGTCGGCGGCGTTCTTCCTCGAGCTCCGCCATTCGCTGCTGCTCCGCCTGTTTTTTTTCTGCGTAGTCCGTAAACAGATCCAACTGCTCCGGGCTTTCTTCCGGCTGCAGTTTGTCTTCGGCCACCACATGGGCAGCCACGAGATTGATCCGGCGGATCAGCAAATTCGGATCCACAATGCGGTCATACAGTGCGGTCACAGCCTCCAGAATCTGCTGTGTGGACGCCGTATACGTTTTTAGGTTCTCCGTGCCGTGCGCGTGCTTGGGGATCTTTCTCCCGTACGGGTCGGTCGTAACCGGGCCGTCATACTTTTCGCGGATTTCCGGGTCTTCCATATTCATACGATCATAACCGATCGTAAGCACCATTTGATTCGTTACGATCCCCTTCTCGACGAGATCCAGAACCAGATGGTCCGCCATTTCCTGCACCACAATCCGCGCTTTGTCAAACGGATACGGACTCTGCAGGACCTGACCGGAACCGACGCTGTTCGTATCGGGTTTAAACGCCTTGATGTCCGCAATGGTGCACGGCTCCCAGCCCCACGCGTGATCGATCAGCAATTCGGCGTTGACACCGAACAGTTTGTAGAGCAGGGCTTCGTTGTGAAAGCTGCTCGGCTTCCCCAGTGAGCACCGGGCAATATCGCCCATGGTAAATAGGCCGTACGATTCCAGTTTCTTCGCATATCCGCGTCCCACGCGCCAAAAATCTGTCAGCGGACGATGATTCCAGAGCTTTTCCCGGTAGGTTCTTTCATCCAGCTCTGCAATACGCGCACCGTTTTTGTCCGGTGGGATACGCTTGGCGGTAATATCCATTGCAACTTTACAGAGATACAGATTGGTGCCGATGCCCACGGTGGCTGTGATGCCGGTATTCTCCAGTACATCCTGAATGATTTTCTCCGCAAACGCCCGTGCGGTTAACCCGCAGACCGGCAGATAGGATGTAACATCCAGAAAGACCTCGTCGATGGAATAAACATGGATATCTTCCGGCGCAACATATTTTAAATAAATTTCGTAAATTCTGGCGCTCGCGGCCATATAACTCGCCATTTTAGGCGGCGCGATCAGAAAATCAATCTCCAAAGCCGGATTTTCCGCAAGTGCCGTCGCATCAAAGGATTTTCCCGTGAATTTCCCGCCCGGTGCATGCAGCCGGCGCAGAGCATTGGCTTCCTTAACCTTTTGAATCGCTTCAAACAAACGGGCGCGCCCCGGCACACCGTATGCCTTCAGAGACGGTGTAACCGCAAGACAGATGGTTTTTTCCGTGCGGCTCATGTCCGCAACAACCAGATTGGTGGTGAGCGGGTCCACACCGCGCTCTATACATTCCTGAGAAGCATAGAACGATTTCAGATCTATGGCGATATAAGTTCTGTTTTCCATGCTCTCACTCCTTTTCGAATCAGAACATTCGTTCTTATATCATTATAGCGCGATCCATCCGGAAAGTCAACGGAAAATGATGCCTGTTTTCTGCAGGACACAAGAGAAAACCGCCCGCAAGCCAAACGGCCGCAGGCGGTGATTTTGATTTATGCGGAAAGAAGCTTCTCTGCTGCAGCCAATTTGATGGCGGTGCAGAACACTTCCATGGCCTGCTCCAACTCTTCCAGAGGCGGGAAGGACGGCGCAAGGCGAATATTGCTGTCGTGCGGATCATTGCCGTACGGGTACGTTGCACCGGCATCCGTGAGGATCACACCGGCCTCTTTGCAAAGCTGAACCACGCGCTTGGCGCATCCATCCATCACATCCACACTGATGAAGTAACCGCCGTTCGGTTCATTCCAAGCGGCGATCTCTAGATCACCCAGCTGTTCCTTCAACATCCGCTGACAAAGCTTGAATTTGGGTTCCAGAATGGCTCTGTGCCCCTTCATCAGGTCGCGCACGCCGTGAATATCGTGCAGGAACAGCACATGACGCAGCTGATTCATCTTATCCGGACCGATGGTCTGGGTCATGAAATGCTTTTTCAGGTCGACGATGTTTCTGTCGCTGGTCGCAACGCAGGCTACGCCGGCACCCGGGAAAGAGATCTTGGAGGTGGATGCGAAGATCATCAGCATATCCTCCGTGCCGTTTGCCATGCACTCGTCATAGATATCCAGCAGATGGTCCGGTGTATCGGTGAGATCATGCACGCAGTAGGCGTTATCCCACATGATCTTAAAGTCCTTTGCCGCCGGACGCAGGGATGCAAAACGGCGAACCGTTTCATCGGAATACGTGATGCCGGTAGGATTGGAATACTTCGGAACACACCAAATGCCCTTGATGCTTTCGTCTTCCGCGACAAGTTTCTCCACGAGATCCATGTCCGGGCCGGTTTCGGACATCGGGATGTTGATCATCTCAAAGCCGAAATACTCGGTAACGGCAAAATGGCGGTCATAGCCGGGAACCGGACACAGGAACTTGAGCTGGTCCTGCTTTGCCCAGGGCTTGCAGCCGTTGAAGCCGTGGGAATAGCCGCGGGAGATGACGTCGAACATGATCAGCAAGCTGGAATTGTTGCCGAGAATGATCTGCTGCGGCGGGATGCCGATCATATCGGAGAAGATCTGCTTCATCTCCGGAAGACCGTCCCAAATGCCGTAGTTACGCACGTCATTGCCCTTGGAGTTCGCAAATTCATAACGCGCTTTCAGGGTCTCCAGAACACCCAGTGCCAGATCCAGCTGCGCTGCACTGGGCTTACCGCGTGCCATGTTCAGCGAAAGATTTTTTTCTTTCCATGCATTATATTCAGATGTAAGCTGCGCCGCAATGTCGCTCAATTCAGATTTTGTCAGGGAAGCATACGCCATTCAAAGCATCTCCAAACCAATAGATTTTTGAATTATTTCAGAAAGATAACATTCAATCTTCGGACTCAAACTTTATACATTGTATACTATGAAGGCAAAAAATGCAAGTCCTTTTTTATTTTCTTGCAAATTATTTTTTCAAATCCGACTCACCCGGTAAAACGAAAGTAAATTCAGAGCTAAAAACAGCAAGGACACCACAAAAAGAAATGCAGGATTCCATTTTGAAATCCTGCATTTTGATCATTTCTTTGATTTTAGAATCAGAATTCTGCGGAGCCGGTCGTACGCGGGAACGGCAGAACATCACGGATGTTGGAAACGCCGGTGAGATACATGACCATGCGCTCGAAGCCCAGACCGAAGCCGGCGTGCTTGTTGCCGCCGAAGCGACGGAGGTCGAGATACCACCAGTAATCCTCTTCGTTGAGGCCCAGCTCACGAATGCGGTTGAGGAGCACATCGTAGCGCTCTTCTCTCTGGCTCGCGCCACAGAGCTCGCCGATACCCGGAACCAGAAGGTCGGTTGCAGCAACGGTCTTGCCGTCGTCGTTCAGGCGCATATAGAACGCCTTGATCTCCTTCGGGTAATCGGTAACGAAGACCGGCTTGCCAAAGTGCTTTTCGGTGAGGAAACGCTCGTGCTCGGTCTGCAGATCCGCACCCCAGAACACCTTGTATTCGAATTCATCGTTGTGCTGCTCAAGCAGAGCCACTGCATCCGTGTACGGAATACGTACAAAGTCAGATGTTGCCACATGCTGCAGACGCTCGATGAGACCCTTATCGACAAACTGATTGAAGAAAGCCAGATCCTGCGGGCAATGCTCCAGAACATAGGAGATGATATACTTCACCATGGCTTCCATGAGATCCATGTCGTCCACGAGATCCGCAAACGC
>JAFQWC010000166.1 GCA_017407665.1 Clostridia bacterium | reverse complement strand
GTAAGGCAGGTGCTCTAACCAGCTGAGCTATACCCCCATACACACTCGCTTCAAAACTTTGGTGTCTCTCAGCGACGTGTTATATAATACTACATGTATCTCGAAAAGTCAATACCTTTTTCGAAACTTTTTTCGAAAAATTACTGTTCAAAAGAGGCCCTGGTCTCACGCACTTTTTCGGCCAGTGCTTTCAGATCTTCCGTGGTGAAATAGTATTTCCGGTTACAGTACGGGCACACCGCTTCCGCTTTTCCATCTGTTGTGGGCAGGGTTTCGATCTCCTCCGGCTCCAGTGTGGACAAAGCGTTATAGTACTTTTCCCAGCTGCAGTTGCAGGCATAGTGCACCGGCATTTCGTCCAGCACTTCCATTTCGAAGCCGTCGAGTGCGACGCGGCACATATCCTCTACGGACATACCCTTGGCAAGCATCGTGGTGACCGGCTCCAGCTTTGCAACATTCTCTTCGAGCTTTTCAAGATCCTCCGGGTATGCGCCGGGCAGCACCTGAATCAGCAAGCCGCCGGCCAGAAGAACCTGTCCGTTCTCGGAATCCACCAGTACGCCAAGGGCACAGGCGGTCGGGATCTGCTCACTGGTTGCGTAGTAATTTGTGATGTCCACGGCAATTTCGCCGCTGATGAGCTCCACCTGACCATATACGGCTCGCCGCTGCCGTAGCTGCGGATGACACCAAGACGGCCGCTTGTGCCGACTGCCGCGCTGACATCGAGCTTGCCGCTGGGCTTGCGGGGCACTTCCACTGTGGGGTTATCCACGCAGCCGCGCACATTGCCGCGGCTGTCGGAAATGGCGGTCAGGGTACCCAGAGGGCCGCCGCCGTTGACGCGCAGCGTCAGGGTAGCATTTGCCTGCTTCAGCATGGCGCCCATGACGGAAGCACCGGTGAGCAGACGGCCCAGCGCTGCGGAAGCCGTTGGGCTCAGGGAATGCAGCTGCTGTGCGGTATATACCGTATCGCTTGTATCGATGGCAGATGCCATGATCGCACCGTTCGATGTGATGCAGCGAATAATTCTATCCAATGGAATAACTTCCTTTCCTGAAACGGCCTGAAAGCCTCAGCCCTCATAGACGCCGTTCTGCGAATTTGTAATATGGGCAGCGAAGATCAGACGCTGCTCCGTCTCCTTCGGCGGATCAAAAGAAAGATCGCCAAAAACCTGAATCTGATCAAAACCGGCTTTTTCGAGCATGGCTGTAATCTCTTCCGGCGTATAGACCTGTTCCGAAAAACGCTCGCTGCTGCGGGTGTACGTCTTCCCCATCTTCTCAAAGAAGTCCAGAGAGATGGCAACACTGCGATCCTGCGGATTGTACGTGTTCTGCCACACGCAGTAGATATCGGCCAGGTCGTAGACAAACGTATTGTTGCTCAGCACGCTTTCATGCTTATACGGCGTATTGACATCAAAGATGAACCAGCCGTCATCATTCATGAAGAACGCCACACGCTTGAAGGTTTCGAGCACGGCATCCGGGCCGGGCAGGTGATTGATGCTGTCCAGGGAACAGAATACGGTATCCACCGTGCCGTACAGGTCGAGTGTCTGCATTTTCTGGCACAGGAACAGCACGTCCGCGTCGAGATCATAGGCCTTGTCCTTGGCTTCGCACAGCATGGCATAGGAACCGTCCACACCGTACACATCAAAGCCGAGCTTGTGCAGCTCCAGGGTGAGGCTGCCGGTACCGCAGGCCAGATCGAGCGTGAGACCCGGTGCATGATTCAGTTTTTCCAGAAGCTTCGCCAGATACGCCGCGCGCCCGGCATAATCCACGTTGGCTGTCAGCGCGTCGTAATATCGGGCAAAAACATCATATCCGGCCATTACTTCTTTTCCTTCTCTTTGTCCTGATTCCAGATTCGGTCAAAAATCAGAGCATAGCCGTCGCTGCCGTAGTTGAGAGAACGGTTGACACGGCTGATGGTCGCTGTAGAGGCACCGGTCGCGGCAACGATCTCGCTGTACACCTGTCTGGCATTCAGCATTTTGGCCACAGCCAAACGCTGAGACATGGCTTTCAGTTCCGGAACCGTACAAAGATCCTCAAAGAAACGATAGCATTCTTCACGGCTTTCCAGCATGAGAATGGAATCAAACAGGAAATCAACATTTTCGTCGTGCAGCTTAGTATTCATGGCTATACCTCTTTCGTCATTTATCGCTTTCTGCTTTTAAATTTTACCATGGAAAAGTAAAAAAGTAAATACGAAAAACAAAAATTAGCGCCGCTTACAGGTCATTGCGGATGAGATCCGCGTAGGTCTCCCCTTTGATGATCACGCGGGAAGTACCCCCGGACACCATGACGCAGGCGGGTCTCGGGTTGCGGTTGTAATTGGATGCCATGGAATAATTGTAAGCGCCGGTGGACAGCACAGCCAGAATATCGCCGATTTCCGGCTTCTGGATTTTCACGCCTTCCTGGATGAGGTCGCCGCTTTCGCAGCACTTACCGGCAATAGTCGCTCTGTATTTTCTCGGCTCTGCGGCACGATTGGCCACAAGGCAGGTGTAATCGGACTGGTACAGGGCATAACGCGGATTTTCATACATACCGCCGTCCACAGCCACGTAATTGCGCACACTGGGGATCTCTTTGATATCGCCCACGGTATAGAGCGTGATACCGGCCTCACCGACAATGGAACGGCCCGGCTCGATGTAGATCTTCGGGATCTGCAGGCCGTACTTTTCACAAGCGGCATGCACCGCGCCGGAAACACGGCTCATATAGTTTTCATACGGTACGGAAGCGTCCGCATTCTTATACTTGATACCGAAGCCGCCGCCCAGGTTCAGATGGGTCAATTTCTTGCCCAGTTCCACATAGATCTTATTGTAGAAACCAAGCATGACTTCCGCTGCCAGCACAAACGGAGAAATATCGAAGATCTGCGAACCGATGTGGCAGTGCAGACCGGTCAGCTCCACGTGCTCTGCGGCTACCGCTTCCTTTACAGCCTCGAATGCCTCGCCGGTTTCCAGTGCAAAACCGAATTTGGAATCGATCTGGCCGGTACGGATAAACTGGTGCGTATGGGCATCGATGCCGGGCTTGATGCGCATGGAGATCTTTGTGGTGACACCCTTCTGGGCGGACAGCGCTTCGATGCGGCGCAGCTCGGAGAAATTATCCACCACGATATCGCCCACGCCGCTGTCGATGGCATAGGCAATTTCCTCCAGAGACTTGTTATTTCCCTGGAAATGGATGATCTTCGGGTCCACGCCCGCCGCAAGCGCCGTATACAGCTCGCCGCCGGAAACGACCTCGAGCTCGAGCCCCTCACTGGTCACAATGCGGCAGATCTCCTTGCAGCTGAATGCCTTGCTGGCATAGATCGGCGCGCCGTTGCCAGCATAGTGCTGATCAAAGGAGGATTTATAGCGGCGGCAGGTGTCGCGGATCTTATCTTCGCTCATCACGTACAGTGCTGTGCCGTACTGCTGCGCGAGGTCCACGGTATCGCAGCCACTGATGGTCAGATGTCCGTTTTCGTTGACGGACAGACAATCGGATACAAACATTTTCATTCATTCCCTTCAGAAAATACACCAAAATCGGACTGCGTCAGTCTGCTGTGCCTTCTACCGCAGTGGTAATGCGGGCTTTGAGCACGTCCAGACCGAAACCGGACTGGGACGAAAACGGGATAAACTCGATCTCGTGCTCGTTAAAAAGTTCGGCAAAATACGCGCTCTGGTTATTGAACTGCGTTTTATTCAGCTTATCGCTTTTGGTGCAGACCACCAGAAACGGCAGCTCCCGCTCGATGAGGAAATTGATCATATCAAAATCGTCCGCCGTAGGTTCGTGGCGCATATCGAGGATCTGGATCACAAGCGCGATCTTGCGGCCCGCATCGAAATAGCTCTGCATTAGCTTGGCCCAACGGTTCTTCTCATTCTGAGAGACCTTGGCGTAGCCATAGCCCGGCAGGTCCACGAGACGGCAGGCGGGCAGGCGGAAGAAATTGATCGTAGCGGTTTTACCCGGTGTGGCGCTGACACGGGCCAGCGCCTTGCGGTTGATGAGCTTATTGATCAGCGAGGATTTACCGACGTTGGACTTGCCGGCAAATACGATCTCCGGCAAATCGGAGGCCTTGAGCTGATCGGCACGCCCGAAGGCGGCTTCAAAAGTTACGGATTGAAAATTCATGGGATTCTCCAAGCCTGATGATCAGGCGTTATTACTGTCTGAACGCAGGTACACTGCGCTGATTTGCTTCCAGAACGCTGTGCTTGCGCTCCGGTTCCTTTTCTTCCGCGGCGCAAAGGGCCGGAATGGCCACGGGCAGCACCTCGTCGATCTTTCGCACCGGGATGAAGGTCACGTTTTCTTTCACAACGGCGTCCACTTCCGCGAGATCCGGCACATTGGTGTGCGGGATCAGGACGGTCTTCACGCCGTTGCGGTAAGCGGCCATGGATTTTTCACGCAGACCGCCGATGGCCAGTACGCGGCCCTGCAGCGTGATCTCGCCGGTCATGGCGATGCTGTGCAGGACGGGCTTTCCGGTCAGTGCGGATGTGATGGCGGTCGCCATCGCGATGCCGGCGGACGGGCCATCCTTCGGCACGGCGCCTTCCGGTGCGTGGATATGGATGTCCTTTTTCTGGTAGAAATCCGGATTGATACCAAGCTGCGCCGCACGGCTGCGGATGCAGGTGATGGCTGCGGAGGCGGATTCCTTCATCACGTCGCCGAGGGAACCGGTCAGCTGGATCTTGCCCGTACCGTCCATAACGGCCACTTCGATGGACAGCAGCTCGCCGCCCACGCTGGTCCAGGCCAGACCGTTGACAAGGCCGACCTCGTCGCGCTTATCGCTGTCGTCCTTTGTGAATTTCTTCGGGCCAAGGAGCTCTTCCAGATTCGCGGTCTTTACAGAATACGATTTGAAATCTTCCTCTGTGACGATCTTACGAGCGATTTTGCGGCAAATGCTGCCGATGGTACGCTCCAGTGTACGCACACCGGCCTCGCGGGTGTAGCCCTCGATGATCGCGTGGAGGGCTGTGGGATTGAATCGCAGCTGCTTTGCGGTGATGCCGTGCTTCTTGAGCTGCTTCGGGATCAGATATTTCGTAGCAATGTGGAATTTTTCGTCGTGGGTATAGCTGCCCAGCGTGATGACATCCATACGGTCGTAAAGCGGACCCGGGATGGCGGACGCATCATTGGCCGTGGTGATGAACAGCACGCGGCTCAGATCAAACGGGAGATCAATGTAGTGGTCATGGAACGCGCTGTTCTGCTCCGGATCCAGCACTTCTAGCAGGGATGCGGAGGGATCGCCCTTAAAGCTCTGCCCGAGCTTGTCGATCTCATCCAGCAGGATCAGCGGATTGCTGACACCGGCCTGCTTGATGGCAGCCATAATGCGGCCTGGCATGGAACCGACATAGGTCTTTCTGTGGCCCATGATATCGGCTTCATCACGGACGCCGCCCAGAGAGACGCGCACGTATTTGCGGCCGGTGGCCTCTGCGATGGAACGCGCGATGGAAGTCTTGCCGACGCCCGGCGGGCCGACGAGGCAGATGATCTGGCCCGTGGCCTTATCGGACAGCTTGCGCACGGCAAGGATCTCCAGAAAACGATCCTTTACCTTCTGCATACCGTAGTGGTCATGGTCGAGGATCTTCTGCGCTTTTACGATGTCCAGCTTTTCCGGCGCGTATTTGCCCCACGGCAGATCGAGGCAGGTCTCCAGATACACACGCATCACGGAACCTTCATGCGAACCGTACGGCATTTTGGCAAGACGCTCGCTCTCTTTGAGGAGCTTTGCCTTGACCTCCTCCGGGGCGGCGAGTGCTTTGATCTTCTCCTGCATTTCCTGCGCTTCTTCCATGGGGTCCTCTTCGCCGAGTTCATTGGCGATGGCCCGCATCTGCTCGCGCAGCATATAATTGCGCTGGTTTTCGTCCATCTGCTCCTGTGCTTTCTGCTGGATCTCCCGCTCCAGAGCCATAACCTGGATCTCATCGGAGAGGATGGAATTCAGCTTGATCAGACGGGTCACAGGATGCAGTTCATCGAGGATGGACTGCTTCTGCTCAAAATCGATGGAAATATTGGCGGCGATAAAATCGGCCAGTTCACCGCAGTTCTTTTTCTGCATCACGCCCATCAAAATATCGGGCGGGACCTGGCGGAACCAACGGATGTATTCTTCAAATTTTTCATGGGCGATGCGGCGCAGCGCCTCGGTCTTCAGGTTCTCGCGGGCCGACGGTTCCTCGAGCGGCTCCACCGTGCCGACCAAATACGGATCGCTGACCACAACGGACATAATCTCCGCGCGCTGCAGACCCTCTACGTGGATCTTGATGCCATCTTCCGAAGTATGTACGACCTGCTTGACCTTGGCGATCACGCCGACTTTATAGAGGTCTTCGGCCACGGGTTCGTTTTCGGAAAGATCCGTCTGTGTGACGACGAACAGCATACGGTCGGTTTCGAGTGCCTGCTTGACAGCCAGGATGGACTTTTTCCGGCCAACATCAAACTGCAGGATCATGCCCGGAAATACCACAAGACCCCGTACAGCGAGCACCGGCAGGGTTCTCGCCTGTGCATAATTGATTTCTCTACTCATTTTCCAGTACCTTTGCCCCACGGTTTCGGGGGCACCTTTTCCAGAGATTCATTTCCGCTTAGGAAATGTGTATCGTGAAGGAGACAAAATGCATCTTGCCTCCGAATCTTCAAAAACAGGACAAGGCTGCACAGCCAAATTCCCGCTGCGCAGCCTGTATGTGTGAACTTAAGACACCGAATCGCGGTGTGTGCGGCGCTTCATCTGCGTCATTTTGATCTTCACCGGAATGCGTTCCGCGTTGCGGACCAGTTCCGGCGCTGCACCGTTCAGAACGGTGTCTGCTGTGATCGTGACCTTCTCGATCGTATGATCCTTCGGAACCTCGAACATGAGCTTTGTCAGCACGCCTTCCAGAATGGAACGCAGACCGCGTGCACCGGTTTTGCGCTCAATGGTCTGCTTGGCAATGGCTACGAGTGCCTCCGGGGTAAACTCCAGATCCACCTGATCCAGCTCAAACAGCTTCTTGTACTGGCTCACAAGGCAGTTTTTCGGTTCGGTGAGAATGCGCACCAGCGCATCCTGATCGAGATCGCTCAGCGCGGTGATGACCGGCAGACGACCGACGAGCTCCGGGATCAGACCGAACTTCACGAGATCGTGCGGGGTCACGTCCTTCATCCATTCCGTGTTGTCGAGCTCGTTCTTGCTCTTGATGACCGAGTTGAAGCCCAGCGTCTGGGACTCGGTACGGCGGCGGATGACATTCCTGAGGCCGTCAAACGCACCGCCGCAGATGAACAGGATGTTCGAGGTGTTGATGTTGATCACATCCTGCTGCGGATGCTTGCGGCCGCCCTTCGGCGGAACACCGGCCGTGGTGCCCTCGAGGATCTTGAGCAGCGCCTGCTGCACGCCCTCGCCGCTGACGTCGCGGGTGATGGACGGGTTTTCGGATTTTCTGGAGATCTTGTCGATCTCATCCACATAGATGATGCCGCGCTCGGCACGCTCGATGTCGTAATCGGCGGCCTGGATCAGACGGAGCAGGATGTTTTCCACGTCCTCGCCCACGTAACCGGCTTCGGTCAGCGTGGTGGCATCGGCAATGGCGAACGGCACATCGAGGAGCTTTGCCAACGTCTGTGCCAGATAGGTCTTGCCCACACCGGTAGGACCCAGCAGCAGGACATTGCTTTTCGCAATTTCCACACTGTTGTCCTCGCCGCTGTACTGGATACGCTTATAGTGGTTGTATACCGCTACGGC
>JAFQWC010000165.1 GCA_017407665.1 Clostridia bacterium | reverse complement strand
GCAAGGGGACGAGAATTCCCCGTTGCAAAATGTCCGCAGATTTGCTATAATAAACCAATATCTTCTGCCCGTACAGAATTGGAGGCATCCCCATGTTGACGATCCCGGAAAACTACACCCCCGGTCTTGGCTTATATGAGACGCAGAAAGCCATCGGCCTGATCAAAAATATATTCCTCGTGAAAATCTGCGCTGCGCTGCACCTGAAGCGCGTCACGGCGCCGCTCTTTGTCGATCCCGCCACCGGCCTGAATGACGACCTCAGCGGTGTGGAGCGCCCGGTGTCGTTCGACATCCCCGCCGCGGGCATGAATGCACAGGTGGTGCACTCCCTCGCGAAGTGGAAGCGCCTTGCACTGCATGAGTACGGCTTTTTCGTCGGAAACGGTCTCGTTACGGACATGAACGCGATCCGCCGCGACGAGGAGCTCGACAACATCCACTCCATCTACGTGGACCAGTGGGACTGGGAAAAGGTCATCGACCGCGAAATGCGCACCACAGCATATCTGGAAGACACCGTGCGCCGCATCGTCAGTGCCATCTGCGGTACGCTGGACGAACTCAAGTGGCAGTTCTCCGGCCTGACGACCGAACTGTGCCGCGATGTGTATTTCATCACCGCGCAGGAGCTGTATGACCTGTACCCGGATCTGACCGCGAAGCAGCGCGAGAATGTGATCACCTGCCAGTACAAGACGGTGTTCATCGAGCAGATCGGCGGCAAGCTGCGCCACGGCCAGCCGCACGATGGCCGCGCACCCGACTATGACGACTGGAGCCTCAACGGTGACCTGCTCATGTGGCACGACGGCCTCGGCATGGCGCTCGAGATCAGCAGCATGGGCATCCGTGTGGATGAAAACTCCCTCGCCGAGCAGCTCGCGCTTTCCGGCTGTGAGGCCCGTGCAGAGCTGCCGTTCCACAAAATGCTGCTGAATGGCGAGCTGCCGCTGACCATCGGCGGCGGTATCGGACAGAGCCGTTTGTGTATGCTGTTGCTCGGCAAGGTGCACATCGGCGAAGTGCAGGCCTCCCGCTGGGATGCGGAGACCCGCCGGCGCTGCGCGGAAAACAACATCACACTGCTGTAAAACACAGCCTTTTCTGCCTGCCGGAAAAAGCCGGGGACAGAGAGGGCTGTTTATCGTTTTGTACGAAAAAATACGCGCTTATTTTTCAGGAGAAATGGCATTTGACTGCATTTTTGGCTTGATATTTAACAAATATAGGAGTATAATCATCGTTAATGACGGCTGAGGCACCGCATCTTGCAGGCGCTTTGGCCGCCAATGAATTTACTGAGCAAAGGAATGAACCACCCATGAAGATCAGCTTCTCCACCCTGGCGTGTCCGGACTATTCCTGGACGGACATCTACTCGATGGCCAAAGACTTGAATTTTGACGGCATCGAGGTGCGCGGCCTAGGCGACGATATTTTTGCCGTAAAGGCAAGACCGTTTACCGATAGCCAGCTGCCGCTAACTGTGAAGAAGCTAAAGGAACTGGGCCTGACCATACCGTGCCTCGCCTCCGGCTGCGGCCTGAAGGAAAAGGCGAATCACAACAAGAATATCGTAGAGATCACCCAGTATATCGTTCTGGCACAGAAGCTGGGCACCCCGTACATCCGCGTGCTGGGCGACCTGCACCCCGAGGCCGAGGGTGAAGTGGACGACAACTATATTGCCGATGTGCTCCATGTGCTGGGCGTGATCGCCGAGGGCTTCGGCGTAACGCTGCTGGTGGAATCCAACGGCGTGTATGCGGACACGAAGCGCCTGAGAAGACTGCTGGATACCGTCAATTCTCCCGGCGTTGCGGCGCTGTGGGATATGCACCACCCGTACCGCTTCATGCATGAATCCCCGGAAGAGACCGTGGAGAATCTCGGCGGCTACATCCGCCATGTGCACATCAAGGACAGCGTGGAGCTGGGCGACAGCTTTGCCTACCGGATGCTCGGGGACGGCGACCTGCCCCTCATCCAGATGCTGGACACGCTGAGAAAGAGCGGCTTTGACGGCTACGTCTCTTTGGAGCTCGGCAAAAACTGGAGTCAGGAGCAGCTCTTCGACGCCGGTGTCATCTTCCCGCGCTATGCAAACTTCATGCGCGATTATCTCGATACCGTGCAGGATGAAGCCCCGCTGCAGGTCAGCCGTGCCGGCACGGGCTATTATCCGTGGCCGAAGGAGACCCTGCTCGACCTCACCTTCCCGGATGTGCTGGATAAGATGGTGGAGAAATTCCCGGACCAGCAGGCTTTCGTCTATACCGAACTCGATTATACCCGTACCTATAAAGAATTCCGCGACGACGTGGATACCTTTGCCCGCTCGCTCATTGCCATGGGCGTGAAGAAGGGCGACCATGTGGCCATCTGGGCCACCAACGTACCCCAGTGGTACATCACGTTCTGGGCCACCGTCAAGATCGGCGCGGTGCTCGTCACCGTCAATACCGCTTATAAGATCCACGAGGCGGAGTACCTGCTCCGTCAGTCGGATACCCATACCCTCGTTCTGGTGGACGGCTACAAGGACAGCGACTACGTGGGCATCATCCGTGAGCTCTGCCCCGAGCTCGAGACCAGCGCGCCCGGTCAGCTTCGTGCCCGCCGTCTGCCGGTGCTGCGCAACATCGTGACCATCGAGAGCACCGTACCCGGCTGCTATACCTGGGAGGATGCGCTCTCTCTGTCCGACCGTGTGCCGCAGAGCGAGGTGGAGGCCCGCCGCTCCCGCATCCATAAGGATGATGTCTGCAATATGCAGTACACCTCCGGCACCACGGGCTTCCCGAAGGGCGTTATGCTCACCCACTACAACGTGGTCAACAACGGCAAGAACATCGGCGACTGCATGGACCTCTCCACAGCGGACCGCATGATGATTCAGGTGCCGATGTTCCACTGCTTCGGCATGGTGCTTGCCATGACCGCTTCCATGACGCACGGCGTCACGATGAGCCCGATCACGGCCTTCTCGCCGCGCAAGGGTCTGCACTGCATCAATCAGGAAAAGATCACCGCTTTCCACGGCGTGCCCACTATGTTTATCGCCATGCTGGAGCATCCCGATTTTGAAAAAACCGATTTCTCCCATATGCGCACCGGCATCATGGCCGGCTCCCCGTGCCCAGTCAAGGTCATGCAGGACGTCGTGGACAAGATGCATATGAACGAGATCTGCATCGTCTACGGCCAGACCGAGGCTTCCCCGGGCTGCACCATGAGCAAGATCACCGATTCCATCGACGTGCGTGTCTCCACCGTGGGCGGCGCGATGTACGGCATTGAATGCAAGATCGTGGACCCGGAGACGAACGAAGAACTGCCGGATAACGTGGATGGCGAGTTCGTGGCCCGCGGCTACAACATCATGAAGGGCTACTACAAGATGCCCGAGGCCACCGCGGCGGCCATCGACAGCGACGGCTGGCTCCATACCGGCGATTTGGCCCGCCGCCTGCCGGACGGCAACTATAAGATCACCGGCCGCATCAAGGATATGATCATCCGCGGCGGCGAAAATATCTACCCGAAGGAGATCGAAGACTTCCTCTACACCAGCCCGAAGATCAAGGACGTACAGGTCATCGGCGTGCCGGATGAACAGTACGGCGAGGAGATCATGGCCTGCGTAGTCCTGAAGGACGGCGAAACCGCCACCGAAGAGGAGATCAAGGACTTTGTCCGCAGCCATATGGCGAAGCACAAGGTGCCGCGCTATGTCGATTTCGTGGACGGCTTCCCGATGAACGCCGCCGGCAAGATCCTCAAGTACAAGATGCGCGAGGACGCTGTGCAGAAGCTGAAGCTCCGTCAGAAGACAGCCTTTGAAGCCAGCAACACAGCTGTTTCTGCCGAGTTCGGCGTCAATGCAGCCGTCTCCGCCCTGCGCGATAAGTTCGGCTTCAACCTGCCCGTGGAGATCCGCCCGGATTTCCGCACCGAGGTCAAGCGCCGTACGCAGACTCTGGGCCGTTCCCTCAGCGCAGAAGAGCTCTACAAGCTCTTCGAGACCGAGTACGTAGAAGTACACGCTCCGTATGATCTCAAGAAGTATAAGCTCTTCGAGGAAAATGATCTCACCGGCGACGTGATCGTGGACTTCGAGGGCACCCTCACGGTAAACGGCGAGCAGAAGGCCATCAGCGGCAAGGGCAACGGCCCGATCGACGCATTCTTTAAGGCACTGGAATGCGTGGGCGTGCAGGATTATAAGTTTGTTTCCTACAGCGAACACGCGATCTCCGCCGGTGCCGATTCCAAGGCGGTGTCCTACATCCATCTGGAGCACAACGGCGAACCGCTCTACGGCGTGGGCATCGACGGCAACATCAGTCTTGCATCCATCAAGGGTATCGTGTCCGCCATCAACCGCAGCATGAAAAAGTAATTTGATTTATTCGGAGCTGTGCTCTGCGCACAGCTCCTTTTCTTTGCGCAAATTTAAGTCTCTGTTGCAAACGGAGATTGAAAACGGTACAATGAAAACAGAAAAGAAAGGCGGTGGCGGATATGCTCATCGGCATTGATATCGGCGGCACAAAATGCGCCGTGGTGCAGGGCGACGAAAACGGCAATATTCTGGGGAAGATCCGCATGGATACCGGAAATGTGCACGATACATTGGAGAACATCTTCTCGGCGGTGGCTTCGTTCGGCCCCTGCGAGGCCATCGGCGTCTCCTGCGGCGGCCCGCTGAACGAGGAAACCGGCGTGATCCAATCGCCGCCGAACCTGCCGGGCTGGGACGATATCCCGATCACGGCGATGCTGCGGGAGCGTTTCGGCGTGCCGGCGTATCTCAGAAACGATGCGAATGCCTGTGCCTTGGCGGAGTGGCGCTGGGGCGCGGGGAAGGGCACGAAAAATATGATCTTCCTGACCTTCGGTACGGGCCTCGGCGCAGGGCTGATCCTGAACGGTGCGCTGTACAGCGGCACAAACGGCAACGCCGGCGAGGCGGGACATATCCGACTTATGTCAACCGGCCCTGTCGGATACGGCAAGGCCGGATCCTTCGAGGGCTTCTGCAGCGGCGGCGGTATCGCGCAGCTCGGAAAATCGCTTGCGGAAAAGCACCTCACACAGGGCGGCACCCTGCCCTACAAAACGGAGGCGATCACCGCAAAACTCCTTGCAGACTTTGCACGGCAGGGGGAGCCCGTCGCGGCGGAAACGTACCGCATCAGCGGCGAAAAGCTCGGCGCTGGGTTGTCCGTACTCATCGACCTGCTGAATCCCGAGGCGATCGTCATCGGCAGCATCTATGCGCGGTGCGAAGATCTTCTCAGGCCCCATGCGGCGGCGGTCATCGGGGAGGAAGCGCTCGAGCCGAGCCGGCAGGTCTGCAGGCTGCTGCCGGCGGCACTCGGAGAATCCATTGGAGATAAAGCGGCGCTGATCGTCGCGGCGGAGGGATTGCGCAATGAAAAATTATGTTAACTTAATGATCGAGCATCACCCGGCTCTGGAGGTTTGCCGCAAGGATGTGGAATCGGCGGTCGATGCTGTGCTCACCATGCACAAAAACGGCGGCAAGCTGCTGCTCTGCGGCAACGGCGGCAGTGCGGCGGACTGTGAACATATTGCGGGCGAGCTGCTCAAGGGATTCCTGCTCAGGCGCACACCGGAAGGTGACCTGCACGGTCGTCTGGCGGAGACCATGGGTGCGGAAAACGCGGAGAAACTGCAGCGCGGCGTTTCGGCTGTGCCGCTGCCGTCCCTTGTGGGGGTGGGTTCCGCTTTCTGCAACGATGTGGACCCTGCCCTCGTCTACGCGCAGCTCGTGCTGGCGATGGGGCGCCCGGAGGATGTGCTGCTGTGCATCTCCACGTCCGGCAATTCGAAGAACGTAGTATACGCGGCGAAAGCCGCCAAAGCACTCGGCATTCGTACCGTGGCACTCACGGGCGGCACCGGCGGACAGCTTCGCGATCTGTGCGACATTGTGATCTGTGTGCCGGAAACGGAAACCTACCGCATTCAGGAATACCATCTGCCCGTGTACCATGCCCTTTGCGCGCAGGTGGAGGAAGTGCTTTTTGGAAAGGTGTGAATTCACGTGTAAGCGGCCGGGGTGTTGGGACTGTAAAAAGCATACAAAAAGAGCGTGCAAGCGAAGAATCTTGCACGCTCTTACTATTTGGATCAGGATGTCAGAAACAGGCTCTGGATCAGCACGATCAGAATCATGATCGGCAGCACATACTGGAAGAAGGGCTTCAGTTTGCGGGAAAGCTTGATACCCTTACCCATATTGGCTTCGTCCAGATATTTGTCAAATCCCCAGCCCCAGCGGGTGACGCAGAACAGGAGGAAGATCAGCGAGCCGACAGGCAGGAAGACATTGCTGACGAGAAAATCTTCCGAGCCCTGAATATCCATGCCGCGAATCAAAGTGAGGTCCTTCCAAACGCTGTGACCCAGTACACAGGGCAGGCTGGCCAACAGGATAAAGACGCAGCCGATGGTCACGGACTTCCTGCGGCTCCAGCCGAAGTTTTCCATGCAGCTGACCAGAATGTTCTCGAATACGGCGATGACCGTCGTGAAGCTGGCAAATGTCATGAACAGGAAGAACAGCGCGCCCCACAGGCGGCCGCCGGCCATGTTCACGAACACATTGGGCAGGGTCTCGAAAATCAGAGACGGGCCGGAATCGGGCTGAATGCCGAAGGAGAAGCAGGCCGGGAAAATGATGAGACCGGAAAGCACCGCCACGAAAGTATCGAGGGAACAGATGCGCACCGCCTCACTCGTGAGGGTGTTGTCCTTCTTCATGTAGCTGCCGAAAATCTCCATGGAACCGACGCCCAGGCTCAGCGTAAAGAACGCCTGGTTCATGGCTGCGGTGATCACCGTGGGGAGCCCGGCTTCGGCTGCACGGGTGAAATCGGGCAGGAGGTAGAAGCGAAGACCATCCGCCGCGCCGTCCAGCGTGATGCTGTTTATGGCAAGCACCACAATGAGCACCAGCAGTGCGCCCATCATGTATTTGGAGATGCGCTCCAGTCCGTTCTGCAGACCGAAGCTGCACACGGCGAATCCGAGAATGACGATGAGCGCCATCCAGCCGCCGCATTCCAGCGGGGAGGCCTTCAGATTGGCAAACACGGATTTGACCGCTGCGGTGTCCATTCCGGAAGAGAAGGTGCCTGCCGCGAATTTGAAGAAAAAGGAGATCATCCAGCCGGCGACCGTGGTGTAATACATCATCAGAAGGCAGTTGCTGATGAGACACAGCCAGCCGTGCAGATGCCATTTGTGGCCCGGCTTTTCAAGGGTCTGAAACGCACGCAGGGAGCTTTTGCCGCTCGCACGGCCGACCGCCAGTTCCATGGTCAGGATCGGGACACCGAGCACCAGCAGGAACAGAAAATAGAACAGAACGAAAACACCGCCGCCGTTCTGGCCCGCTACATACGGAAAGCGCCATACATTGCCGATGCCGATGGCACAGCCGGCGCTGACCAGCAGAAAGCCCAAACGGGACTGGAAACTTTCTCTTTGCATAGGGACCTCCGCTTACAGATAGCTTTCAACCACGGCCATCATGTCAGCCCACTGCTGTTCCATTTCCTCTACAAGGTGGAACTGGTTGCGGGCGCGGTCCAGATTGTGCTGCGGATACTTGGTTTTGAAATAGACATCGCCGTTCAGGTAGTCGGCCAGGAAACGCATACCGACTTCGAGGGTCATCAGCTTTGCGCCCACGGGCAGCGTACGGATCTCAGTCTCGGTGAGGGCACCGCCGGCTGCACTGAGGAAACCCTCGGTGTAGGCCTTGAACAGATCGAGGCTGAAATGCACCTTGGTCAGATCCACCTCGTCCTCCGCTGCGGTGGTTGCACCGGCGCGGATGGAATCGCCGTAGTCAAATGCGGTCAGACCCGGCATAACGGTGTCAAGGTCGATGACGCATACGGCGTCGCCGGTGGTATTGTCAATGAGTACGTTGCTCATCTTGGTGTCGTTGTGGGTCACCTTCAGAGGGAGCTCACCCTTTGCAAGCAGATCCATCAGGATGGCGCAGTCCGCCTTGCGGGCCTTTGCAAATTCGATCTCTGCGGTTACTTCTTCGAGGCGGCCGGCGGCGTTGTTCCGGATCGCCTCTTCCAGCTGACGGTAACGGTCCGGTGTATCGTGGAAATGCGGGATCGTCTCATGCAGGGTTTCTGCCGGGTAGTCGGCCAGCATACTCTGGAAGCTGCCGAACGCAGCGCCGGATTTCATCAGCATATTCTCGGAATCGGCAAAATCGTAAGCGGTGGTGTTGGAAATATTCAGCGTCACGCGCCAGAATTCGCCGGTGGTGTCGACGTAGAAGTCCGCGCCGTCCGTGGTCTGCACGACAGTCAGTGTGCCGCGGGTGGAGTCCTCACCGTTTGCATTCAGCTTGTCGGCGATGAACTTTGTGATGCCCATGATGTTTTCCATGATCTCATCGGGATGCTTGAAAACATAACTGTTGATGTGCTGCAGAACGTACTCTTCGCCGTCTGTGCAAACAACGAGGAAAGTATCGTTGATATGGCCGCCGCCATACGGTTCAATGGACACAACACGGCTGCCAAACGGATAGGCTGCGGCAGCCTCGGAATAGAGAAGATCTTTTTTCATTGGTAATTTCCTTTCAGTATATGTGGTCGGGTGTCTGCCGAACTGCAGACCGTTCCGATGTTTTCTCAGTTGTTGATGACGATGCGGAGGATCTCCGAGCCGCCGGCGGCGGAGAGATTCATGGTGCCGCTGCTGCGTTCCAGAATACCGCGGACGGTTTCCAGCTTGAGCTCGTCCTTTTTGTGGGAATCCAGCAGGGATTTGAGGATGGAGGTAACGGATTCTGCGGTAAAGGCCGTGCGGCGCTGTTCCTTGACCGGTGCCGAGTAAACGGCCTCAAAGGTGATGCGGTCTTCCACCGGCAGCACCGTCATGCGCACGTACTTATCCTGTGCGGAGGAGCGCTGTGCGGAATCGATGGCGTGCTCCAGAACTTCATTCAGAATGACGCAGAATTCGATGGTTTTCAGATTGGTGGAACCAAGCTCCACGTTGCTTTCCAGACGTATGCCGCAGTGCTGCGCATAAGCAGCCTTGCCGGCCATCACCGCGTTGATGTACGGGTTTTCACTGTAGTCTTCCAAAAGCGGGTCATGCAATACGCTGGCATCGGCAATGGTGTTCAGTACGCCTTCACAGTTGCCCTGTCTTGCATATTCCGCAATCTCCTGGATCACAAAGCTGTGGTGATCACGGGCGGTTTTCGCGTTCGTTACATTGCCGACCATGGCGTTGAAGTATTCGGCTTCTGCCTGCAGCAGAGCGTCGCGGTAATCGGCGCGGCACTCACGCTCCTTGAAGCGCGCTGCGTTGTAGGCGGAGCGGACAGCAAAGGCGATGATCGCGTAAATCAGTACCGTCAGGAAGAACTGCGCCGCATAAGCGGTGATGCCCAGTGCGTCAGTGATGCGGCCGGATGCAGCCAGCAGGCAAAGCCCCTGTGCACAGCACAGACCGATGGAAAGCACGGAGATGCCGCGGTTGGCAAAGTAATGGAAGGGGCGCACAAAGGTGATCATGGACAGGAAGGAGAAAAAGACGTATACGACGATCCCGGTCAGCACAGCGCCAAAGCCGCTGTTGCCAAAGGGCAGGGAGCCGAGCAGGGATTCCGTAAGCGGGACAAGGAATGCGTAATTGCAGATCAGCAGGATCGCCACAAAGAGTTTCTGCACCAGATTGTTGGTGTACAGAAAAACTGAGGCGGCAAGCAGAACGCAGACGCAGACCACGTTGCCGGTCATACCGGTGCTGTTATGCAGTGCCGGAGAGAGCGCTGTGTTCAAAAGCAGGGACAGCGCATAGGCGGCGCCGGAAACCGCACAGGTGGTGATGATGCGGAAGCGGCTGTTCAGTATGGTCATAAACAAGAGTGTGTTGCATAAAAAAACCACAGGTAAGCTCAGCATAACGGGATCTCCTTCAAATACTCCATTTTTCACCGAAAGATGACATAAAGCCAGACTAAGTATAGCATAGTTTCTTTCTGCTTTCAATAAAGAAATTCAAGAAAGCGGTCGGCATAAGTGCGGCAGAGTTCCCTTTTATCGATCGGAACCGCGGATGGACCGGAATATTTCCCCGCCGGCGCAGAGTTGTGCAGAAAAAGAAGATTTTGTATTCTTTGCGGTTGACTCTTGCGCCGTGGGCGCAGAAGCGGTATTATTAAAGAGAACATTTTGTGTTCTTCGGAAAAGGAGAGGGGATGATCCTATGAAAAACGGAAGAAATGCGACGGCCTTGGTTTTTAAGATCGTATCGTGGGTCTGTGTGGCAGCCTTTGCGGTTGGCGTGCTGTTCTACGGTTTGTCTGCGGGCTTCGGGCTTTCGGAGCTGATCGAAAAGCCGGAAGAAGAAATAGCGCTCGATTATACATATAAGTATGAGGAAACACCCCGTTCTCTGCGCGAGATCAGGGTGGACTGGCTGGACGGCCCGGTGACGCTCGGTTTTCACCATGGGGATGCCATTCGGATCACGGAGAAAGCGGGCAGAGCGCTGCAGGAGGATGAAAAGCTGCAGATGGAGCTCTCCGGCGGTGAGCTGAGCATCCATTGGAACGATGACCTCATGCATACCAATGTATTTCTGGAAACCACAAAATCTCTGGATATCCGTCTGCCGATGGCATTCTACGAAAAGCTGGAGCTCGTGCGCATTTACACGGTATCCGGTGATATTGCTCTGGAAGATCTGGAAGCGGTGGAAGTGGATGCGGAAACCTTCTCCGGCGTACTGACTTTGAAGGATATCCGGGCGGAGTCCGTTCGCATCGGCTCCACTTCCGGCAATATTGACTGCACCTCCATTTCCGGCGAGGAAAAGATCCGTGTGCATACGGTGTCCGGTGCCATGCAGCTGTCGGCGCTGTCCGGCGGCGAGGTGAAAGTAGACAGCACTTCCGGAGAGGTCGTTCTCGACGGCTCGGCGGATGTGTTCGAGTGTGCGACGGTGTCCGGCAATGTGGCGTGCACGCTGCACCGTTGGCCGGAAACCCTGAAGGCCGAGAGCGTGAGTGGGAATCTGCAGTTTACACTGCCGGAAAGCGAAGCGGGCTTTATCGGGAAGTTTGATACCGTGTCCGGTGCGTTCGACAGCACATTCGAAGTGAGAAAACGCGGCAAACAGTATGAGTACGGACAGGGCAAGGCGGCGGTGGAACTGAGCACCACATCGGGCAATGCCGCACTGTACAAAGCGGCGGAATAAGGCACAGGGGAAGCTAACGGAGCATTTTCGAATGATCTCCATGTTCACATGCATATAGGAGGGGTTTTATGACAGATATCAAGAAGCAGGCAAAAGAGAACGTATTGGCAGGCATAATAGGCGCATTGCTGTTTTCTCTGGCGGGAGGCGCATTGTGGTTTATCCTGTATCAGGTTGGCTTTCTGGCGGGAATCAGTGGTTTGGTCGCCGTGATCTGCTCCATCAAGGGATATGCCCTCTTTTCGAAAAAAGAGAGCCTGAACGGTGTTGTGATTTCCATCGTGATCGCTGTGCTCATGATGGTTCTGGCTTGGTATCTTTGCCTTTCGCTGGACGTATACAGAGCCTATCAGGAGTGGTATGCTGCCGGTGAGGTCGACTACACCATCACGTTTTGGGAAGCGATCCGGGGTGCCTATTTGTTCTTGTCGGAGGGTGAGATCCTGCTTGCCTACTTAAAGGATCTGGGCATCGGTCTGGTGCTTTGCGTTGTGGGTGCTTACCGCTTTGTGGTCGATGCCGTTCGCCGCGTCAGACAGGAACAGCAGCAGGCTGTGTCCGCTGCTTACGAAGAGCCTGTGGAATAATCCTTTTTGATCCTTTCCGATAGAAATATTGATAATCCCCAAAAAATGACTACCCGAAAAAGAGCTTGCGTTCTCTTCTTCGGGTAGTTTTGTTTTATCGGTGAAATCAGTCGATCACACCCGGCGGGCTGGCCTTACCGGAGACGGATTCGATGTCGATACGCCAGATGCCGGTGGTGTGCGCGGAACCGGCGGCGAGGCGGCGTTCCACTTCCTCCGGGAATTCCGGTGCAAAGCGCTTGCAGATGAGCCGCAGGGCGTGGGCTTTTTCGTCGAGGTCCGTCACTTCTACGGCCTTGCCGCGCACCACGGCAGACGCATAGTGCGTGGTGTATTCTGCGGGTGCCAGAACGGCCTTCGGTACGAACAGTACACAGACCTTCGGGTTCTGCCGCAGGAATTCTACCTTCAGTCCTGCCTTTGCGGCGTGAAAGTACAGCTTTTCACCGTCACGCACGAGGTTCACGGCGACATTATACGGTGTGCCGTCCGGGGTGCACATGGAAACCGCGCCCCAAATGCTCTTATCCACAACTTCCAGTGCCGCTTCCCGGTCCAGTGCACGGACAGCCAAACGGATGTTGGTGTGATCCATTTTCATCATATACAACGCCTCCATAAGCTTGATATCCGCATTATAGCACAGGAAAAGCGGTGGAACAAGCATCGTCGTGTGCGAAACGCTGAAAAACGCAAAAAGCCTTGTTTTCCCTGCGGTTTTACAGTAAACTGGATGAGAACCGCAGGAGGGGAGAGAATGTGTATGCATAAGAAAATTCGGATGATCGCATTTGATCTGGACGGCACCACGCTGCAGCATGGCAATGTGCTGTCCGAACGCAACCGGCAGGCCATGGAAAGGGCTGCGGCTGCGGGCGTATATGTTGTGCCGAGCACGGGGCGGATCGTCAGCTTTCTGCCGCCCTGTCTCACGGAGCTGCCCGGTATTCGCTATGCGATCACCTCAAACGGCGCCGCTGTGTGGGATATGCAGGAAAACCGCCGCATCTGTGTAAATCTGATCGACCCCGAAACGGCCTGCCGCGTGGTGGAGATCGCGCGGGAGTTTCGGCTTTACACCGAGCTGTACGTAAACGGCCGGTCGGTCACGCGCACAGGTGACCCGGAGCACGCCGCGGAGCGCTACGATATGCCGCCGGAAAAGCGGTTTTTTACCAGAAAAGATTATATCTTGAAGGACGATCTCGCGGTATATGTGCGAGAAGAGGACGTGCACCCGGAGAAGATCAACTTTATGTATGTGCCGGATGCGGTGCGCGATGCGTTCCATGCCCGTCTGGAGGCGCTCGGTACGCTGGAGATCACGTATTCCAGCGTGGATAATTTCGAGCTGAACGCTAAGGGCTGCGACAAGGGTACCGGACTTCTGGCCTTCTGCGCCGTGCTCGGCATGGACCCTGCGGAGACGATGGCCATCGGCGACAACGGCAACGACCTTGGCATGCTGCGCGAGGCTGGTCTGTCCGTTGCGGTGGGCAATGCCATCGGGACGGTGAAATCCGTCTGTGATGCCGTGGTCGCGGATTACCGCGAAGACGGGTTTGCCGAGGCCGTGGAGCGTTTCGTGCTCTGTGAAGATATCTGAATTATGTAAACTAAAACCAAGCGAAAGGTTATTTGAAAATATGCTGAATGTAAACGGTGTGGCCATCAACTTCGACGGCCAAAATCTGTTCTCCAATGTCAATCTCCAGTTCCTGCCGGGAAACTGCTACGGCATCATCGGCGCAAACGGCGCGGGCAAGTCCACATTCCTGCGCATTCTGTCCGGCGATCTCGAGCCCTCCAAGGGTGAGGTCTTTTTTGATCCGAAGTACCGCATGTCGGTCCTGAAGCAGAATCACTTTGAATATGAAGACCAGACGATCTTTGACACCATCATGCAGGGCAATTCCCGGCTGTGGGAGATCTCCCAGCAGAAGGACGCCCTCTACGCCAAGCCGGATTTCAGCGAGGAAGACGGCAACCTTGCTGCGGAGCTCGAAGCGGAATTTGCAGAGCTGAACGGCTGGGATGCTGAAACCGAAGCCGCCAAGCTGATGCAGGGTCTCGGCCTCGACAGCAACGATATGTACAATCTGATGAGCAGCTACAACCAGACCGAAAAGGTGAAGGTGCTTCTGGCCCGTGCGCTATTCGGTCAGCCGGATATGATCCTCCTCGACGAGCCCACGAACGGTCTCGATGCCAAGGCCATCACCTGGCTGGAGGATTTCCTCATCGAATACGAGGGCACGGTCATCGTGGTTTCCCATGACCGCCATTTCCTCAACAACGTCTGCACCCATATTGTCGATGTGGACTACGGCAAGATCAAAATGTATGTGGGCAACTACGATTTCTGGTATGAGTCCAGCCAGCTCATTCAGCGCATGATCCGCGACCAGAACCGCAAGGCGGAGGAAAAGATCAAAGAGCTGCAGAACTTCATCCAGCGCTTCTCCGCGAACAAATCGAAATCCCGTCAGGCGACGTCCAGAAAGAAGCTGCTTGAGAAGATCAGCATCGAAGAGATGCCGGCGTCTTCCCGCCGCTACCCGTACGTCGGCTTTATGATGGATCGTGACCTCGGCAAGGATGTGCTCACCGTTTCCGGCCTCACGAAGACCGTTGACGGCGTGAAAGTGCTCGATAATGTGTCG
>JAFQWC010000005.1 GCA_017407665.1 Clostridia bacterium | reverse complement strand
GGAAGAGATGCGGTTCCGTGGTAGTTGTATTTAAGAGCTCCTTGGCTCTTTCCAGTGTCAGCATAGCTGTTTCCTCCAATATAAATCAATCTTTATTCTTTTTCCAGAGCACGTGCTCTGCAAAATAAGCGTACATCTGCGGCCAGCAGAACCAATCGTGGGATCCCGTTGTAAAGTACGGAATATACGGCAATCCTTTGGCTTTCAGTGCGCGAATGGTGGGCGGCACACCGATCTCCCGCTCGTTGTAGGCGATGTCCTCTTCCGCGGAGCCGATCATCAGCGTCACATCCTGAAGATGCGGATTCTCCAGCGAGAAGTATTTTCCACCGGCAATGCCGCCGGAGAATGCACCGAAGTAATCGTAGACCTCGGTTCTGTGCATGTACATATACAATGTGGTCATGCTGCCCATGGAAAGACCGCAGAATGCACGGTCGGCTACATCCTTGGAAACATTAAAGATCTTCTCCACGAACGGGATAACGCATTTTTCGCAGTTATCCGCAATTTTTGCGAAGTCCCAATCACCAAAACCGCGGCTGTAGACGGAATTGTTCATGCAGACGAGGATGCTTTCCCGGGTCTTTCCGGCTGCGATGAGGTTATCCATGATGTTGTTGATGCTGCCCTGCGAGACCCAGTCCGCTTCGTTTCCGCCGCCGCCGTGCGAAACGAGTACCAGCGGATACGTTTTTGTGCGGTCATACTCTGCGGGCAGGTACACGGCAATGCTCTGCGGCGTGCCGTCGATATCTGTGTAGGACATATACGTCACGGTACCGGCCTTGGAACGGTCTTCGATCGGCAGCCATACGCATTCCTCCGGTGCACCCACGTACAGCTCGCTGTTTCTCTGTGCACCGGTAACTGTGGGTGCAAGCGGCGGGTTCTTCGGATCACAGATCATATGGTTGGTCTCGCCGGTAAAGCCGCAGACCATCGCTTTTTCCATATCTTTAAGGCTCTTCTTGGAACCATCTTTCAGGATCATGTTGTTCCATGCAAAACGCGGGTCGGTGGAAGGCTCCTCGAGTTCCGGGTTCACAAGGAAATGATACGGATAGACGCCGGCCGGCAGCTTCAGCGTTACGGCATAGGTTCCGTCTTCCGTCTTTTCCATTTCTTCGTAATACAGACCGCCGATGCTGTCGAGGTCCTCCCGATACGCGCTCGGCGGGAATTTCTCCTCGCAGTCCACCATGCCGGTTTCGTCCGTGTTGCCGGTCAGGCCGCTCTTATAGAACAGGAACTCACCGCGCAGTGCCGCGCTTTTGACCTCGCCACTGTAATCTTTGGGATCAAATGTAATTCTAACTTCATACAGTTTTTTCATACAAACGCCTCCATTACTGTTTTATATCGTGTTGTCTGTGCGCATCAAAACATTATTCTGAAGCGCCGGGGACAGATTGACAAAGTATTCGCTGAAACCGCCCACGCGGACGATCAGATTCCCGTGGTTTTCCGGATGTTCCAAGGCATCCAGAAGGTCTTCCCGCGAAACGGACGTGACGGACAGCTGCTGCCCGCGTTCCGCAAAATAGGTGCGGCACAAGGCGGTCAGCGCCGCTTTTCCCTGTTCGGATTCGAGCATCTTGCGGTCGAATTTCAGGTTCAGGATGAACCCGCTGGTCGGCAAAGTCTGATCTATATGCAGGCAGGAATTGAGCAGTGCCGTCGGGCCGTTTCTGTCCCTGCCCGGGGTAGCGCCGATGCTGTCTCCGTAAAGATCTTCCCCGGCTTTCTTGCCGTTTGGCAGAGCACCGACCGCGCCGCCGTTATCCGCAGCACGCACGAACGGGCTGCACCCGCCGCCGTAGAATCCGCCGCGTACTGTGGGCTTTTTCAAAAGATAGGTGTTACAGTCCTGCAGAAGTTGTCCAGCCAAAGTGTCCACCGCGGGATCGTCGTTTCCGTAACGCAAGGAAGAGTGCCGCAGTATGTTGAAAACTTCCGGATACCCCTCAAAATTCGCTTTAAGTGCGTCGCGCAGCTCCGTAATGGTAAAACGCTTTTCTTCATAGACATACCGCTTGACCGCCGCAAGGGAATCCACTGCGTCCGGAACACCCTCGAGCAGGATCTGCCCGTGTCCGTACAGCGGGCCGCCGTTTTTGTAATCACGGGCTTTTTCGAGGCAGCCTTCGGTCGTCAAAGAGCGGATCGGGTTTGCAGTATGCGCCGCAAAAATTCGCTGGGATTTGTTGGCCATGCCGCAAACGGCATCGCACAGACTGAACATCTGCGTACGCACCGCGTTATAGAACGCATCAAAGGTATCGAAGGCAGATACATCACCGGTATTTTCTCCGATTTTGCACCCGGTCTTCTGGCAGACACCGTCAAAAAAGGCCAGCTCCACCGCCATACCCAGATTCACTTCGCCGTCTTCCAGACCCATATGGGATTTCCCCTGAATATCGATCTGGTTGCAGCCGTTCATCACGTATTCATGTGCATCCTCCGCGGATATGCCGAGGCGTTCCAGCGCGGGACATACCGCTTCGTCGTTGTATAGTGCCGGCAATCCGGTGCCCGCAGCCAGCGTTTTCATTGCCGCAGACCACAAAGCATCCGGCGTATTGCGGTGACAGCGCATCGTCAGGTTTGGGGTATTGTATTTGTATTTCAGGACCACGTCCAGAATTTCATACGTAAGCGCATTCGAGCGATCATTCCAGTTTACATCGGAACCGCCGATGCACAGATTCCACGTGCGTGTTCTGTGGAAAAACTCCCAGAGATCCTCCAGCATTTCCCGGGACTCCGCGTAATCGGAGCACTCCCAGAAATCGATCATATACCAGTCAAAGTGGCCGGGAGAATCGATCCCGTCCAGCGTGAACAGCATTACATACACCGCACAGGCGTCCGCAAAAGTTTCTGCGGGATATCTTGGGCAGCGCGCAAAGGTTTTCGCGAGACGCTCCAGCTTTTCGCGGTGGTCGTCTGTACAAGACGCTGCGGCGCGCACGGCAAGATCATAAAACCGCGCACCGAGAACATCTACGGCATCAAGCAGCAAGAGAATGCCGTCATAGAAATCGGCAGCGTCCGTATTGACGCTCTTATAGTGCAACACTTTTTCGCGCAGCTTTAGGGTGCCGTACCGGGCGAAATCAATTAAGTTCGGTACGCTGTGGCCGCCCCATGTACCGCCCCAACCGCCGAAAGAACGGATAATCGCCTTTTCCCGTTCCGTAAAAGCGGACTGCAGCAGGTCCATCGGGTTGTGTTTGCCCATCTC
>JAFQWC010000164.1 GCA_017407665.1 Clostridia bacterium | reverse complement strand
TCTTCTCACCCGTACACCGGAGCGTATTCCCGGTTATCTCACCATGGAGAACGTGACCGTTGTGCGCGGCAACATTCTGGATCTGGAGATCATGGGCGAGGCGCTGCAGGGCTGCGATGTTGTGGTGCACATTGCACTGGGCTGGGGCAATGACCCGGTCGAGATGCTGGACCACGACACCCGTGTGACCGCATTCCTGATGGATGCAGCCGAAAAGGCCGGTGTAAAGAACTTCGTTTACACCAGCTCCACGGCGGCGATGGGTCCCCTGCGCGACGGCATGGACGAGACCGCTCTGCTGATTCCGGGCGATCTCTACGGCTCCACCAAGGCTTCCACAGAAATGTACCTGCTGGGCTTCAACCAGTATTATGACGGTCAGGGCGTTTACGGCAAGAAGACTTCCCTCCGCCGCAACATCATCCGCCCGGGCTACACCTTCTCGAATCCGGCCATTGAGGGCGGTGCTTCCCAGTCCGACGTGCGCTTCAAGCAGATCGCGGAGGCTGTGCTGAAGAACGAGCCGATCACCGTGAATGTGATGGATGGCACCCAGTTTATCTCCAGCCGTCAGATCGCCGAGCTGTACGTGAAGCTCGTGGAGAGCGACCTGAACAAGGAGTGCTTCCTGGCACTGGGCACCAAGTTTGTTTCCTGGGGCGATATCGCAAGAATCGCGAAGGAACTGGTTCCGGAATCCACCTCCGAGATCATCGAAGTGGGCGAGAAGAAGACCCCGTCCTACTACGGTGTGGGCAAGATGGAGCGCGTGTTCGGCCTGCGCTTTGACGGCGACGAGGACCTGCGCGATCACATCGCCTGGAACATTGAGCGTGCCCGCCGCGAGCTGAACGGCGAAACCGTACACAATGTGTACCACGTGTGGTAAGAAATAAATCGGTTTGAAAGCCGAAAGGAGTTGCATTTATGCGTTTTGGCGGTTTTATTTTCAAGAAGTGGAATACCCCGGAGGAATGGGCACAGGCAGCGATTGAAGCCGGCTATTCCGCCGTGTATTTCCCGGTGGACTACAGAGCCGATCTGAAGGTGATCGACGGCTACAAGAAGGCAGCGGAGGATGCGGATCTCGTCATTTGTGAGATCGGTGTCTGGAACAACCTGCTGGACCGTGACCCGGAGAAGCGTGCAGCCAACATGGACCGTGCCATTCATCAGCTGGAGCTGGCGGATTATGTCGGCGCAAACTGCTGCGTGAACATTTCCGGCTCCTGCGGCGAGCAGTGGGACGGCCATCACCCGGATAACCTGACCCAGAAGACCTTTGAGGAAGTCGTTCTGACGACCCAGAAGATCATCGATACCGTAAACCCGAAGAATACCGAGTATTCTCTGGAGCCGATGCCGTGGATGTTCCCGCACACCGCAGATTCCTATGTGGATCTGATCAAGGCCGTGGACCGCAAGGCTTTTGCCGCGCATCTGGACCCGGTGAACGTGATCAACAGTCCGATCCAGTACTACAGGACCGGCGAAGTCATCCAGGAGTGGTTCGATAAGCTGGGCACCCAGATCAAGAGCTGCCATGCGAAGGACATCATCATGAGCGGCAAGCTGACCGTGCATCTGGACGAGTGCCGCCCCGGTACCGGTAATCTGGACTATGAGACCTACCTCAAGTGCATGACAAAGCTCCCCGACCGTGCCTGTCTGATGCTGGAGCACATGACCGAGGAGATCGATTACATCGAGGCGACGAAGTACATCAAGGGTCTGGCCAAGAAGCTGGGCATCAAGCTGTAAATAAAGACAAAAGGGGACACGCTGCGGCGTGTCCCTGATTTTTTGCTTGGATTTGAATTCAGAGGAAGAAATTGAAAATGGCAGCGGCCCACTGCAAAATCGGCGGTGTATGATTGTGAACGAGCTGGCGGATGCAGGCAAGATCCTCGTGCATCGGTTTGCCGAGCCACTGGCAGACAGAACCGTAGGCTTCGCTGCGCCCGATGGCAATCTGGGCTTCGGCGTAATCCCCGGAAGCGGCAATATGACCATACGCAGCGGCGCCGCCGGCAAATATGCCGATGGAACAGGCGCCAAAAGAGACGATTCCAAAAGCCACAGAGCCCAGGGCCAAAACACCGACAGAAATGGCACCCAGAGAGCAAAGACCCAAGGCCAGCGTGCCGATGGCCAAAAGCCCCAGAGAAACAACGCCGAACGAGAGCAGTCCCATGGAAATTAAACCGAAGGAGATCAGACCTCTTGCGACCAAGCCGATGGCAATGATGCCGTGGGCCACACGTCCCGGACCGATATTGATGTGGTAAAGCGGAATACCGCGGATCGTGCGGCTGCTCTTGCGCTCGAAATTGTACAGCATTCCGTACATGGGCAGAAGGACTGTCCGCGCTGCATTCGGCGGGGATTGCGTCGGCGCAGCAGATGCCGTTGACGATTCGTCCGCAACAAGCGCTGCACCGTCCTTTAGAAGGTAATCCAGAGAACAATTCAAAATGGTGCTGATACGGATGAGCTTCTCCGTTTCCGGGTAGGCGGTGTTGGATTCCCATTTGCTGACAGACTGGCGGGAAACACCGAGAAGAGAAGCAAACTGCTCCTGCGTTAAATTTTGATCCTTACGAAGTTTGGAAAGCTTGTCACCGAAAGTCATGCGGTTCACTCCTTTTCCTGTTCAGTATAGCATAAAAATGAAAAAAATCCAGAAATTGTAAGGTTCAAAAGGTAAACTTCCGGTTGCGAAGCGATGGACAAGCCGCGGCGTGTCCCCTTTTCTTTGCGGCATGGCTTAAACGGCATGGAAATGCAGCGAAAAGCGACAAAAAAGAATAAAAACGGGGAAGAAAGGAATTTTTAAGAGAAAATTTGACAGGAATACTTTACTTTGCTGCGCATATCATGTATAATTTCAATAAGAGTTTTCGGTGTGCCGTTCTTTTCAGCGGTGCATCCCCAAATTGAAAGGATGGATAGAATTATGGCTATTTGTCAGAAGTGCGGTATTCAGGTCGTAGAAGGCACAGCGTTCTGCCCCAATTGCGGTGCACCGCTTGCACAGCCGCAGCAGGCTCCGCAGTATCAGCAGCCGCCCCAGTACCAGCCGCCGCAGCAGCAGTATCAGCAGGCTCCGCAGTATCAGCCGCCTGTTGCACCTCCGCCGTACCAGCCGGTCGCTCCGGTTGTGGATCCCAGCGATCATACCGCAGACTTTGATGCAGAAGACATCTCTGCAAACAAGGTCGTCGCGATGGCCGCTTATCTGCTCGGTATTCTCGGCATCGTGGTCGCTCTGCTGGCCGCTCCGGAATCCAAGTACGCAAGCTTCCATGCTCGTCAGGCTCTGAAGCTGGAAGTTGTCAACACTCTGCTCAGCATCGTGACCGTGGTTCTCGTTTGGACCTTCATTGTCCCGATCGTTGGCGGTATCGCAGTGGCTGTTCTGTTTGTCATCCGCATCATCCTGTTCTTCCAGGTTTGCAGCGGCAAGGCAAAGGACGCTCCGCTCCTCAGCAAGATCGGTTTCCTGAACTGATCATTTCATGCACACAAAACATCCCGTGCTTCGGTACGGGATGTTTTTGCGTCCGGATACACAAAAACAGCACGGCAGGGAAACCGCCGTGCTGCTGCGCTTTATGGGATCAATAAGAGAGTACGACCACGCCGGCGTCCACCTCGCCCACGGTGAAGGT
>JAFQWC010000163.1 GCA_017407665.1 Clostridia bacterium | reverse complement strand
GGATTCGACGATCTCAAAACCGTACTGGGGCGCGAGCTGCTTGTAAAGCTCAATGGCAGAGATGGAGTTGACCTCGCTGGTGGTGTAGAGGATGCCGATTTTCTTGGCGTCCGGCAGCATGGCGCGGATGGTTTCCAGCTGTGCCTTGATGGGCAGCGCGTCGGAGGTGCCGGTCACTTCGCCGGCAGCCTTGCCGTTCGCGTCTGCAAAGCCTGCAGCGACCGGATCGGTGACGGCGGTGAAGATCGTGGGGATGGAGCCGGAAGCGGCGTTGTAGCAGGCCTGCGCCATCGGAGTGGCGATGCCGACCATCATGTCAACCCGGTTGCCGGCGAACTGCGCGGCGATCTGCTGGGCGATGCCCATGTCCGCCTGCGCGTTCTGCAGATCAACCTTGAGGTTTTCTCCTTCGACGATGCCGGCTTCGGCAAGGCCTTCGATAAAGCCCTGATAGCAGTTATCCAGAGAGCCGTGCTGAGCGAACTGGCCGATACCGATCTTATAGGTTTCGGCGAAGGAAACGGCGGCTGCGAGGATCAGGGCGATGGCGATGACGATGGACACGATACGCTTCATAATGTGTTCCTCCTGATTGTGTTGATGCTTGTCGTGGGGGGAAAACGGAGACTAGTCGTGGGAAGCGTCAGTGTACCATGTGCCATCTGAAAAAGAAAACGCCCCATATCTCCGACTGGAGATATGAGGCGGAAAATACTCTTCCGTGGTGCCACTCATATTGACCGGAAATCCGGCCCGCTTACCCCGTACCAACATACGGTGCAGCCTGATAACGGGTCTGCGTCCCGTCCCTCTCTAATAAGGCGGAAATACCTGTTGAAAGGGCCCTCAGGAAGTCCATTTCAAAACCTTGCCGTGCCGCACTCCCAGCAATATGCAGCTCTCTGAAACGGGAATGGGTTTTTACTTCTCTTCCGTCAAACGGTTTAGGATTTAATTGAATGCATTATACCGTGCCGTATGCAGAATGTCAACCCTGTATTTGTGAAATTGAACAGAATATTTTATGGGCTTTGTCTGCTTTGCCCGAAAGCAGTGCATGAACATACAATGGCTGTCAATGCTTGAAGCATATCCTCCTGTGTGCTATAATAATATGATCCTATTTCACAGATGACTTTTTCCGCTTGGCGGATGGAGGAAAACATATGAGCGATTTTAAGGTCAGAGAAGACTGGATGGCGTTCTGCCTGCCGGATGTGAGCGAGGCGGAAGTGGCTTCCATTGCGGATGCGGTACGTTCCGGCTGGTGGGCAAAGGGACCGCGAACCATCGCGTTTGAAAAGCAGTTTGCCGAGTATGTCGGCGCGAAATACTGCATCGGTCTCAATTCCTGCACAGCAGCGCTGCATCTGTCGCTGGCGGCCAAGGGCATCGGCCCGGGCGACGAGGTGATCACCACGCCGCTGACGTTTGCAGCTTCTGCCAACACGATTCTGCACGTGGGTGCGACGCCCGTGTTTGCGGATATCGATCCGGATACCGGCCTGATCGATCCCACGGAGATCGAAAAGAAGATCACAAAGAAGACGAAGGCGATTGTGCCGGTGCATTATTCCGGACTGGCGGCTGACCTGGGCGAGATCGGCAGGCTCTGCGATGCGTATGATCTGTTCCTTTCCGAGGATGCGGCGCATGCCGTGGAGACCCGCTATAACGGCGAGCTGATCGGCCATCATCCGCGCGGTGCGGTGTCCTACTCTTTCTATGCCACCAAG
>JAFQWC010000162.1 GCA_017407665.1 Clostridia bacterium | reverse complement strand
ACAAGCTCGCGGACAAAATCTATTATCTCGATAAAGACGGCACCACATTGTACCTCGGCAACTATGATGCCTATCTGGAGGCCCGCCAAAAGAAGGAGACTGCCGAAGTGGCGGCGCTGCCGGAAACCGAGCAGAAGCCCAACGCCTACCGCCAGAAAAAAGAGCGCGCCTCGGAAATCCGTAAAAAGAAGGCTGCACTGCGCCGTTGTGAGCAGGATATTGAGAATACGGAACTGGAAATCGAAGCGCTGAACGAGCAGCTAACCGATCCGGAAATCGCCAGCGATTACGAAAAGACACTGGAGATCACCGATCAGATCGCACTATACAAGGAACGCTCCGATGAACTGATGAACGAATGGACGGAACTGACCGTTTGGCTGGAGGAAAACGGAGAAAATGAAGGTTAAAGTGATTACGCTTGGCTGTAAAGTCAATCAATATGAAGCGGAGGCCATGTTGTCCGATCTTCTGCAGCACGGTTTTCCCGCAGCAGAAGAGCACGAGACGGCCGATGTTGTCATCCTCAACTCCTGCACGGTCACCGCAGAAAGCGACCGCAAGGTGCGCCAGCTGTTCCGCCGTGCCAAAAAGGACAATCCGGATGCCGTCATGGTGCTTTCCGGCTGCATGGCGCAGGCCTTTCCGGAAGATGCACAGCGCCTGGAAGAAGCGGATATCATCCTCGGCACGTCGAACCGGAAGCGCCTTCTCCCCAATCTGATGGCCTTTCTCTCCGCGCGGCAGAGAATTGTGGACATCGCACCGCATACAAACGATGAAAAGTTTGAGGATCTGCAGGTGGACAGCTTCACGGGGCGTACGCGTGCTTTTGTGAAGATCGAGGACGGCTGCAATCGCTTCTGCTCCTACTGCATCATTCCCTATGCGCGCGGCCGGGTGCGGTCCAAAGCGCTGGCGGACCTGAAGGCCGAAATTGAGGGTCTCGCAGCGAACGGATACAAAGAAGTCGTGCTGACCGGCATCAACCTCTCCGCGTACGGACAGGAATTCGGGCTGCATCTCTGCGATGCGATTGAAACCGCCTGTGCTGTGGAAGGCATCGAACGTGTACGCCTCGGTTCTTTGGAGCCGGAGCTTCTGCCGGAGGCGGTAATTCAGCGCATGGCAAAGCAGAAGAAGCTGTGCCCGCAGTTCCACCTCTCCCTGCAGAGCGGCTGTGACGCGACGCTGAAGCGCATGAACCGCCACTATACCGCGGAGGACTACCGGACGATCGTGCGAAATTTACGCACTGCATTTGAAAACGCCGCCATCACCACGGACATTATGGTCGGTTTTGCCGGCGAAACGGAAGAGGAATTTGCGGCATCCCTGGCCTTTGCGGAGGAAATCGCTTTTGCGAAGGTGCACGTCTTCGCTTACTCCCGCCGCCCCGGCACCAAGGCTTACAATATGGGGGATCAGCTGACAAACGCTGTAAAAGAAGCCCGCAGCCGGGAAATGATCCGTGTAACCACCGAGACACAGAAGCAGTTCTTTGCTGAACAAACCGGCCGCACGGAAGCAGTTCTGTTTGAACGCATGGTGATGCCGGGCGTATACGAAGGCTATTCCATGAACTACACCCCGGTGCTTGCCTCGAGCGGAAAAGATCTTTCCGGGCAGATTCTGAATGTACGGATCGATTCTTACAACGATACGCATTGTATCGGAACCATAACAGAATAAAAACGGAGCAGTCTGCATGATACACAGCGGACTGCTCCAATTTGTTTTATCTTATTTTTCGTCTTCCTTACGGATCTGTGCGCGCTTGATCTTGCCGCCCAGTGTCTTCGGAAGCTCCGTCACATACTCCACGATACGCGGGTACTTATACGGCGCTGTGACCTTCTTCACGTAATTCTGCAATTCCTTGGTCAGCTCCGGGGTGCCGGTGTAGCCTTCTGCAAGAACGACCGTGGCTTTTACGACCTGGCCGCGGATCGGGTCCGGTGCACCGGTGATGGCACACTCCACAACGGCAGGGTGCTCCAGCATTGCGGATTCCACCTCAAACGGCCCAATGCGGTAGCCAGAGCACTTGATGACATCGTCATTGCGGCCGACAAACCAATAGTACCCCTTGCTGTCACGCCAGGCGACGTCGCCCGTATCGTATACGCCGCTGCCAAGCTTTTCCTCTGTGAGCTCGGGCGTCTGGTAATAGCCGGTAAACAGGCCGGTGGGCGGTTTCCGCTTCACATCGAAAATCGCGATCGTACCCTCGTCACCGTCTTCACAGGGATTCCCGTCCTTATCAATCAGCTGAATGTTGTACAGCGGGGACGGCTTGCCCATGGAGCCGGGAATCGGCTTGAACCACTGGAAATTCGCCACCAGAACCGAGCTTTCCGACTGGCCAAAGCCCTCGCAGAGCTCCAGACCGGTCAGATTCTTCCATTTTTTGAAAACCTCCGGGTTCAGCGGCTCACCGGCGATGCAGCAGTGATGGATGTGGGAAAAATCAAATTTTGTGACATCTTCCTGCAACATGAACCGGAACATCGTCGGCGGCGCGCAGAAGGTCGTGACTTTGTACTTCGTGATCTTCTCCAGAAGATGCAGCGGCACGAATTTGTCCATATCATAAGCGAAAATTACGGCACCGCAGATCCACTGGCCGTAGATCTTGCCCCAGCCGAACTTAGCCCAGCCGGAATCCGAAACACTCATGTGCAGTTTATTTTCTTCCACACGCTGCCAATACTTGGCAGTTACAATGTGACCGAGCGGATAGGAGAAATTGTGCTGTACCATTTTCGGCATACCTGTGGTGCCGGAAGTGAAGTAGACCAGCATGATATCATCCCAGCGGGTGGCTTCTTCCCCTGTGGGGCGCTCGAATACATCCGAATGTTCTTCCAGTGCGTCGTTGAGGTTCAGCCAGCCTTCGCGATGATCCACCACCATGACCTTATTTTTAAGAGACGGCACATCACCCTCGGCGGCTTCCACCTGACGGATGACAAAATCATCGTTGACGCAGACGATCGTATGGATGTTGGCGGAATTCCCGCGGAAAACGATATCCTTCTTCGTCAGCTGCAGGGAACCCGGGATCAGAACGGCACCGAGTTTGTGCAACGCCGTGGCGCAGACCCAATACTCCCAGCGGCGGCGAAGGATCAGCATCACAACGGAGCCCTTCTTCACGCCGATGCTCTTAAAGAAATTTGCCGCACGGTTCGAGAGGCGCTTGATATCCGTGAACGTGAAAAACTTTTCGTTGTCATGGTCATCACACCAGACGAGCGCCCGTTTATCCGGCTCACTCTCCGCCCAGGCATCCACAATATCAAAACCGAAGTTGAAATTCTCCGGCACATTCACTTGATAATTTTTCTTAAAGTCCTCGTAGGAGTCAAACTCGATACGGGGCAGAAAACGATCCAATAACATAAATTAACAGTCCTTTTATTTTCTCCGGGCCGATTATTCCGCGATCACGGTTAAGAACCGGGCCTTTGTATCGCCGCCGCAGCGCTGACCGTGCGGCTTTGTCGGGTTGAAGTAAATGGAATCACCCGGCAGCAGTGTGAATTCTTCATCGTCATAGCTGACAATCACAACACCTTCGAGGCACATATTGAATTCCTGACCGCTGTGTGTGATCAAACCGGCCGGTTTATCCGTAGGTTCCAGTGTAACCAGAAGCGGCTGCATAATCTTTCCATAGTAGCGGAAAGCCAAGTCCTCAAAATAGTATTCCGGGTTACGGTTGACAACGCGACCCTTGCCGCGCCGCACAATGTGATAGCTGTCCAGCTTTGCCGGAACACCGGTCACGATCTCCGTGAAATCGACGCCGAATTTGTTCGCAACCGCATAAATGACGCTGATCGGAATATCCTTGCCGTTTTCCTCATAGGAGCGGTACACATCCGCATCCAGATCGAGTTCTTCGGCGAGCTGCTCAATTGTATAATCGCTGACCTCGCGCAGTTCCCGAAGTCTTGCGGAAATCTCATTGAATTCATTTGTCAAAGCGGGTTCCCCCTTTTGAAAAAAAGATTTATTTGTTATTATAGCATGCCCCCTCTTTTTGTGCAAGCCAAAACCGGGTTTTTATGCGATGAATCAAGCGGCGCGGACGTTATTTCATCCATCTGTACGCAGCACCTGCTGAACCGCCTCCACTTCCGCGGCTGCAGCTTGCGCGGAAAGATCCTCCACGGCGTATAAAATTACACCGTTCCAGTTTTTCTGCCGGATACATTCGATCTGCCGGGCGAGAATATCGCTTTCGTCCGCCCATGTTCCGCCGTCGGCATCGGTTCCGGCTTTATAGACGGCCAGACCTGCGTACATGGAAATCTCTGGATCGCGCAGCAGATCGCACCACTCATCCAGCGCTGTTTCAAACGGAAGTGCTTCGTTTTCAAAGCTGAAATAAAGCTGTGGGCAGATATAATCTATGTAGCCGCGCTGCAGACACCAGGTCTTAACATCTGCGTTGATCATTTCGTTGTTCTGCAGATTGCCCTGCGGGGAGATCCCGAAAACCACTTCCGGGTTGATCTCTTTTACCCGACGGTACACGGAGGCGATCAGGGCATTGATATTGACCGTGCGCCACTCGTGCAGGGCAAGGGGTTCCTCTGTATTTTCCAGATACGCCATATACTGCGCGCTGTCCAGCGATTCGGCATCCGAGGGATAGAAGTAGTCATCAAAATGAATCCCGTCCACGTTGTAGTTTTCCACGATTTCCGCTGCACCGGCCGCGATCCGTTCACGAACAGCAGCACTGGCGGGGTTATAATAAACGCCGCCGTCGTATTCCATAAACCAGTACGAATGGATGTCCCGATTCTGCATATAGAAGCTGTCCGGGCAGTATTCCTTCGGTGTGTATCCGGTCGAGATGCGCAGTGGATTGATCCAGGCATGAAATTCCAAACCTTTGCTGTGCGCCGCTTCCACCATAATCTGCAGCGGGTCGTACCCCGGGTCTTTTCCCTGTTCTCCGGTCAAAATATGGGACCACGGTTCATATTCCGACGGATACAGGCTGTCTGCAAACGGACGCACGTGCACAAAGACAGCGTTTGCGCCGATCGACCTTACCGTCTCCAGCTTCGATTCAAACTCCGCTTTGAATGCCGCTTCGTCGCAGCCCTGTGTAAAAGACATATACGGGAACCACACGCCAACGAGCATCCGATCTTCCGGTTTATTCTCCTCAACGCGCTCTGTCTCCGTCTGCATGGAAACGAGCGGCGAATCGCTTGCCTCGGGCTTCTCCACGGTACCGGATACTTCCGGTGCAGCCGGTTTTGTGCTGCGCCATGCTGCAAAAGCGACGGTGATGACCAGAACGATCAGAGCCAGCAAATAATGATTTTTTCTTAAATCGATCATGATTTCTTCCTTTCTTTCTGTCTTCCCATGCCGAATGCTTGACCGGAAAGGCGATTTGCGGTAAGATAAATTAAAATCCTGTATTATGTTTATTAAAGGAATTCTGAGGATATGACGGAACTGCTTCCAGTAAATTTCTGGATCATTTATCTCATCGGGATCAATCTGGCCGCAAGCGGCGCTGCGTTCATCGATAAGCTGCACGCAAAAACATCCGCCCGGCGTATTCCCGAACGAACGCTGCTGCTTCTGGGCGCTTTGGGCGGGGCACTTGGCGAATGGATCGTCATGCTGATCATCCGGCACAAGACGCGCCGCAGAAAATTTATGCTCGGTCTCCCGCTTTTCGTTATACTGCACATTGTACTGCTCCGGATCTTCTTCTGCTGAAAGGAAACTTGCTATGTATAAAGTTCTTCTTTTTGATATTGACGGCACCTTGCTGGATTTTGATCACGATATGGAAATCGCTTTTCGGCATATGTATACGGTTTCCGGGCTGGAAAACGCCAAACCGCTGACACGGGAACTGATGGAGATCTACGAAGTCGGCAATCTCCGTTGGTGGCGGCGCTTCGAGCAGGGACTTTGTGAAAAGACAGAGCTTTACAACCGACGCTTTGAAGACTTTTTTGAAGCCGCCGGCCTCCCCTATGTGGATCCAAATTTGCTCAATAGCATTTACTTTGACGCGCTCGGGCAAAGCGGTACTTTTTATCCCGGTGCGGAAGCCATGCTTGCCGCATTGGCAGAAAAGTATCCGATCTACATCATTACAAACGGCAATGCCCCTTCCCAGAAAACCCGCATGGCGCTTTCCGGATTGAATCGGTACATTCAGGGGTATTTTATCTCTGAGGCGATCGGTGCTGCAAAACCGGACAAGCGATATTTCGATTACGTGCTCGCCCACATCCCCGGAGCTAGAGCGCAGGACTGCATCGTGATCGGCGATTCGCTTACGTCCGATATGCGCGGTGCCGTGAACGCCGGCATGGATTCCATCTGGTTTAACCCAAAGCATCTGGAAAATACGATCGCGGTTCCCGTTACATACGAAGCCGCTGATTTTGACGATATTCTTCATATCCTTTTATGATGGAGCGGCGCACTGTATCGAGACCCGCTGTATGGATCGGTTTCAGCTGTTTCGGCGGACATTTGGCGGCTGCATTCCTGCCGTTAAAGATGCTTTCGTGGCTGTGTTTTTCTCTTCTTTTTGCAGCAGGTATTCTCATTTTGACCAAAATATCCCGCCGCGCACCGGCCGCCTTGCTGGTGCTTATTTCCCTTTCGGTATCCTTTGGCGTGTACTCTGTTCTCTCCTGGTTTACGGTGCTTCCGCCGCAGCGATACGCCGGGAATCAATATCAGATTCAGGCGGAGATTCTCTCCGAGGGCGAAAAGCGCTACGGCAACCATTACTACACGGCGCGTGTCTTCCGCATTGAAGATACGGCACAGGATGTGGATTTTCGGGTCCGTCTCTCGCATACGGAAGCTTTGAACGCAGATATTGACGACACGGTGCAGTGCACAGTGCGTTTTTATACCTTCGAAGACGCCTTCGGGCTTTCTTCCAGAACCGCACAGCTGGCCGAAAACAAGGTGCTCGGCGCGTATATCAGCGGTTATGACTCCATCGCGGTGCAGCCGGCAGAAAAGCACTCTCTTCGCTTTTATTGCTCTGCGGTGCGTAGATTTCTGGATGCACGGCTGCAAGCTGCCCTGCCTCCGGACGAAGCCTCGATCCTCTCCGCAATGCTGCTCGGTTTGCGGATCGATCTTTCCGATACCCTGCGCCGCGATTACATGTCTGCCGGAGCATCCCACATTCTGGTCATCTCCGGTATGCACATGGCCATCATTTCGAACTTTGTCCTGAGTGCCTTTTTATTCCTGCGTATGCGCAGACGAATGGCCGCCGGTATAACGATCGTATTTATCCTTGTGTTCATGGCAATATCCGGATTTTCGGTATCCGTGGTCCGCAGCGGCATCATGCAGATCCTCCTGCTGCTCGGGATTTTGATTGGCAGGACGACGGATGCGCTAAATTCCCTGGCTATCGCACTTTTGGTTCTGATGATCTCGAACCCGTTCTGTACGGCTGATGTTTCTCTGCTGCTTTCTTTTTCCGCCACACTGGGCATCCTTGTTCTTTCTCCGCGGATGATCCAATTTTTGACCGGGCGGATCCGGGATCTTTCCCGCCGCAAAATGATGGTGCGTCTTTGCCTGCCCCTTGTTTCTGCCGTGAGCGCGGTGCTCGGTTCCCTGCCCGTACAGCTTTTTGTGTTCGGCACACTGAATTTTTCCTCCATTCTTTCATCCCTGCTTGTGCTGTATATTTCGGCGTGGATCGTGCGGATCGGCGCTTTGGCGGTCTCTCTTCTTGGCATTCCGGTTTTATCGGGCACGGCTTCCCCGTTTTTGTTTGCTTCGGGCTTATTGGTCCGGCTGCAAAACGGCATTATCCGCTGGATCGCATCAAAGTTACCGCTTCAGCTGGAACTTTCCGGCAGCTATCTCCCCGGTACCGTGATCCTCATTGTTCTTTTCTGTCTGCTGGCCTTCTGGCTGTACCGCGGAAAACAGCTGCCCGTGATCGTATACTTTCTCTCGGCCGTTCTGCTGTTTGGCGGGGCGTTCTTTCAGCACACCGTTTTGAATGCCTATCCGCGTCTGCTCACAGCGGATTACGGCTATGCACAATGTACGGCGTTGATTCACGGGGATCGGGCCGTCGTTCTTCTTTGCGACGGCAGCGGAGAAAAAGCCGCTTCCGCACTGCGCTCTTCCGGCGTGCGGGAACTCAGCATACTGCATTACGGTGAAAAAGAATCCGAGATCCGCTGTGCCGACGTGCTTCTTCAGGAATTTCCGACCGGGCAGGTGCTGCTCCCGGAATCTGTTTACTGGAATTCAGACCATACCGATACACTATGCTCCACCTATGAATACGGCTGCACGCTCGAGCTCGATCACGACATTCGGGCGAAAATCTCCGCAAACGGCGATCGTGTCGATTTGTTCTATGGCGATCTGCAAATTGTCGCCGAACAGAGTGGCGCCGTCCTGCTACCGGAGGCTGCCGATATTCTCATCACAAACACGGCGGACACCCGCTTATCCGCACCACTGACCGTTCTGCAGACCGAGGACACCTCCGATATTCTGAACGAGCATCTGCATACCGGAGAGTACATTTTCACAAGCGATTATCCCGTCCTGTATCTTTCACTGCATCCGGACGGATCCTATACCATACACGAAGGCTGACCCCGGAAAGGACTTCATATGCCTGAAATCAACGAAAGTAAACTCAGAGAACACATTTCAAAGAACACGTTTTCGAATCTCTATTTTCTCTTCGGCGAAGAAAAAATGCTGATCAAGCGTGATCTGCTTCGTCTGACCAAAAAACTCAATACTTCCGACTTCCCTGAATTCAACTATAATGCGTTCCCGCACACTGCCGGCATCGATGATATCGCGGACGCTGTGGAGGCACTGCCCTTTTTTTCAGAGAGAAAATGCGTGACCGTATCCGACCTCAATGTGGAAAGTTTGTCTTCTTCGGAAAGCACCAAACTGTTTGAACTTTTGGAGCATATTCCAGAGACGACCGTGCTGATTTTTGCACTGCCCACGCTGGACGCGGATGTCCAAAAGAATACAAAGTGGAAGAATTTCCTGAAAGCTGTAAACACTGTCGGCTGCTCCGTCTGCTATGCACGCAGGAGTGAAGCGGATCTCGAGAAGTATCTGATTCGTGAGGCTGAAAAAGCCGGATGTATGCTCTCCAGACAGCTCGCAAATAAGATCATCCGTTACGCCGGCGATGACCTCAATACACTGGCCAACGAGATCACAAAACTGTGCGCTTTTGTCGGCGCGGGTGAGATCACCGGGCAGCACGTGGAAGACATCGTGACCAAGAATATGGAGACCACCGTTTTTCTGCTGAGCAGTGCTTTGGTGCGTGGTGACTACACGAAAGCGTACACACTTCTCGATCTTCTGATTCAGCAGGGCGAAAAACCGATCTCCATTCTCTCCGTTCTGAACAGTGCGTATATCGATATGTACCGTGTTCGTGCAGCCATCGACAGCGGAAAAACCGCCCTGGCACCCGCCGAATACGGCGACTACAAAGGCCGCGATTTCCGCCTCAAATACGCGGAACGGGATATGCGGAATCTCTCCCTGGAGGTTCTGCGGGAGAGTTTGGAGCTGATTCTGGAATGCGACCTTGCCCTGAAGCTTTCCACAGGAGACGCGATGGACCGTATCGCACTCGAAAAGCTGTTTTCTAAGCTTCTGTTCGCTGCGCACCGCGAAAGCGTTTCCTGAGGTGCGCCGTATGATGTATATTAAAGAAGCCATTCTCGTGGAGGGAAAATACGATAAGATCAAGCTTTCCTCTCTCGTGGATGCTTTGATTATTGAAACAAACGGTTTTTCCGTCTACAAAGATGAGGAAAAACGCAGCTATATCCGGACGCTTGCTGCGGAACGCGGTCTTGT
>JAFQWC010000161.1 GCA_017407665.1 Clostridia bacterium | reverse complement strand
GGCATCAAGGAGTCCATTTCCGGTGCGTACCGTTCCGAAAAGGATCTGGCGATCACCGAAGTTCTTCTGGATATCATGGCTTCGGACGGTTCTTCCATGTTCCGCCGTCTGCTGGATGCTTCCCTCATCAACGAGGCTTCGTTCAGCTACGAATATTTTGAAGGTACCGGTTACGGTGTCGTGCTGTTCGGCGGCGAATCCACGGATCCTGACGCAGTCGTTCAAATCATCCGTGAAGAAATGGCCCGACTGAAAAAAGACGGCGTCACGGAAGAAGAAGTCCGCCGCAGCGCAAAATCCCTGTACGGCGGCAATCTTTCCGGCCTCAACAGTGCGGATGTCATCGCCAATGCCGTGATGTCCATGGCGTTCAGTGAGCGGGAAATGTTCCGCTATATCGAATGCTTTACGGAGATTACCGCGGCGGATGTCAACGCCCGGATCCAAACTCTGTTTGACGAAGACAAAGCAGCGGTTTCCATCATTTGGCCGCTGGATGAATAAATCCCACCCAAAGCGCAAGAAAGGAAAAACAGATCATGTCTACTCAGGTGCAATTTCCCAATCTCGGTATTTCCGTTAATGTAAATCCGGTGGCATTCCGCCTCGGCAATTTCGAAGTCTATTGGTACGGCATTCTCATCGGCATCGGCTTTATGCTGGCCGTACTGTACGGTTTTTCTTCCTGCAAGAAGATGAACATCAACAAAGATCACCTTTTTGATACGATCATCGGCGGTTTGATCGGCGGCGTGGTCGGTGCCCGTCTCTATTATGTTGCGTTCTATCCGGGCACGAAGTATATCGACAACCCGATGGAGATCTTCGCGATCCACGAAGGCGGTCTCGGCATCTACGGCGGCATCATCGGCGGCCTGCTTTGCGGCGCGCTGATCGCAAAATGGCGCAAGATGCACGTTTTTGCCGTGCTGGATGTGGCCTCCATCGGCTTCCTCATCGGTCAGTGCATTGGTCGTTGGGGCAATTTCATCAATCAGGAGGCCTTTGGCCGCGCTACCGAACTGCCCTGGGGTATGTACAGCCCCATCACTGCACAGGAAGTAGCCGGCTTTGTGCATCCGTGCTTCCTGTACGAGTCCCTGCTGTGCGCACTCGGCTTTGTTGTGCTCCATGTGTTTACCCGTTATCTGCGCCAGTATGACGGCCAGACTTTCCTGCTCTATATCGCTTGGTACGGCGTATCCCGTTTCTTCATCGAGGGCGTCCGTACAGACAGCCTGCTTCTTCCGGGTGTGGATCTGCGTGTATCGCAGGTCGTTGCAGCGGCTTCCGTCTGCGCGGCGGTCGTCCTGCTCGTGCTGGGTTTTGTGTTCAGAAACAAGCTGACTCTCTCCGGCTGCGGCAGTCGTAAGGCGATGGAACGCAACGGCGTGGAAATCGAAGTCAGCAAGGCTGCACCGGAAATCGACGAGACAGCCGAAAGCACGCTGTTCAGCGGCATGAGCACAGAAGAAGTGGAGCAGCAGATGGCTGTCCGCACCCGCAAACTCAAGAAAGCAGACGATGCAGAGGATGTAGCTCCCGAAGAGGAAGCGGCAGAGGAAACTGCAGAATCTGCAGAAGAAGGAGAAGAAAATGGCACAGAAAATTGACGGTAAGGCCATTTCCGCGGCGGTGAAAGCACGTGTAGCCGCAGAAGTGGAAGTCCTCAAACAGCAGGGGATTCATACCGGTATGGCGGTTGTGCTTGTCGGCGATGACCCGGCTTCCAAAATCTATGTGAACAATAAGAAAAAAGCCTGTGCAGAGACCGGTATTTACTCCGAGGAGTATGCACTCCCGGCCGAAACCACACAGGAAGAGCTTTTGGCGCTGATCGAAAAGCTGAATGCCGATCCGAAGATCCACGGCATTCTGGTGCAGTCCCCGCTGCCGCGCCATCTGGACGAAAAACTCATTGTGGAGCATATCGATCCCAACAAGGATGTCGATGCTTTCCACGCCTATAATGTGGGCAAGATCATGATCGGCGATTTTGCCTTTCTGCCCTGTACACCGGCCGGTGTGATCGAACTCATCCGTTCCACCGGCGTGGAGATTGCCGGCAAGAACTGCGTGGTCATTGGACGCAGCAACATTGTGGGTAAGCCCATGGCGATGCTCCTGCTGCACAACAACGGCACCGTGACCATCTGCCACAGCAAAACACAGGACCTGAAGTCCATCACGGCCCGTGCGGATATTCTTGTGGCGGCGGTCGGCCGTGCCAAGTTCGTTACGGCGGATATGGTCAAGCCCGGTGCGGTCGTCATCGATGTCGGTATGAACCGCGACGAAAACGGCAAGCTCTGCGGCGATGTGGACTATGCAGCCGTGGAACCGCTGGCTTCCTTTATTACGCCGGTTCCCGGCGGTGTCGGTCCGATGACCATTGCCATGCTGATGCAAAATGCAGTCAGCGCAGCGAAAATCCAGAACGGTATAGCCGTGAATTGAGGGATACTATGGGCAGCTTGCTCCATGCGATCCAGGCGCCGAACGATGTTAAGAAGCTGACCGAAGCGCAGCTTCCGGCGCTGTGCGAAGAAATCAGAGAACAAATTATTAATACGGTTGCAGACAACGGCGGGCATTTGGCATCCAATCTGGGCGTCGTAGAGCTGACCGTTGCACTGCATCGTGTCTTTACCTTGCCGGAAGACAGCATCATCTGGGACGTAGGGCATCAGTCCTATGCCCATAAGCTCCTGACCGGCCGTACGGACAGGTTTTCCACACTCCGCCGCGAAAACGGCCTTTCCGGATTCCCTTCCCGCTCGGAGAGCGATTGTGACCCGTTTACGACCGGACACAGCAGCGCCTCCATTTCGTCCGCACTCGGCATATCTGCCGCAAAAGCCATCGGCAAAGAGCCGGGAAATGTTGTTGCAGTGATCGGTGACGGTGCGCTTTCCGGCGGCCTCGCCTATGAGGGCCTCAACAATGCCGGGCGTCTGCGCCGCAATCTCATCGTGATCCTGAACGAAAACACCATGTCGATCTCGAAGAATGTGGGTTCCATGGCCCGGCATCTCTCGCAGCTTCGGGCAAAGCCCGGCTATCTAAGCGCCAAAGACAATATAGAGAAATTCCTGAGCCGCATTC
>JAFQWC010000160.1 GCA_017407665.1 Clostridia bacterium | reverse complement strand
GCGCAAAGGTGAGGAAAAGATCCCAAAGTTTGGCTTTTCCGTTCATAGAAAGCAACTTCCTTTCCAAGTGTATTCAACGCCAGTATAGCACGTTTTATGCGCAGTGTGAAGAGGATTTTCGGATTTCCTTCCGTTTGTGCAGACAAAAAGCGTCCGGCTTTTGGACCGAACGCTTTTATGCTTTATAACCGATCAGACTTTACGAATAACGATCTCACCGAAGTCCGCCGCACCGGCCGTAACTTCCAGCTTCACCGTGCCTTCGCCCTCGGCTGTGCCAAAGGTAAATACCGGCAGCACGTTCGGTGCCGGCTCCCCGGCGAACAGCGGGTGCATTCCCTCAACGACGACCTCTTCCGCTGCGGGCAGTGTGCCCTCAAAGAGCACCTTGCCGTTCTTGGTCACGCGGACCTGTGCGTCCGCTTCGGCACAGTAAGAAGCACCCACGGTGTAGGCACCGTTTTCCAGAACCGTGTAGGAGGCAAACTCCCCGGCCTTCAGCCGCAGATGGACGTGGTCGCGGATGTGGATGCCCGGGCCGCCGAACCCGCCGGGACCGCCCACAGGCGGACGGAAACCTTTCTCATAGACCAGATCGAACCGGTCAAACACACGATAATCGATGCTGCCGGGCATCTCCGCCATGCCGTTGTGGGCATCCCGCGGCAGGGCGTCATAGCCGATCGCCGGGATCTCAAAATCGCCCGCGCGCAGCAGGTACGGATGATAGACTGTGTTTTCGCTGCAGCGTGCCACGCTGAGGTTCTCCAGATACGCGTCCCAGATCTTCTGTGCGTGCTCAAAGCTCGGCCGCGGGCCGCCCCGCAGCGCGTAATTGGTGATCCATTCCCATTCCTCGGGCAGCTTGAAATTCAGAACGGAGGCGCAATTTGCCTCCTCCACGGTTTTCCAGGACCAAAGATTATAGCCGGCATGGTATTCGCGCAGGATCTCGTACATGGTGGTCTGCCAGGCGTGCTCGCGGTAGCTGCCGGTTTCGCCCATCCACAGCGCAATGCCGCGCTTTTTGCAGAGCTTCAGCGTATCGGAAACGGACAGCTCCTCCGGACTGACCATGGAATAGGCGTGGATGCTGAGACCCCAGTTTTCACATTCCGGGTCAAAATCCTCATCCAGCATCCATGTCACGCTGGAGAACTGGGTGCCGTTCAGCAGGAACATATGATTCTTGTCGATCACACGGCAGCGGCGCATCATGTCCTTATAGAACTGCACGAGCGCCGGGATGAACTCCAGCATCCGGGGCGTCATGGAGAGCGGCTCGTTCATGACATCATAGCCGCCAATGATCCAGCGATCCTTGTACCGGCGCATGAACTCTTCCATCAGAATGTGCATACGCGCCATGGATTCCTCATCCTCAAAGAAATGCGGGCAATTGTCCTGACCGTCATCGCAGGGCAGGCAGGATTGCGCCGCGGTAGCCGCGTGGATGTCAATGATTGCATAAACACGGTATTTTTCGCACCAACTGAGTACATCGTCCAGCATGGCAAAGGAATCCTCATTAAAAGCGATGCCCGGCTCCTCATACAGGAAGCTCCATGCACGAATGGGCAGGCGCACGGAATTGTAGCCGCGCTCCGCCATCAGGCGGATATCCGCTTCAGTCAGATAAGCGCGGCGCCAACGCTTCCAGAATTCCTCCGTATAGCGCGTGCCGCAGGTCTCCCGCAGGATCAGATCCATGGAGCGGCCGCGGTCCATACGGCCCATGGGCGAATACCGGCCCGGTGTGAAAGGGGCGAATTCACTCTGCACACCCAGCATGAACCCTTCCGGGTTATCCCAGTTGCCCACGCCCCAGCCGCGGAGGATCACTTCTTCTCCGTCGCCGTTGCGCATAATGCCCCGGTCGTTGTGCAGAAATCCGTGCACTCTTGCACGGTCAAAAACTTCATTCATGACGAGAACTCCTTCCAAAATATATGCTTTTTATTTAGTATAAGCGCTTAACTTTCCGCTGTCAAGCCGATATCTCCCGAACATTTTCGAACAAATATTCGATGTTCGATTGACAGTTTTTTCCTTTCGTGTTAACATAAAATCATCGAACGCTTGTTCTATTTGATTTTTTGAATGCGAAAGGAAGCGAGATTTATGAAGACGAACCGGGAACTTTCCGAAGAATATCTGGACGATGCGGAGAAAGTGCTCCGCTGTATCCGGGCTTTGCGGGCGGAGCGCGGGCCGGATCTAGCCGGCATCCGGGCCAGGCGGCTCAGGATGCTGACGGAAATGTATGACGAATGCCGCGTGGTGGGGCATCTTCTGGCCCGCCGGGAGCGCACCGTATGACGCGCCGGCTGCCCGCCCTGCTCGCGGCGATGGATGTCTCCGCGGAGACCAACCGCCGCCAGCGCCAGGAAGCCTTCCGCATTCTGCATATTGCCATCGAGAAGGAGCTGACACCCCGCCAGCGGGACTGTCTGCTCCTTTATTATCGGGATCAGCTCACCATGCAGGCCATCGCCCGGGAGCTCGGGCTCACAAAGGGCACCGTGTGCAAACACATTCAGAAAGCCACGGACCGCTTAAAGCGCGCCGCAAAATACGCACGTCTTTCGGATTGAGTCCTTGCAAAGGGGATTGGGATATGGTAGTATTTGTACATACAAGTTTATTCTAGGAGGATGCTTATGAACCTGATCCATATCAGCGAAAACGGACTTCATCTGGTTTTTGAAAAGAAAGAGGACGGCACCTGCAAGCTGCTCCACTTCTCTGCCCTGCCCTTTGACGAAAGCAAGATCCTGCGCGTGCACGACCGCAAGACCGGCGAACTCAAGATCCGGACAGAACGCTACAATCTGCTCGAGATCATGATCTCCGGCCAGAACCGCGCCGGCGAACGCCACGGCAACAAGTACATTTCCACCTGCCCCGGCGACCGGATGCAGCTTGTGGATTTCGTCGACACCCGCAACGCATACGGCCGCAAGCTGGAAGTGAAGATGCATGACGAGATCTGCGGCATCGACACCGTAACCCATTACCAGTTCTACGACGGCATTCAGACCGTGCGCTGCTGGACGGACGTGACGAACGTCGGCACAGAGCCGCAGGGCCTCGAATACGTTTCCTCCTTTGCCCTCACCGGCATCGAAAAGGAAGGCCTGCTCTCCACCGATGACAAGATGCGCGTGTGGTACCCCCACAACGGCTGGCAGCGTGAGATGCAGTGGGAAACCTACACCTTCCCGCAGCTCGGTATGGCAAGATGCCAGCCCGAAGAAGTGCAGCGCTCCTCCAAGGTGATCGGCGCCACCAACATCGGCAACTGGTCCACGAAGGAATACCTCCCCATGGGTATGCTGGAAAACACTGAGACCGGCTCCAACCTGTTCTGGCAGATCGAGCACAACGGCTCCTGGCACTGGGAGATCAGCGATCAGATGGGCAGCTTCTACATTCAGCTGGCCGGCCCGTCCGAGACCGAATCTCACTGGTGGAAGAATCTGCAGCCCGGTGAGACCTTCACCACCGTACCGGTGTGCGTGGGCTCCACCGTCGGCAAGTTCGATGACGCGATGGGTGAACTGACCAAGTACCGCCGCGTCATCCGCCGCAAGAATGAGGACAACGAAAAGCTCTGCATCATTTTCAACGACTATATGAACTGCCTGTGGGCCAACCCCACCACCGCCAAGGAAATTCCGCTGATCGACGCCGCGCACAAAGCCGGCTGCGAATACTTCTGCGTGGATGCCGGCTGGTACGCCGCCGGTTACTGGTGGGACAACGTGGGCGAGTGGCTCCCGAGCTACGAGCGCTTCCCGAACGGCCTTGAGGAAGTGATGGACTATATCCGCAGTAAGGGCATGATCCCCGGCGTGTGGCTGGAGATCGAAGTCATGGGCATCTGCTGCCCGAAGGCCGCCCGTGTACACCCCGACTGGTTCTTCACCCGCCACGGCAAGAAGGTCCACGACCGCAGCCGCTGGCAGCTCGATTTCCGCAATCCGGAAGTTGTGGAGCACGCCAACGAGGTCATCGACCGCCTCGTCCGCGACTACCACGTGGGCTACATCAAGATGGACTACAACATCGAGCCGGGCATCGGCACCGAGCTCAACGCCGACAGCGTGGGCGACGGTCTGCTGAGCCACGAGCGTGCCTACCTCGCTTGGCTGGATTCCGTCTTTGCCCGTTATCCGGATCTGATCATTGAGAACTGCTCTTCCGGCGGTCAGCGCATCGACTACGCCATGCTCTCCCGCCACAGCATCCAGTCCACAAGCGACCAGGACGATTACCTGCGCTACGCTTCCATCTCCGCCAATGCGCCTTCCGGCCTCACCCCGGAGCAGAGCGCCATCTGGAGCTACCCGATGAAGGGCGGCGGACGCGAAGAAGCCGTATTCAATATGTGCAATGCGCTGCTGCAGCGCATCCATCAGTCCGGCCATCTGGCAGAGATCCCGGAAAGCGATTTCATCCTCGTCAAGGAAGCGCTGGATTACTACAAGACCATCCGTCAGGACATCAAGGTCTCCCTGCCGTTCTGGCCGCTGGGCACTTCCCGCTTCACCGATACATGGGTCTCCCTCGGCCTGAAGACCGAGCACAAGGCATACATCGTCGTATGGCGCCGTAATGCGCCGGACGGCCGCTGTGTCCTGCCGGTGGATTTCCTGATGGGCAACACGGACGTCAAGGTGAAGTGCGCTTACCCCGAAAACCACAATACAAACTGCGCATGGAATGCGGAAAAGGGCACCCTCACGGTGGACCTGCCGGCACCCATCTGCGCCAGAATCTTTGAACTGGAATATTGATATGACGGAACTTGAGATCAAAACCAAACTGAACAACGTACGCTGCTTCATGCTGGACATGGACGGCACGATCTACCTTGGGGACAGCCTGTTCCCCTTCACGAAGGATTTTCTCACTGCCGTGGAAAAGAGCGGCCGGGAATTCTGCTTCTTCACAAACAACAGCTCGAAGGACACGGACACGTACCTCCAAAAGCTCTCCCGCATGGGCATCGAGATCCCGCGCGAGAAAATGCTGATCTCGAACGGCGTTGCCGCCGACTATGTGCTGGAGCATCACCCGGGCGCAAAGGTCTTTGTGCTGGGTACACCGCTGCTGCGCCGGGAACTTGTGAATTTCGGCATCGACGTTGTGGAGGATGACCCGGACGTGGTCCTTGTCGGCTTCGACACCACGCTCGAGTACAACCGCCTCGCAAAGGCCTGTGATTTCATCCGCGCCGGTCTTCCGACCTACGGCCTGAACCCCGATTACAACTGCCCCACCGAGACCGGCTTCATCCCGGACTGCGGCTCCATCGCGATGCTCATTGAAGGCTCCACCGGCAGAACTTTCCCGTTCTTCGGCAAGCCCAGTCCGCTGACGAGAGCGTACATCGCGAAGATGACCGGCTATGCGGAAGGTGAACTCGCCATCATCGGCGACCGCCTGTACACGGACATCGCCCTCGCCGACAACAGCCCCACGTGCTCTATCCTCGTGCTGAGCGGTGAATCCAAGGTGGAAGACATCGGCACCATGCCCGGCAATCCGGATCTTATTTTCAAAGATCTTTCCGAGATCATTCCGTATCTGTAATACACAAACACAGCAAAGCCCGCAGGCGATAACACCTGCGGGCTTTTTTGTTGAATGGATAGTAATCGTACAAAATGAACTGCACACTTCCGTGCGAGTTTGCAAAACGCATTTCCCGCTGCGGCGAAGTGCGTCTGCAGGCACGACTGCGCGACGCAGCCACGGTACTTTACCGCCTGCGGGGTGTATTACTTTGCGTTTATGTAAGAATCAAAATAATGATCAGGTACACCACCAGAAATCCGAATACGGCGAAGCAAAGGAGATTCATGTATTTCTCGCCCTTGCCGTCCAGCCGCTTTTCAAAGCAGATCTGCCCGATGGCAAGCCCCAGAAACAGAACGGCAGCCAGAAACTTGAAACCGATATTCAGCGGTGCACTGTGATCCAGAATGTCCAAAAACCCGGCCAGGAACCAAATACCGGCACATACAAACCAAGTGATCCGATTTCGCACAGATGTCTTCCCTTCCTTTTCCGCTTACGCAAAGATCTCTGCAGCCTCCTGCATCCGCTCTACCACGTTGACGTGGAACGGGCAGCGTCCTTCGCAGCTGGCACAGCCGATGCAGTCCGCAGCATTTGCGGAAAGGGCGTTGTAGTGCTCGCGGAGGGATGCCGGGGTCTCCTCCTGCATTTTGGCGAGATCGAGCAGCTTATTGACCATCGCGATGTCGATCTCCACCGGGCACGGCGCACAGTGGCCGCAATAGGTGCACTGACCGGTATAGGCGTGATGCGGTGCGTTTGCGAGCACGCTTGCATAGTCCTTCGCGTCGTCGGAGGCGGTCTCATAGGCGACGGCTGTATCCACGTGCTCCGGGGAATTGAAACCGACCATCACGCTGGCGACCGCCGGGCGGGTCAGCGCATAGTGCAGACACTGCACCGGGGTCATCGCGACGCCGAACGGAGAATCCTCTGCCTTGAACAGACGACCGCCCATATAGCCCTTCATGACCGTAATGCCCACGCCGTTCTGTTCGCAGAGCTTATACAGCTCCGTACGCTCCGGGTCGATGCCGCCCAGATTTTCGTCGTATCTTTCCGCAAAAAGCGTTTCGATATTCTCGGAGGCCGGCAGCATATCAAAAGCCGGGTTCACGGAGAACAGGATCATCTCGATCTCGCCGCTTTCCGCCGCCAGTTTGGCGATGGCCGGATTGTGTGTGCTGATGCCGATATGACGGATCTTTCCCGCCGCCTTCAGTTCGCGGACATATTCAATGAACGGACCGTACATGATGGCTTCAAAATCCGCCGCTTCGTCCACGTAGTGGATCATGCCGAGGTCGATATAGTCGGTCTTGAAACGGGTCAGCTGGTCTTCAAACGCTGCCTTCACCTGCTCCATCTCACGGGACCGTACATACTGGCCGTTCTGCCATGTGGAGCCGATATGGCCCTGAATGATCCACTGCTCGCGCCGGCCTTCAATCGCCAGACCGATATTCGAGCGCACATTCGGTTCACTCATCCAGCAATCCAGAATATTGATGCCAAATTCAGCGCAGCGATCGATGACCGCTTTCACTTCTTCCGTATTGTGGCGTTCCAGCCACTCGCCGCCGAGGCCGATCTCACTGACCATCAGGCCGGTATTTCCAAGTTCTCTGTATCGCATATTGCATCCTCCTCACAGTTTCTGTTTCCAGTATAAACCCTGTAGTAAGGTTCAAGTCAAGCCCGGATTTTAATTTAACCGCGGTCTATGGTGATCACCGCACGATACGTGGGATTCAGCGCTTCCACGGCTTCCGTGACCTTCACGCGCACGGCAGCGTCTGCGTCATCCACGGAGAACGGCACCGCCAGATCAAACACCACATTCGAGTGCGTCACGCCCCAAACCACGCGGAAATCGTGCAGGGTGACTTCCGGGTACAGCGCATGGCAGCGTTCCTGCACCTGCGCCTTCAGCGCATTGGCGCGCGGATCATTCAGCACGACCGGGTCCATATGGATCACGAGCTGGATCTGCATCTCCTTTTTGAAATCCCGCTCGATGTTGTCGATCAAATCGTGGCTTTCCAGTGCATCGCGGTGGGCATCCACCTCGCAGTGCACGGAAGCAAAGCAGCGCCCGGCACCGTAGCTGTGCACAGCCAGATCGTGCATGGCGAGGATTCCGTCATAGGACAGGATCTTCGCACGGATGGCATCCACCAGCTCTTTGTCCGGGGCCTGCCCCAGAAGCGGGTCCGCTGTATCCAGAATGAGCTGCACACCGGAAACGATGATCATCACAGCGACCGCCATACCCAACCAGCCGTCCAGATGGATACCCGTGAACATGGAGATGGCCGCGCCCACGAGGACCACCGCGGTGGAGATCACGTCGTTGCGGCTGTCCTTGGAGGTGGCCTCCAGCGTCTCGGAGCGGATCATCCGGCCCACCTTGCGGTAGAACAGACACTGCCACAGCTTCACCAGAACGGAAAGCACCAACACCAAAAGCGCGGCGGTTGTCAGGGTATTTTCCGCCGGATGGAGAATTTTCTCGATGGACGACATGCCCATTTCCAGGCCCAAAAACAGGACGATAAAGGAAATGATCACGCCGGTCAGATATTCAATGCGCGCATGGCCGAACGGGTGCTTCTCGTCCGCCGGTTTTTCGGCCAGCTTGAAGCCGACCATCGTGATGATGGCCGAGCCGGAATCCGTCAGGTTGTTGATGGCGTCCGCCGTGATGGACACACTGTGAAACAGCGTACCGATGAGCATCTTTGCGCCGAACAGCAAAAGGTTCGTCACGATACCCACCAGCCCGGCCACCTTGCCGCAGTCGGCGCGGACCTTCGGGTCCTCTGTGCGGTGCGCGTTGCGGACAAACAGGCGCAGAATCAGTTTCGTCATAAAATCACCTCTTCCGGGAGAGAAAACAGCAGAGCCCGCCAAAGCAGGCTCTGCAGATCCCGGATTCAAAACATTACTTTACGCAGAAGAACTCCACGATTTCGCCGCCGGCGCCGTTGCAGAAGGCGATGCGTGCCGGCAGATCGCCCAGCGCAACATCCTTCGGCTCGATGGTCACCGTGTAGCCGGCTTCGCTGACGCGGCGGATGCATTCGTCCACATTGTCCGTAGCCAGCGCGATGTGTGCAACCTTGCCCTCATGCGGGAGCTCATTGCTCTCCTCCTGCGGGAGAACCTCAATGCGGCTGCCGTCGCCGGTGGAGATCATGGCGCAGGGATAGGCCGGATCGCCCCAGGTGCACTCCACGGAAAGCTCCAGAAGCTCCGTGTAGAACTTCATAACCGCCTCGTACTGGGACTTGCGGGGTTTAACGGCGACATGATGAATGCCTTTGATCAGACTCATAATACAAACTTCCTTCCCTTTGTTTCAGATATCAAGACAGGGTATCGAAGCCGATACCCTGTTTCAAGACGCAAATTACTTTCTGTTGAAGATGGACATGATATCGGAGAATGTATCATCATCGTCCACGATGTTCGGGTTCACGGTTGCTCTTGCAGACGGATCCATGACCGGAGCCTGCACTGCAGCACCGCCGAACAGGTCGGCGTCGCTGATGGCCGGAGCAGCCTTCGGTGCGCCTTCGCCGTTCATGCCTTCAAAACCGGTAGCGATAACGGTGACCATCATCTCATCGTCCATGGACTCGTCAAATGCAGCACCCCAGATGATGTTTGCATCCTCGCTTGCGCGCTCGGTGACGAGCTGGGAAGCGATATCGATCTCGTCCAGAGCGATGTCCGGAGAGGACTTGATGTTGATAATGACGCCCTTTGCGCCGGCAATAGCGGTCTCGAGGAGCGGGCTGGAGATGGCTGCGATGGCGGCCTGCTCTGCCTTGTCCTTACCGGAAGCACGGCCAACGCCCATGTGTGCGTAGCCGGCATCCTGCATAACGGACTTCACGTCCTCAAAGTCCAGATTAACGATACCCGGGATCTGGATGAGGTCGGAAATGCTCTGCACTCCCTGACGGAGCACATCGTCAGCCACGCTGAATGCGTTTGCGAGGGTGATGCGCTGCTCGCTGACGAGCTTCAGTCTTTCGTTCGGGATGACGACCAGAGAGTCGACATGCTTGCGCAGCTCGGCAATACCCTTTTCGGCCTGCTCCATGCGGCGCTTGCCCTCAAATGCGAAGGGCTTTGTAACGATACCAACGGTCAGAGCGCCCATATCCTTGGCAACCTCTGCAACGATGGGCGCTGCACCTGTACCGGTGCCGCCGCCCATACCGGCGGTAACAAATACCATATCTGCACCCTTCAGAGTAGCGGCGATCAGCTCGCGGCTCTCCTCAGCAGCCTTGGCACCGATCTCCGGCTTAGAGCCTGCGCCTCTGCCCTGGGTGTTCTTCTCACCGATCTGTACACGGGTCTTGGCCTGGGAACGGGACAGTGCCTGACGGTCTGTATTCATGCAGACCAGCTCCACGTGCTGTACACCGGCAACTGCCATGCGGTTTACGGCGTTTCCGCCGCCGCCGCCAACACCGACAACTTTAATGGTCTGGGGGGATTCATCCAGCATGTTATCAATTTCAAAAGGCATATTCTGTTTCCTCCTTGATTTTGTCTCCGGCCAAAACTGACCGCTTCTATCCTTGTATCTGCATCGTCCGTCTGCCGCCGGACCCGTTCTGCTGCGAAAAACCTTCGCTTCTCCCGGGTGTAAAGTAGTTTTGCTTTACAAGTCAAGCAGACTTCTGCAAGAGATCTATGGCTTATATTCTATAATTTATCACTTTTCCTGTTAAAATGCAATACGATTCTCGCAAAAAATACGGGCTCATGCAAATATTTTTACTTTACACCCGGATTTTGAGCTTTACAGGCAAACCCTGCCGGCTTCAGCGCCGAAAAGATCAGCCGCCGCTCGGCACACGGCCCGCTGCAGCGGAATTTTGCGGACGGGAAGTCTCTTCCTCACCCGGGATCACTTCCTTGTACACGGCCTTCTGCTTATCGGGCACCATGGTCAGGTCGATCTGCGCAAAGGTCTCGTCGGTGATGGCCCCTTCTTCCAGAAGACGGTCCAGCATTTCCAGGCCGAACGCCATTTTGTATCGCATACTGTTCGTATTGCCGAAGCGGAACAGGATGCGGCTGTCGTAGGTCATCGTCACATCGTAGCGGTTCGTCATGTCGACGTCCGTAATGCCCGCAACGTCCTTCTCGCGCAGCTGCGCGGTGATCGCTTCAAACACCAGGGCGGCTTCTTCTTCTTCAAAGTCGATGATCTCGCTGGGCTCCTTCGCCGTCGGCGTCGTACCGCGGATCACGGCAGTACCGGCATAGGGCATGGATGCGAACTCCAGTACCTTGCCCGCACTGCTGACATACAGATACTTGCCGGACGCGGACTCCACGGAATACGAGGTGACCGCCTCCTTGATGTGCACCTCCACGGTGGAAGGCAGCCTGCGCCGGATCCGTACCTCTTCTATATAGGGGAACCGATGCTCCAACTCCGCCTCCCGCTCCCTGGTGGCAAGCAGGACCAGATTGTCGCCCTCCTGAATGTTACATATCGAGAGGATATCTTCCTGCCGGTAGCTGTTTCCGCCGATCACGGTTACGGTATCCACGCGGAAAAACACGAACACGCACAGCAGCACGGCGCACACTACCACGGCGGAAAACGCCGATATGTAGAAGAGCATCAGTCTCTTTTTGCGCTTACGGCGGCTTATGCCGGTTTCCTCTTCTTCCGGCTCAAGCTCCTCTTCGGGCAGCCGGTCATTTCTTTCGTCGGACATGGGATATCCTCCTTTCTTTTCGGATTATATTCTGTAAATCTCCGCGCCCAGCCGGCGCAGATTTTCTTCCAGATGTTCATAGCCCCGGTCGATGTATGCCGGGTTCAGGATCTGGGTTTCGCCCTGTGCAGCAAGCCCCGCCGTGACGAGTGCCGCCCCGCCGCGAAGCTCCTGCGCGGAGACCGGTGCTCCGGACAGCGCCGGTACGCCTTCAATGACGGCCACCTTGCCCTCCACCTTGATCTTCGCTCCAAGACGATTCAGTTCGCCGGCATGCTTATACCGGCTTTCAAAAATATTCTCCACAAAAATGCTCGTACCGTTTCCCACAGCCGCCATCACCATCACAGGTGCCTGTGCATCCGTCGGGAAGCCGGGGTAGGGCATCGTGCGCACATGGCGCACCGGAAGCAGACGTTCCGGCGCGCGGAGAAATAACTCCGTGCCGGACTGCAGCAGTGAGCAGCCGGTTTCCTCAAAAGCGGAAAGCACCGGCAGCAAATGGCTGCTGTTTACGTTTTTCAGCAGGATCGTTCCGCCGGTCACCGCTGCCGCCGCCATGTAGGTGGCCGCCGCAATGCGGTCCGGCATGACGGTATATTCGGTGCCGGTCAGGGTGGGCAAACCTTCGATGATCACGCAGCTTTCGCCCGCACCGCGGATCCGCGCGCCGCACTGATTCAGATATCCGGCCAGATCTTCGATCTCCGGCTCACGCGCGGCATTGGTGAGGATCGTGGTGCCCTCCGCCGTGGCCGCCGCCAGAATGAGATTCTCCGTGGCGCCCACGCTGGGAAACGCCAGCGCCACATGGCTGCCGCGCAGCCCCTTCGGCGCCGTGCAGAACAGGCAGCCGTGCTCTTCCCGGATCTCCGCGCCCAATCGGCGCAGGGCGGAAAGATGCAGATCGATGGGTCTCGGGCCCAGCTCGCACCCGCCGGGAAACGACAGCACCGCTTCCCCGGCACGTGCCAGGATCGCACCGAGAAACACGATCGATGAGCGCATCTCCCGCATCATCGCATGGGGAATATCGCAGCGGCACATCGTGTCGGCACAAACGGACAGGGTGTTCCCCCGCCGCACGCACCGGCATCCCAACCGCCGCAAGATCCGCACCGCAGCATCCACATCGGAAAGCTGCGGACAGTTGTGCAGCACCGTTTCGCCCCGGCAGAGGAGCGCCGCCGCCAGTAAGGGCAGCGTGCTGTTTTTGGCTCCCTGCACGGTAAGCTCGCCGTGCAGCGGATATCCGCCGCGGGTCACAATCGTTTCCGGTCTGCCCGTATCCATAGACGCCATACACACACCTCGCATCATTCAGATACGGTCATAGTATGCATTTTGGCGCGGTTGGTTCGGTTTTACGCTTTGCCCTTCTCCTTCAGAATGCGCTTGACGATGCGATAGATCCGCTCGTTGGCATCGAGGACCGCCATGGCTTTCGCGTTGCGGCCGATGGCCTCCGCGCGGCCCGGGGTGGACAGGATCTCATTCACGGTCTCCCACAGCTTTTCGCCGGAGAGATCTTTTTCCTCGATCAGCACCGCGGCATCGCGGTTCACAAGCGCCATGGCGTTGTGGAACTGATGGTTCTCCGCCACGTTGGGGGACGGGATCAGCACGGAGCATTTGCCCGTGGCTTCGATCTCGGTGAGTGTAATGGCGCCGCAGCGGGCAATGACCAGATCGGCAGCGGCCAGACACTCCGGCATATTGTCAATGTACTCCAGCGTACGGATCTGCGGATTTTCCGCCTCCACCACGCCGGCTGCCCGGACATTGTCGAGGAAATGCTCGTCGTGGCGGCCGTAGCCGTGGATGTGCTGGAATTTCTTTTCCTTGGCGCTCTGGCCCAGCATATAGGCCGCGGCGTTGTTGATGGCTTCCGCACCGAGGCTGCCGCCGAAGGACAGCACCAGCGGACGCTCATCCAGACCGAGTGCCTTGCGGCTAGCTTCTCGTTCCGCGCCCAGCACGGTGAGGCGTACCGGGTTGCCGGTGAACTCGCAGTTGTCCTTGCGCTCAAGGTACTGCTTCGCGTCTTCCACCGCCAGCATCACGCTGTCGGCTTTGCCCGCGAGCATCTTGATGGTCATGCCCGGGTAGGCGTTGGCCTCATGCACCGCCGTCGGAATGCCGAGCTTCTGCGCCGCGCGGATGACCGGGCCGCAGACATAACCGCCCGTACCGATGCAGATATCGGGCTTGAATTCCTTAATGATCTTCTTCGCCTCTGCTGATGCGGTGAACACACGGACCACCGTCTGCAGATTGCGCTTGATGTTTTCGAGAGAAAGCTTTCTCTGGAAACCGGAGATGCGGATGGAACGGAACGCGTAGCCGGCCTTCGGCACGAGACGCTCCTCCATGCCGCCCTTGTTGCCCACATAGAGCACCTGCGTATCCGGATCCTGCTCACAGAAGTAACCGGCCATGGCCAGTGCCGGGTTGATGTGTCCCGCGGTACCGCCGCCGGAGAATAATACACGCATGAATATACCCCTTTCATTTCCTGCGGCCCAAAGCCGCGCTTCTGCGGGAATCCCCGTCAGGTTTTGTCGATCAGAGAGTGGCGCGATATGGACAGCAGAACGCCCATCTCCGCCAGAAGCATCACCAGCGCCGTGCCGCCGTAACTGAAGAACGGCAGACTGATACCGGTGTTCGGAATTGTATTCGTCACCACGCAGATGTTCAAAATGGCCTGCAGACCGAACTGGTACGTGATGCCCAGACCGAGCATCATGCCGAAACGGTCTCTGGCGTGCAGCGAAATATAGATGCCGCGCCAGATGAACAGCGCGAACAGCAGGATCACCAGCAGGGCGCCGATGAAACCCAATTCTTCACAGATGACCGCGAACACGAAGTCGTTCTGCGGTTCGGGCAGATACAGGTATTTCTGCCGGGACTGCCCAATGCCCACGCCAAGAAGACGACCCGAACCGATGGCGTACAGGGACTGCCGGGTCTGCCAGGTATCCACGCCTTCCGGCGGATTGAACGGGTCCAGCCAGCCCTTGACGCGGTTTAATGCGTAGGCGAATTTATCGGAGAACATCAGAAGACACGCCAGTGCCACCGCGCCGACCGTACCCACGGCCGCAAAGTAACGCACCTTCGTGCCGCCGATGAACATCATCAGAAATGCGATGAGACAAATGATGATCGTAGCGGAAACGTGCTTTTCCAGAATGATCAGGCCGGCGACACCACCCAGAATGCCCATGAACGGCAAAAACCCGTCCTTGAACGTCGTCATGCGTTCACCGGTGACCGCTATCAGATGCGCAAACATGAGGATAAGCGCAAATTTTGCGATTTCTGAGGGCTGGAATTCCAGACCGGCAATGTTGATCCAACGGTTCGCACCGCCTTTGACCGGAGCAATCGAGGTTCCCCGGAAAACCAGCACCATCAGCAGCAGTGCCACCGAAATAGCGAAAATCAAAATGTTGAAATTGTGCAGCTGATGATAGTCGACCGTGGAAACCAGCAGCATGATGACCAGACCCATCACGGCAAAAATACTCTGACGGAGCACAAAATGATAGCTGTCGTTCCATTTGCCGTAGTAGGCGCTGGCGTAGCTGGCCGAGAACAGCATAACGAGACCGAACGCCATCAGCGTCAGAATGATGAAGAGCATGGGCATATCCAGACCCAGACCCAGTGTAAAGAAACGAAATCGGATCCTTTCGCGGCGCAGCACTCGCCGTCCTCTGGCGGACGCGGCTTCATCTGCCGGTACACGGTGCAAGCCGCGTGTGGTTGTTCTTTGTGGTACAGCCATCGTTATGCAACCTCCTTTTTGGAATAGTATAAGCCAAAATTGGCTGTGTTAATCGGATCAAACACCAAAATGCACCAGAACTGCCGCGATCAGGCAGGCAAACAGCGTAACGCCGCTGAACACGAGCACGACCTTATTCTCGCTCCAGCCGCACATCTCATAGTGATGGTGAATGGGTGCCATTTTGAAAATACGCTTGCCGTGGGTCAGCTTGAAATAGGTGACCTGCAGCACCACGGAGAGGATCTCCGCGATATAGATGATGCCCATCAGCACGAGCAGAATCGGCATATTGACGCCGAACGCCAGCGCGCAGACGAAGCCGCCAAGGAACAGGGAGCCGGTGTCACCCATGAACACCTTGGCCGGGTTGGCATTCCAGAACAGGAAGCCGATCAGCGAGCCCACCATAGCAGCCGCCAGAATGGACAGTCCCTTCATTTCCAGCATCATCGCGATCACGGAGAACGCAAGGCACACCACCAGCGTGACGGAGCTGTTCAGGCCGTCCAGACCGTCGGTGAAGTTGACGGCATTGACCATGCCCACGAGGAGGATCGCTGCAAGGATATAGTAGAACACACCGAGATCCACCGTGCCCACAAAGGGGATGATCGTCTCAGTCGTGCCGCCGGCCAGTGCGACGGAAGCCAGATAGGCACCCGCAATGGCAAACTGCAGAACGAGCTTTTGGATCTCGGTCAGACCCAGGTTGCGGTGTTTCTTGATGCTGATGTAATCGTCCAGAAAGCCGATCAGACCAAAGCCGAGCGCCATCAGCGCGCCGCCGACCACCTTGACCACCATCAGCTGTGTTTCCGCACCGCCGTGCATCCAGAGGAAGGCGATGCAGATCACGGCCGCGGCCATCGATCCGATCATGAACATCAGGCCGCCCATGGTGGGGGTACCCTGCTTTTTGGCGTGCCAGGTCGGGCCTTCCTCGCGGATGGTCTGACCGAATTTCAGTTTATGCAGAAACGGGATCATGCTTTTGCCAAGCAGACCGGTAATGACTGCAGCCACAAGGATTGCTGCGCAATACAATGCAATTTCCATATCCGTTGTCCTTTCTGTTCGTTTCCAAATCGGTTCCTTTAGTCGGTCGGGGCCGTTTCCACGCCCTCCGAAGTGATAAAGGAAACTTTGATAACCGTACCGCGTTTCACCATGGTACCCGCTTCTATACTCTGTGTCTGTGCGTAACCCTCGCGTCCGCCGCCATACAGCACGATCTGCACATCGGCCAAATCCGCATAATACCGACAGTCTGCCAGTGTGTATCCCGTAAACTTCGGCACTTTCACGTACTTGGTGGTATCAGGTTCTTTCAGATAGAGGGCCACGAAGCCGTCCTTCGGGATGGGCGAGCCGGGCGACGGCACCTGTGCGTACACGATCCGGTTGCCGGCATCGTTGCCGGTATATTCAGCGAGGAAGCTGCCGAAGCCGGCCTCTCTGAGGATTGCCTGTGCATCATTCACGGTGCGGTTGACCACATTGGGTGTTACCGCAGCGAGGTTTTCATATTCGGCTTCCGTGTACTGCGGGTCTACGCCGAGATACGGGAGGATCTCCTCCATAATCGCCGCAAATATGGGGCCTGCCTGCGCACCGCCGGACGGCGTGCCGATTTGCGGTTCGTCGAAGAAGACGAGGAGCGCATACTTCGGATCATCGGCCGGCGCATAGCCGCCGTAGGATACAATGTACTGCATGTCAGGATCAAGGCCCTGCGCCAGGTCCTGCACATACTGGGCGATCTTTTCGGATGTACCGGTCTTGCCGGCAATACGGAAGCCCGGCACATAGCCGTTCTTACCGCTTTCGCTTGTAGCATTGCGCAGCAGGATCTTTGTCACACGCTCCGAGACATCCTCGGAAATAACCTGCCGCTTGTATGTTGTATCTGTTTTCTGCACAATGTTGCCTTCACTGTCCAGCATACGGTCCACGACATGGGGCTGCACCAGATAGCCGCCGTTGGCCACCGCGCACATCGCGGTGCACATCTGAATGGGCGTAATGGCGAAGTTCTGACCGAAGGATTCCGTCGCGAGCTCCGTGACGTTCAGCTCGTCGACGGTGTAATACAGGCTGCCGGATTCGCCGGGCAGGTCTATACCGGTCTTCTCCGTCAGACCGAAGGCATCAAAATAATTATAGAATGTGTTTCGTCCCAGTTTCTGGCCCAGCCAGATCATATACGGGTTGCAGGAGTTGCACACGCCGTCCACCAGCGTTTCCAGACCGTGTCCGGGCGCGTGCTTCCAGCAGTTGATGGGCTTTACATCCGGCAGGTGGAAGTCCCAGAAGCCCTCGCAGGTATATGTGGAATTTTCGGTTACCACGCCTTCTTCCAGCGCCATGGCCGCCGTGACCATCTTGAAAACGGAGCCGGGGTAGTATGTATCACTGACCGCCTTGTTTCTCCACTGCCGGTTCTGCGCTTCTGTGAAATACTTGTTGTACAGCGATTCGTTCAACTCCAGAAGATCCTCAGCCGTGATCACGTCAAATTCCGCGATCGCCTTTTCCGCCTCGGCCCGTTCTTCCTCCGTATCGGCGGTCTCCAGCCGGCGCTTGAGGCTGTTCATTGCCTTCTGCTCTTCCACCAGAAGCCGTTCGATCTCCGCCTGCACAAGGCCCGGGATGGCCGCTTCTGCCGCCTCCGAAATGGAGAACGGATCGTTGGGGTTATAGTCTCCCTTGGTGGAAAGCGCTATGATGGCGCCGGTGTTCACGTCCATCACGATGGCCGTGCCGCCTTCAAGTGCGCCGTAGGCTTCGCATCCGACTTCCAGATGCTTTTCCACGATGCTCTGCACCGTTTCGTCGATGGTGAGCACGAGGTCGTATCCGTCCGCCGCCTCAATGTACTGGTCGTACTGGAACGGCATATCCTTGCCGACGGCGTTTCTGGCGCTGACCAGACGGCCCGTCGTACCGGAAAGTTCATCCTCGTACTGTGTCTCCACGCCCGCCAGGCCCTGATTATCGGTACCGGTAAAACCGAGCACCGTGGAGGCCGTTGTGCCGTAGGGGTAATACCGCTTATAGTCTTCCAGATACTCCACGCCGCGCTTGACGCCCTGGTCCTTCAGCATGGCTTCGATCTCATCGCGCACTTCCGTTTCCACTTTGCGCTTCACATACACGAAATAGCTGTTTCTGTGGGTCTTTTCCAGAACTTCCTCGTAGTCGAGATCCAGAATTCTGGCCAGACCGGAGGCGATCTTCACTTCGTCGCCGTCCTTGATGTAGTTGGGTTCGAGAACCACCGTCCACACACTTGCGCTCTGCGCCAAAACCTTCTTGCCGGTCACGTCATAGACGGTGCCGCGCATGGGGGTCAGCTCGGTGGACCGCAGGCTCTGGTCAATGGCCTTGGAGCGAAGCTCCTCGCCGCGCACCAGCTGCCAGCGCACCAGATTGCCGATAATCAGGCCGAAACCGATCACAATCATCGCCGTTGTAAGGATGATGGTCTTTCGCCACATATTGGAATTATAGGACCTGGCCATCCGCCATCCCTTCCTTTCTGTACCAAAACAAAAGTTGCCCGTATACCGAAAAATGAGAGTCAAGATCTACTCTCAACTCTCCTCTTCCAAAAAGTCTCCCGCTTCCGGTATCCGCATGACTCATTTCTATTCTTGTCTCTGCCCGATTATGAGAAGAGCGCCCGGAACGAATTCCAGAATTCCCTCAGCAAACCCGGCTGTTCGTTATTCTGCAGAACCACACCGGCATCATCCTGTGCCAGATTGATATAGGTGGTCTGCGCCGGCGCAACCTTCTCCATGCCCAACCGCTCTCTGGCATAGACTTCCACCGCGTCGGTATCCATCTGGGATGCAGCCTGCATTTCCAGCTGAACGGAAATACTCTTCTGCTCCATCAGACTCTTGTTGGCTGTGTTGATCTGATCTGTCAGCTCGGTGAGCTGCACCTGATTCATAACGACGGCACCGATGGCACCCACCACGACCAAAACGGCACACAGGCTCATCAGAGCCTTGGCCATATGCGCATTATGACGATGACTGCGGCGCAGCTGCTGTTCGTTCAGCTGAATGACGTTCGCCTTTTTCTTGGGCTGCGCATTCCGCACGGGGGCTTCTTTTTCTACTGCAGAGGCGCGTACCGGTCTTTCTTCAAACGCGCTGAAATCATACGCACTGGACGTATTGCTGTAAGCCATTCCCGTTTCCTCCTTTTCTCAATTTCTTTACCTTTTACTTTTCTTTTTATCCAAACTATATCTCGATATAGGCTGCTTTTTCGATGACACGCAGACGTGCACTGCGGGCACGGGGGTTGTCCTGCAGCTCTGCCTCGCTGGGCGCAAGGCCCTTCTTGTAGATCAATCTGCCCTGCGGCTTTTTTCCGCAGACGCAGACCGGAAAATCCTTGGGGCAGGTGCATCCGGTGCACCAGGCATTCATCTGCTGCTTGACGATGCGGTCTTCCAGCGAGTGGAAGGTGATCACGGAAAGCCGTCCGCCGGGCTTCAGCATGGAAAACGCCGCTTCCAGACCGGCGCGCAGAGCATCGAGCTCGCCGTTTACGGCAATGCGCAGCGCCTGAAAGGTTCTTCTGGCCGGGTGACCCTCCGCACGGCGCACCGCTGCGGGCACGCTCTCGCGGATGATGTCCGCCAGCTCCAAAGTGGTCTCAATGGGTTTCTGTTCGCGGGCTGCCACAATGCCCTTCGCAATGCGGGCCGCGCTTTTGTCCTCGCCGTAGCGGCTGATGATCTCCGCCAGCTGCTGCCAGGACAGCGTATTCACAAGGTCGGCCGCCGAGGTACCGCTCTTGCTCATGCGCATATCGAGCGGGGCATCGGCATGGTAGGAAAAGCCGCGCTCCGCCGCATCCAGCTGATAGGACGAAACGCCGATATCCAGCAGCACACCGTCCACTTCGGTGATGCCTTTTTCCGCCGCCAGACGGGTCATTTCCGAGAAATTGCCCTGCGCGATCACGGAACCCGGGTATTTCGCCAGACGTTTTGTCACCGTGGCAATGGCGTCCGGATCCTGATCGATGGACAAGAGGGTTCCGGTGGTGAGGCGTTCCAGGATCGCACTGGAATGTCCGCCGCCGCCGGCTGTGCCGTCAATATATGTACCTTCCGGGTTGATGTTCAAAGAATCGATCGTCTCTTCAAACAGAACCGGCTTGTGATGAAACTGGATTTCCTGCATATCAAATCTGTAACGCGGTCCTGCCCGCCGCACTCGTTTCTCTTCTCATTCTGCACCGATCTTTGGGATACGGTGCTGTACCGGGCGAATATCTCTGTTTCGTCCCAGCCCGTCAACCATGGACATACACAGCTTATTATACGCTATTTGGGCTGTAAAATCAACCTAAAATTACATTCCGGCCGGGCCTTTTGTTTTCCTGCAGAGCATTCCAAAAACCGGCGGTCCGAAAGAAAAACCATGCTGTATGTCCTCTAATAGTATACACAAGATATGGGAGGCAGTCAAGGTTTTGGTTACAAAATGATTAAAATATTTACGAAAAGTTTACAGGATAATTTGGTGAAAAGAACGGGGATTTTTCTATATTTTCCCAGATCTGTCGATGTGCGGAATCCTTTTACCCTCCCGCAAAAGGTTACAAAGTCGGATCCCCTTCCCCGAAACAAAAAACAGCGGAGCCGAAGCTCCGCTGTACGGTTTACTGCTGGTGATTCTGCTGGGCAGCCTGAATGGACTGGCGGGTCTTTCTCAGCTCAGCCAGTGCGGTGGCCAGAGCATCGTCGGAACGGCGCATGAGGTCGTCCACATAGGCATTGGAAGCATTGCGCATCTCGCGGAACTTTGCCTGAGACTGTGCCATGATGTCGTTGGCCTTGGCCTGTGCCTGACGCACGATCTCCTCCTGATTGACGAGGGTCTTGGCCTTGTCCTCGGCTACGCGCACGATGGTCTCCGCCTCGCGCTGTGCCTCGCTGAGGATCTGTGCACGGTCTGCCACGATGGCCTTTGCCTTGCGGACCTCTGCCGGGATGGCTTCGCGGATCTCATCCAGGATCTGCTTGGCCTCATCTACGTCTACAAAGGATTTACCGCCGGAAAGCGGAAGCGTCCAGCCTTTTTCAAGGACGTCATACAATTCATCGATCAAATCTTCTACAGCTGCCTGATTTGTGCTCATGGGTTCCATTCCTTTCTTATTTCAGCCGCGGCTCATTCGTTCACCGTACGGCATAATCTTTCGTTGATTCTGTCCAGCAGACATTCGGGTACAAAGTGCGAGATATCCCCGCCAAAACCGGCGATCTGCTTCACCATACTGGAGCTGAGGAACATATTTTCCATGCTTGTGGGCAGGAACATGGTCTCCACCTCCGGGTTGAGTTTTTTATTGGTCAGCGCCATCTGGAATTCGTATTCGAAGTCCGTCATTGCGCGAAGTCCCTTCACAATGGCCGTCGCGTTCTTCTCTCTGGCGTAATCCGCCAGCAGACCGCTCACGCCGTCCACCTCCACATTCATGCCCGCTGTGGCCATGCGCAGCATTTCCATGCGCTCCTCCACCGTAAAGCTGGCACGCTTGTCCGGGTTGACCGGCACCGCAACGATCACCTTATCAAAAATTTTACACGCACGGGTGATGATATCCATATGCCCCAGCGTAACCGGGTCAAAGCTGCCCGGACAAATACCGATTTTCATGTTCTACGCCCTCTTTGCGGGCCGCTTACACCAAACTTTCGTGGCGATAAGCGGTAAGCAGAATTTTACCGTAACGGTAATCTTTCACACGAACGAACGCACCCGCCCGATCGGGGATAGCCTCGTCCGTGGGATGCTCACAGATGATCACGCCGCCCTGCCGCATATGCTCCGCAACGGCCAAAAGCGCCTTTTCCAGCGTACCGGTGCGGTACGGCGGATCCAGAAATGCAATGTCAAACACTTCCGTGTTCCGCAGCAGGAAGGATGCGTAATCGGCCTGAACCACTTTGGCCTGCGCCGCAAAATCCGTGGTTCGGATATTGTCCTGTACCACCGCGCAGGAGGCTCTGGCGCTGTCCACAAACACCGCGTGGTCCGCGCCGCGGCTCAGTGCCTCCAGACCGATCTGGCCGGAACCGGCAAACAGGTCCAGAAACGTTCTGCCTTCAATATCGAACTGCAGAATGTTAAAAAGAGATTCCTTGATGTGATCCGGCGTGGGCCGCACCGCATTGCCCTCGAGCGTCTTCAGCTTTTTGCCCCTGCGGGAGCCTGTGATGATGCGCATGGCAGAACACCCCTTTCCTACACAATTCGACAGTATATATTATTCCATTATTCCGGGAATATGTCAACCGTTTTTCACGGGTAAAAACAGGGAAATCGAACACAAATCCCTGCAATTATTCGTCATTTTCCACGGCTTCCGGGTGAAAATACGCGTATACGGCCCGGGCAGCCGGTGCATTCATGCCGGGGGTCTCCTCCAGCATGGCGCGGGTGGCTTCGCTCACCGCACGCACGGTGCGGAAGTGCTTGAGCAGCGCGCGGGCACGGGTCTCGCCGATGCCCGGGATGGAAGTCAGCGTGGTGGAAACCGAGGCCTTTTTCCGCTGCTGCCGGTGGAAACCGATCGCATAGCGGTGCACCTCGTCCTGAATGGTGGACACCAGCGTAAACGCGGCGCGGTTCGAGTTGATGGCGATCTCCGCGCCCTCCTCCGTGATGGCCCGCGTGCGGTGCTTATCGTCCTTCACCATGCCGTACACGGGGACGTCGATGCCCATCTCCTGAAGCAGCGGGCGGATGGCCGCCACGTGGCCCTTGCCGCCGTCCAGCAGGATAAGGTCCGGCAGGCGGCCGAAGCCCTCTGCCGTTTCGGCGTTTTTATATTCGGTAAACCGACGGTACAAAACCTCGCGCATACTGCCGTAGTCGTCCTGCCCCACCACGGACTGGATCTTGAACTTGCGGTAGGCGCTTTTCAGCGGACGGCCGTTTTCGAACACAACCATACCCGCCACGTTCTCGCCGCCGGCCAGATTGGAAATATCATACGATTCGATATATTCCGGCGTTTTCGACAGATTCAGAAGCTGCCGCAGCTCGTCCAGCGCGGAGGTCTCGCGGCCCGTTGTGCGGCCCGTGGCCTGCGCCAGCGCCTCCGCCGCGTTGGTGCGGCACATCTCGATGAGCTGCTTCTGGTCGCCCTTCTGCGGGATATGCAGCTTCACTTTCCGGCCCGCCTTGTGGCTGAGCCACTCGGCGATCACTTCGCCGTCGTTCACCGGGCCGTCCAGCGTGACCACCGGCGGGATCTTGTCACGGATGGCATAATACTGCGTGAGGAACTCGCTGCGGATCTGCTCCGGTTCGCTCTCGGCATTCAGGATGAAGGATTCGCGGTCATAGAGCCGTCCGCCCGCAAAGCGGAACACCTGCACACTCACCTTGTCGTTGCCCAGCACCAACGCCAGAACATCCTGCTCCGGCACACGGCTGGCCACCACTTTCTGCCGTTCCTTCAGTTTATTTATGGCCGCGATGCGGTCACGTATACGCGCCGCCAGCTCAAAATCGAGGTTTTCTGCGGCTTCATTCATCTTTTCGGTGAGGGTGCGGACGGAATCGCTCGTGCCGCCGCGGATGAAATCCAGCGCTTCCTGCACGGCTTCCTGATACTCCGCCTCGCTGACACGCCCGCGGCAGGGCGCACAGCACTGCTTGATGTAGTAATTGAGGCACGGACGGCCCTTGCCGATGTCCTGCGGGAATTTGCGGCTGCAGTCCGGCAGGCGGAAAATCTTCCGGGCTTCCTCCACGGTGTCCTTGATGGTCCATGCAGAAAGATACGGGCCGATGTATTTGGCACCGTCGTCGAGCACCTGCTTCGTCTCCGAGATGCGTGGCCATGCGCCGCCGGTCACCTTGATGTAGCTGTAGCCCTTGTCATCCTTCAAAAGGATGTTGTACTTCGGCTGATGCTGCTTGATGAGGCTGCTTTCCAGCACCAGCGCCTCAAATTCGCTGTCGGTGAGGATGTACTCGAAGTACTCCACGTTCGACACCATGCGGCGCACCTTTTCATCGTGGTTTTTATCGGACCCGAAATACTGGCTGACGCGGTTTTTGAGCGCCTTGGCCTTGCCGATGTAGATGATAGTGTCATCCTTATCGTGCATGATGTACACACCGGGGTGCAGCGGCAGCTTCATGGCTTTCTGCCGCAGTTCACGGATATGCTGTTTTTTCTCTTCCGTCAAAAAGACCATAAGGCACCTCCCTGCCGCTTCGGAAAAAGAAACGCCTACCGGAGTGTTCCGATAGGCGTCATCTGGACAATCAATTATTCAGCAAAACCGGACTCTACGAGAGCTACCAGGCTGTCAACAGCTTCCTGCTCGTCGGAACCGTCAGCAATGATGTCGATCTGGGTGCCGCCCACGATGCCGAGGGACAGAACACCGAGAAGGCTCTTCGCATTGACGCGGCGCTCTTCCTTCTCCACCCAAATGGAGGACTTGAACTCGTTTGCCTTCTGAATGAAGAATGTAGCCGGTCTTGCGTGGAGACCTACCTGATTCTGCACCATAACTTTCTTAACACACATGTGATTCACTCTCCTGTAATACTCAGTGATATTCTGGACTTCCCGTAACAAAAAAGCGAAGTTGTAGAACTTCCTTGCGTACTATTATAGCATAATTTGTCAACTCGTCAAGCAGATGGGCCGATTTTTGGATACATGCCCTTTGGCCCCGCTTTTTTGGATGGACCCCTTTGTGCACTTTGCTCTGTTTGTTGAAAACATTTCGTTGCTTTATACCCCACAGCGGCCTGCAAACCGACAAACCGATGTCATTTCTCCTCCAGCAGCCGCCGGTCTTCCTTGGTCAGCTGCACCTTCTGAAAGAGATCCGGCCGCATTTTACGGGTGATTTTCAGTGATTCTCCGCGCCGCCATTTGCGAATCTTTTCATGGTGTCCGCTCAAAAGCACCTCCGGCACGGCGCGGCCGCGCCAATTGGCCGGGCGGGTGTACTGCGGGTATTCGAGCAGGCCGTCATAATGGCTCTCCTCCTCGAAGCACACGTCCTCGGAAAGCACGCCGGGCAGCATACGGGCCACGGCATCCGTCAGGATGACGGCGGGAAGCTCGCCGCCGGTGAGGACAAAATCGCCGATGGAGACCTCCTCCACATCGTACTCCTCCAGCACACGGGCGTCCACGCCCTCATAGTGCCCGCAGAGGACGATGAGGCTCTCGTGTTTGGCGAGGTCCTTCACCATCGCCTGATTGAGCACCCTGCCGCGCGGAGACATATACAGAATATGCGGCTTCACGCCGTTGTGTTCGGTGATGGCATCGAAGGCCGCCGCGATGGGATCCGCCATCAGCAGCATGCCCTTGCCGCCGCCGAAGGTACAGTCGTCCACACGCTTGTGCACGCCCTCGCCGTGATTTCTCAGCTGGTGGCAGCACACCTGCAGATGTCCCCTTGTGCGGGCACGGCCGATGATGCTCTCCGACAGCAGATGCTCGCACATCTCGGGGAACAGCGTTACGATATCAATCCGCATCGGCTTCGTCCTCCGCACGGGCTGTATTCTGAATTGTTTCCCCTTCATCGTTGAATATACCGGGGATCGGCCGCACGTACAGTTTGCCGCCCTCAATATCCGTCTTCGCGATCATGGCATCCACGGCCGGGAAGAGGAATTCCTCACCCTGCTCGTTTGCGATGCGGTACACATGGTTGGCGCCGGTGGGGAACACTTCCGTGATCTTTCCGTACACCACAGCGGTATGATCGTCCACCACGGTGAGGCCGAGAAGATCCTCAATGAAATAACGGTTCTTCGGCAGGCGCACATCCTTGCGGTTCAGATACAGGATCCTGCCGCGGTACAGGTCCGCCTCCGTGGCGGTATCCACGCCTTCCAGCTTGATGAGCAGCAAGGTCTTATGCACGCGGGAGGCCACAAGGCCAGCGTCCTTTTTGCCCTCATCAAAATACAGGTGCTTGATTTTTTTGAGAAACTCGGCGGAATCACACCACGGTTCCACGCGCATTTCGCCGCGCACACCGTGCGTGCCGACGATCCGGCCGGCTTCCAGAAACTGCTTTACCATATTTCGTCCTTCCTGCATAAAACAAAAGGGCGTACGGAAATCCGTACGCCCTCAGGATCAGTCGATCTCAACGATGACCTTTTCATTGCTCCGTGTAGCAGCGGCGCGCATAACAACGCGGATCGCCTTGGCGATGCGTCCCTGCTTGCCGATGACTCTGCCCATATCCTCCTCGGAAACGTGGAGATGATATACTACGGAACCGTCGTCCTTGGGCTCGTCCATCGTGACCGAAACCTCGTCCGGCTTTTCAACGAGACCCTGCGCAATGATTTTCAGAAGTTCCTGCATTTTTGATCTTTTCCTTTCTTAACGAGCGAATGGAATCGAATCAGATCACGCCGTGCTTCTTGAACAGTGCCTTAACGGTATCGGTCGGCTGTGCGCCCTTCTCCATCCAAGCCTTAGCCTTCTCGGGGTCAACCTTTACAACGCTGGGCTCTTCCATCGGATTGTAATAGCCGATTTCCTCGATGAAACGGCCGTCTCTCGGATAGCGGGAGTCAGCAACAACGATTCTGTAGAAAGGAGCCTTCTTAGCGCCCATTCTGCGAAGTCTGATCTTAACCATGATGAATTCCTCCAAAATATAAATAATTAAAAATGTTTATCTATTAACCAACGGAATGTCGGCAATATTCAGAAAATTAGAACTGCGGAAAATTGTTCATATCGAAGCCGCCCATACCGCCCATGCGGGAGAGCATCTTCTTGCCCTTCTTGCCGCCGAACTGCTTCATCAGCTTCTGCATCTGCTTGAGCTGGTTGCACAGGCGGTTGACATCCTCCACCTTCTGGCCGCAGCCCGCTGCAATTCTGCGCTTGCGGGAGGCCTGCAGCAGGTCCGGATTGGCGCGTTCCTGCGGCGTCATGGAGAGGATAATGGCCGCGCTTCTGTCCATAATGCGGTCGTCGATGTCCATTTCGTCCAGCTTAGCACCGTTCATGCCGGGCAGTTTGCTGAGGATGCCCTTGAGGGGGCCCATCTTCTTGACCTGCTGGAACTGCTCCAGAAGATCGTTGAAGTCCATTTTATTCTGCATCATGCGTTCCGCTGTGCGGGCCGCTGCTTTTTCATCCAGTTTGTTCTGTGCGTCCTCGATGAGGGTGAGCACATCGCCCATGCCGAGGATTCGGCTGGCCATGCGGTCCGGGTGGAAAACCTCGAGGTCGTCGAGCTTTTCGCCGGTACCGGCAAATTTGATCGGCTTGCCGGTGATGGCCTTGACGGAGAGCGCCGCACCGCCGCGGGTATCGCCGTCGAGCTTTGTGAGGATCACGCCGGTGATGTCCAGAAGGTCATCGAAGGTCTTCGCCACGTTGACGGCTTCCTGACCGGTCATGGCGTCGACCACCAGCAGGATATCGGTGGGATTGACCGCTTCCTTGATGTTCTTCAGCTCGTCCATCAGCACTTCATCGATCTGCAGTCGGCCTGCGGTATCGATGAGCACATAGTCGTGGCCGTAGTCACGCGCGTGGCGGATGGCCGCCTGTGCGATCTTCACCGGGTTCTCGGTGCCCATTTCGAACACCGGCACGCCGGCCTGCTCACCGACGATCTGCAGCTGCTTGATCGCCGCCGGACGATAGATATCGCCTGCCACGAGGAGCGGGCGGTTGCCGCGCTTTTTGAGCATCTTGGCGAGTTTCGCGCTGTGGGTGGTTTTACCGGCACCCTGCAGGCCGCACATCATGATGACAGCCGGCGGATGCGCGGGCTGCTTGAGGCGTTCCTCACTGCCGCCCATGAGGCTCGTCAGCTCGTCGTTGACGATCTTGATGACCATCTGCGCCGGGGTGAGGCTTTCCATGACGGATTCGCCCACGGCACGATCGGTCACGCGCTTCGTGAAGTCCTTTGCCACCTTGTAGTTGACGTCCGCTTCCAGCAGAGCCAGGCGCACCTCTCGCATGGCTTCCTTAACGTCCGCCTCCGAGAGCTTGCCCTTGTTCTTCAGTTTTTTAAACGCATTGCCGAGCTTATCGGCAAGACCTTCAAACGCCATGAGTCCGTCCTTCTCCGCCGAAGCGGTTCTTAATCTACCAATTTCTCAGCGGAACGCAGGATGGCCGCCACGTTTTCGTGGATGACCGCGTTGCCGCCGTTTTTCTCATTTTCCGCCTCGATCTGCAGCGCACGGTCGCAGATGACGGCCAGCTCTTCCTGCACGGTGTGGAAGCGCTTTGCAAGGCCCAGCCGCTCTTCCATTTCGATGAGCTGCTGCTCCGCGCGCTTGATGGCATCGCGGACGCCCTGCCGGGTGATGCCCTTCTCCTCGGCGATCTCCGCCAGAGAAAGGTCTTCGTTATAGTAGCATTCAACGACCTCGCGCTGTTTATCCGTGAGCATATCGCCGTAGAAATCCAGCAGGAAGGTGATGTGCAGATCCTTTGCCATGATAAATCCGTTCCCTTTCGCGCGTCGTTTTCGCGCTCTGTCTGTAAAGCTTTTTTCTTTACAGCTTCTGTATTATACTATACGAGCAAAGGGTTGTCAAGAGAAAAAGACCACAATATGCAATCTTTTCAGATGCAGATTGTGGTCGAAAACACAAGAAGATTTTATTCTGTTCCGCTTACTTTTCCTCGGAATTTTCCATCAGGATCTCGGTCTGTGTACGCGCATAGCAGTGCATTTCGGTCTGATTTTCCAGCCAGAGACAGACGAGCTCTTTCACCAGCCATACAAGCACCGCAAGGATCACGCCCGCCAAAATGCAGACAAAAAGCATCAGCAGTCTCAGCACGCTAAAATCCGCCGCTACGCCGGACAGAACAAATCCGAATACAACACCGGCAATCAGCAAAACCGCCATAACAACGTTCGCGATCTTGTTCACCGTACCCGTAAAGGTCATCAAACGTGTCTCCATCGGGTCGTTTGCAATGAGTTCTCTTTTTGCCATAACGTAATGCCTCCTCAAAGCATAATCTTAATTTTCATATTACAGGACCATACAGGGAATGTCAAGTTCTTTCCGGATTCCCTCAAAAAGATCCAAAGCCACGCACTTTTCGCGCCCGCTCGGCTTTACAATGCAGCGGGCGCGTGGTATATTTATTGTTGCGGCTGCGGAAAATGTTTGATTTTATCCCGCCGCCGTCATCACTGCCATGGAGAGGACTATAAAAATGATCTATTTTAACTGCGATTACACCGAAGGCTGCCATCCGAAAATTCTGGAGCGCCTGATGGAGACCAATATGATGCAGACCGTCGGCTACGGCGAGGACGAGATCTGCGATTCCGCCCGTGCGAAGATCCGCGCCGCCTGCCAGCGTGAGGACATCGACGTGCATTTCCTCGTCGGCGGCACACAGGCCAACGCCACCGTCATCGCGTCCATCCTGCGCCCGCATCAGGGCGCGCTGAGCGCCGAGACCGGCCACATCCCCGTGCACGAGACCGGCGCCGTGGAAGCCACCGGCCACAAGGTGCTGGCCCTGCCCGCCACTCCGGACGGCAAGATCAGCGCCGCACAGGTGGAAGCCGCTTACACCGCGCACATCAACGACGCCGCTTTCGAGCACATCGTGCAGCCGAAGCTCGTCTATATTTCCCATCCCACCGAAAACGGCGGCCTGTACACGAAGGCCGAACTCAAGGCCCTGCGCGAAGCCTGCGACCGCTGCGGATTCTACCTGTTCCTCGACGGCGCCCGTCTCGGCTACGGCCTGATGGCGCCCGCCAACGACGTGACCCTCAAGGATCTCTGCGAGTACACCGACGTATTTTACATCGGCGGCACCAAGTGCGGTGCGCTGTTCGGCGAGGCTGTGGTCATCACGAACCCGGCCCTCAAGACCGATTTCCGCTATCACATCAAGCAGCGCGGCGGTATGCTGGCCAAAGGCCGTCTGCTGGGTGTGCAGTTTGACACCCTGTTCACCGATAATCTGTACTTCAACATCTGCGAAAAGGCTGTCTCTCAGGCCTTCCGCATCGCGGATGCCTGCAGAACCGCCGGCTGCGCGTTCTTCGCCGATTCCCCCACCAACCAGCAGTTCCCCATCTTCCCGGATGCGGCGCTGGAGAAGCTGAAGGAGAAGTATATGTACTCCTACTGGGGTCGCGTGGACGAGACCCACAGCGCCATCCGCTTCTGCACCAGCTGGGCCACAAAGGACGAAAACGTGGACGCCCTGTGCGCGGACATCGCCGCTGTAATGGCAGAAAACTAACCCGCACAACAAAATCGGACCGTATCCTTTTCCGGGATACGGTCCTTTTGCTTTCTGAATCTATACTTAGTAGATCGGATGGATGACCACCGGCTCGTCCGGCGCATCCTTTGTCCAGTGGTTTTCATGGCGCTCGAAATAGCCGATGACCTTGCCCTCGGCGTCGCGCACGGGAACGAAAAACTCGCGCTCGCCGGTCGAACCGTTCAAAGTCTCGAACATCTCGCCCTCTTCGCCGGCATCCGCACGGGCGAGAAATGCCTCGATCTTCACCTTTGCGCGCTCATTGTGGCAGTTGAAGATGCTGTTGCCGATCTTCACCACGTCGCCGTAGCGCTTTTTCGCCGCCTTGTTCAGAAAGCGGACGGTGTGTGTGCGGTCCACAAAGACGATCTCGTAGGCGTAGGCATCGAGGATTGCGGTGAGAATTTCCATGTTCATTTCCATTGTTGTTTCCTCCCGTATGCTTATTCCAGCGTTTTCAGAAAACGCAGCTGTTCTTTTTCATCGTCAAAACCGTTTTGGCGGTAGAAATCGTGCGCGCCCCTGCGCGTGATCCCGGAGTTGAGGCGGATTTCCTTGACGCCGGTCTCCCTTGCCCAGTCTTCCACGGCGGCCATCAGCTTGGTGGCAAGGCCCTGCCGGCGGTACGCCCCGCTGACCGCCAGCCCGAGGATGTTGATCATCGTGGGGTAGTACAGCACATCGTACTGCGCCGCATGGACGAACCCGGCGACGCTTTCCCCGCAGACCGCGACGAAAATACGCTCGTAATCTTTGGCAAGTGCCCTGTGCAGTTTTTCTTTTGTCAGTTCCACAGTGGCTTCCGCATAACCCATGTCCTCCCGGCCGATTTTGGCGAGCGCTTCATCGTCCGATTCTTTGGCGAGGCGAATTTCAATTTTCACAGGTCACACCTCCTTTCCCCACATTATACCTCCGTATCCGTTAAACTGCAACATAAAACGCCCGCCCGGAAACCCGGACAGGCGCATTTGCATTTATGTCGTTTATTGCGGAAAGATCAGCCCTTGAAAACCTCGACGAGTGCCGCGTCGCGGACGAACACCGGGATCACGGTGAGGGGCGCGTCGGCCTCGATGACTCTGCCGCCCTCGATGGCTTCGCCGGTCCAGGCGTTGTACCATGTGCCGGCGGGCAGGTAAACATCTTTCTTCCGCTGACCGGCCTCGAGGATCGGCGCGACGAGGATGTCCTTGCCGAACATATACTGGCCGTCCTCGGTCCAGCAGCGCTTGTCGTCCGGGAAATCGTAGAACATGGGACGGATGACCGGGGAGCCCTTTTCGTGTGCGTCCTGCATCAGACTGCGGATATACGGGCGGAGACGTTCGCGCAGGAAAATATAGTTCGAGCACATCTCGTACAGCGTTTCGCCGTACGCCCAGATCTCGTTCGGGCCGCCGGAAGCCATTCTGCCGCCGCCCACGGTGCTCATGGGTGCGGAATGCGGCTCGCGGTCGCCGTGCAGACGCATGACCGGGCAGAACGTGCCGTACTGGAACCAGCGGGCGAAGACTTCGCGGAAGGCTTCGTCGCGGGCGTCGCCGCCGTGGAAGCCGCCGATGTCCGTGGTCCACCACGGAATACCCGCGATGCCCATATGCAGGCCCGCCGCAAACTGGTTGCGGAAGCTCTGGAAGCTGGAGTGGATATCGCCGGACCAGACGAGCGCGCCGTACTTCTGGGAACCTGCCCAGGCGCAGCGCAGCAGGTTCAGAATGTTCTGCTGGCCTTCCTTTTCCATGCCTTCATAGAAGGTCTGCGCGTAGCACTTCGGGTAGATGTTGCCGATCTGCACGTTCGGGCCGAGATGATAGCGGTAGTTGTCGAAATCGTAATAGGTGTATTCCGGCTCGGCCTCATCCAGCCAGAAGATCTTGATGCCCTTGTCGTAGTAATTCTTCTTGACCTCGTTCCATACGAACTCACGGGCCTCGGGGTTGGTGGAATCGTAGTGGATGGTATCGTCCACGCAGTGCAGGGCAACGGGATAGCCGCGCTCCACATTGATGAGCAGGCCGCGCTCGCGCATTTCCTTATAGTTTGCGCACTTGTGGTCGACCGTGGGCCAGATGGAGACCATCAGCTCGATGCCCATTTCCTTCAGTTCGCGGATCATGGCATCCGGATCGGGCCAATACTGCGGGTCAAAACGCCATTCGCCCTCGAGCGGCCAGTGGAAGAAATCCACCACGATGACGGACACCGGAATGCCGCGGCGCTTGTACTCGCGGGCCACTTCCAGAAGCTCTTCCTGTGTCTGGTAGCGCAGCTTGCACTGCCAGAAGCCCATGCCGTACTCCGGCATCATCGGCACGGTGCCGGTGACGGCGGCGTAGCTTTCTTCGATCTCGGCCGGGGTATCGCCGGCAGTGATCCAGTAATCGATGACTTTTGTGGACACGGAGCGCCAGGAGGTGACGTTCGTGCCGAAGGTGACGGAACCCACACCGGGGTTGTTCCACAAAAAGCCGTAGCCGAGGGAGGACAGCACAAAGGGCACGCTGGCCTGCGAGTTGCGGTGGGCAAGCTCCAGCTCGCAGCCCTTGAGGTTCAGAAGCGGCTGCTGATACTGGCCCATGCCGAACAGCATTTCCTTCGGGTCGGATTCAAAACGCACGGTGGTGGAGAAGTCACCGCCGAGGATCGGCTTGTGCTCGCGGGCGTCGACATCGAGCGCACTGCACTTCGGGTCCCACACATCACGGCGGTTGCGGACGAATTCCTCCAGAAGCAGCTTGCCGTTCTGATTCCAGAACGTGATCTTGCCGGATTTCTTCACCTTTGCGGTGATTTTGCCGTTTGTGACGGTGGCTTCCGTATCGGTGATCACGATCTCGGCTTTTTTGTTCTGGGGTTCCTCCAGCGCCCAGTTTTCGGGCGGCATCTGGGGCATCTTGGTGGAGCGCACGCGCAGGGCGTTCTCACCCCAGGCTTCGATCCACAGCTTTTCGTTGTTGTCGGTCACCACAAGGCGGCCGTCTTTTTCGCGCAGAATTGCCATAACACGTTTCCTTTCTGTTTGTCTTTTCAATATTGCTCCGTCCCCGCGGGACGTTTTTCGGTCAAATCACTTCGAGAGAATCTTTATCGGGCAGCGGCGGGAATGCGGCTGTCGGCAGCGTCTGGTACCAGTACGCGACGGACGCGATGTCGTCCTGCAGCGGCAGGTAACGGCCGCCCTCGCGCCAGCCCAGCGCCTGAATCGTCACCTTGAGGTCTTCCTCAAAGTAGATGGGATCCGTAATGTGCCAGCGGTACAGGCCAAAGCGGAACTGGCTGTTATACAGCGCATCCGGCGTGATGACCTGATGCAGGCCGGCGTACGGCGTGGTGAACGCCTTGTAGTTGGCGTGGGTGTGCGGATCTTCAAAATTATACGAGCCGCAGAAGTAGTCCTCCGTGCCGGTACCGCAGATGGTGGGATAGTCCTTGTCGCCGTCCATGTAGAATTTGATCTCGCCCTCGCCCCACCAGCCGCGGTTGTTCACGCTCCAGGCCATGTAGGTACCGACGTATTTGCCCTTGCCCTTCACGCCGTCGAGGATCGTGTAAACCGCCTTGTACGGCAGCGGGTTCACACGGCGGAACTGCGCATGGAAGTAGGCTTCGTCCTCCGCCACGTCGCAGAGGCAGTAGTCGATCTGATAATACATCGTGACGGGTTCCTCGGCGATGTTCGTCAGCGTCATTTTGGCGTGCTTTCTGAACGGCATCGGCCAGTAGCAGTTGAAGGCGCTGCCGGGGTTCACACACACCGCCAGAGAATTGAGCTGGGCATATTCATTCCAGCCCATGCAGAAGAAATCGCCGATGGGGCACTCCACACTGGGCTGTGCCTGCTCATCCCAGTACATCCGGAGAATGGTGTTGCGCCAGCGGCCCGTGGGCGTGAGCCAGATGTGCTCGATGATGCCGCTGCCCTCGATCTCCGCGATGGTGAAGGTCTCGCCGGGCTGCAGCACGATGTAGGGATTCACCTTCCAGCCGGTGCCGAGATCCCGTGCGGCACGGCGCGCGGAGCCTTCCTCCAGCGGGCACATACCGCCCTTGCCCTTCTCGCCGGTGAAATTCTCCGGGCTGATGGAGCGGCTCACTTTCTTTTCCATTTTGCTCAAAGACTGCATGGTCATCTGATTTCATCCTTTCGCGCCGCGCAGGCGGCTTTTCTGCTTTAACCATACCACAAAGCCCACAAAACTTCTATAGGATTCTATGCTTTTTGTGTGAAAAACTTTAATTTTTGTCTCCGTACACGCTATACAAACCGATTCAGAAATGCTATACTGGGTTTGCGGATCATCCGGATCCGCCATCTTTTGGACGAATGGAGTTTGGTAGTATATGATCAAATCTTTGGAAACCTCCATGCTGGGCATTGCGCATGACCCGCGGGACCTCGCGCCCTACTGCAAAAAATACGGCATTGAAGCCATCGGCGCACCGGCCGCGCTGTTCAGCGACGAAAAGCTCGCTGCGGAAACAGCCGCCGTCATGCAGGAAAACGGCCTCAAGTGGGGTCTGCTCCCCATGCCCGCCGATTTCTACTTCTGGGATCTTTCCGACGAGGCCTTCGATGCAGCCATCGTCGAGCTGGAGCGCCGCGCGGTGATCGGCGAAAAACTCGGTATTCGCCATGCGTACAACCACGTGTGGTCCTCCGGCACCCGCCCCTTTGACGAGAACTTTGAATGGCACGTCAAACGCGTCCGGAAAGTTGCCCACACGCTCGCAGAGCACGGCATCCACTATGGCCTCGAGTTCCTCGGCCCGCATGAGCTGCGCACCTTTGCACCGCATCCCTTTGTGCATTCCCTGAGCGGCGTGCTGGCCATTGCCGATGCTGCCGGCGGCGAAGCGGGCATCGCGTTTGACGCCTACCACTGGTTCTGCTCCAACAACGCCGACGCCGGCGATATGCTGTGGATGCAGACCCACCTCGACCGCCTTGTGGCCTTCCACATGAACGACGCCGTGCCCGGTCTGCCCTACAGCGAGCAGAAAGACATGGTGCGCCGCCTGCCGATGGATTCCGGCATCATCAACACCCGCGAGTTGTTTGCCTGCTTTAACAAGCCGGAAAACACCGCGCTGTGCATGATCGAGCCGTTCCAGCCCGCCTGCAGCCACTTTGGTACACTCTCCCCCGAGGAAGCCGTCCGCGAGGCCGCGGAAGTCTTCGCCCGGGTGGAAAACAAATAAACGAAACCTTTCCGGAAAGGACTGATTTTTCTTGAAACCCGTACGCATTGCCATGATCGGCGTGGGCGCCATCAGCGGCATTTACCTGCAGAACCTGACCCACACCTTTAAGGAAGTGGATCTCATCGGCGTGTGCGACCTCATCCCCGCACGTGCCGAGACCGGTGCCGCCTATGTGCGCGATGCCATTCAGAACGGCGCAAAGGTCACCGAGCCGAAGATCTACAAGGATATGTATGAAGCCTTCAACGACCCGGACGTGGAGGTCATCCTGAACCTGACCCGCCCCTACGAGCATTATGACGTGACAAAGCAGGCCCTGCTCCACGGCAAGCACGTCTATTCCGAAAAGCCCCTCGCAGTGGATATGACGGAAGCCGATGAACTCGTCGCCCTCGCCGAGGAAAAAGGCCTCCTGCTGGGCGGTGCACCGGACACCTTCATGGGCGCCGGCGTACAGACCGCCCGCCGCCTCATCGACAGCGGCATGATCGGCGACATCGTGGGTGCGAACTGCGCCATGGTCTGCCACGGCCACGAGACCTGGCATCCCGATCCGGAGTTCTACTACAAGCGCGGCGGCGGCCCCATGATGGATATGGGCCCCTACTACGTGACAGCGCTCGTGCAGCTTTTGGGCGAAGCCAAGGCCGTCTGCGGCATGACGAAGAAATCCTTCCCGCAGCGTCTCATCACCTCTCAGCCCCATAACGGCAAGATCGTGGATGTGGATGTGGATACCCACCTCGCCGGCAGCATCCTGTTCTCGAGCGGTGCCATCGCCCAGATCCTCACCACGTTTGATGTTTACTACGCCCCCGGCGCACAGGCCCGCTTTGAGGTCTACGGCACCCGCGGTACGCTCGTTGTGCCGGATCCGAACACCTTCGGCGGCCCGGTCCTGCTGCTCCGCCCGGAGGATCAGGCAGCCACCCCGAAGACCGACCCCGGCCTCATGGCGCATTCCGTACCGAGCTTCTACCAGGGCTACAAGGAGATCCCGCTGATGTACGACTATGCCGAGAACTCCCGCGCACTCGGCCTCGCCGATATGTGCAAGGCTCTGCGCAGCGGCCGCGATTTCCGCGCCAACTACCAGCAGCAGCACCATGTTCTGGAGATCCTCACGAGCTTCTCTAAAGCCAGCGAAGCCGGCAGCTTTGTGGAGCTCAAGACCAAATACACCCGCACCGCGCCCATGGAGAACAACCCCATGCACGGCATTCTCGATTGATATTACCAAAACTGAAAGGATGTTATCACGATGATGAAAGCTTGTTATACCGGCTGGACATGGATCCAGGCCCGCGACCCCGAAACCGCCAAGAAGCAGCTGGAGCAGTCCTTCCGCGAATGCAAATTCCTCGGCTATGATTACGTAGAAAACTTTGCCTTCATCGGCGATTATTATCAGGAAGACCCGCAGGAGCTCGTGAAGCTCACCAAGGACTGCGGCGTGGAGCTCGTGAACCTCTACGGCCACTTCATGTTCGACGTGGAGAATCAGATCGAGATCGGCAAAAAGTGGATGGATTTCCTCGCCGCTGCCGGCGTGAAGTGGTTCAACTGCCAGAACGGCGGCTTCGGTGACGACGGCCCCTCCGAGCGCCCGACGAACCCCGAAATGCTCGATGCCATCTGCGAAATCGTCAACGAAGTCGGCAAGTACGGCAAGGAAAAGGGCGTTACCCTGTGCTTCCACCCGCATTACGGCACCTGCGTGTTCAGCCAGTCCGATATCGATTACTTTGCCGAGCACACCAACCCGGAATACGTCTCCTTCTGCATCGATACCGCCCACACCACACTGGCCGGCATGGACCCCACAGCGCTCATCCGTCAGTACGGCGACCGCATCGCCTTCATGCATCTGAAGGACGTGGATACCTACACCCTCTCTAAGAGCGAAGGCCCGGCCAAGATGGCCACCTTCCGCGCACTCGGCCACGGCACCGTGGATTTCAAGGGCGTGAAGGCGGCCCTCGAAGAAGTCGGCTACGACGGCATCCTCTGCGTTGAGCTGGACCGCCCGGAGGTGTGCAACTTCCACTCCGCCGAAGTCTCCCGCATCTATCTGCGCGACGTGCTCGGCATCTGATTTTCCGATATTATCTGCTTTTTACCCGGTGTGTTCTGCGCACACCGGGTATTTTTCTGCCTGAAACGGCATCGTTCTAAATCGATCTAATTTTTTGTGAACGTATTGACAAATCGATTTCTGGGTGCTATGATGTATAATGTGGAATATGTTTGTTTTCTACAGAAGGAATTAAAAAATGAACGGCTCACGAAAAAAAGCAAAAAGAAATGAATCGGGCGGCATAACCTGATCTTCAGACCGGAGATTGGGGTTATGCCGTATTTTTTTCTTCAGCCATGTTCAAACTCGGAAAAGAAAGGAAAATCACTATGGATCTTGAACACGTATTGGATCTGCTCGGCGGTCTCGCTCTGTTTCTTTACGGTATGCAGATGATGAGTTCCGGTCTGGAAGCTGCAGCCGGCAACCGCATGAAGCGCATCCTCGAAAAACTCACCTCCAACCGTATCCTCGGCGTTCTGGTCGGCGCGGGCATCACCGCGGTCATCCAGTCCTCTTCGGCCACCACCGTCATGGTCGTCGGCTTCGTGAACTCCGGCATGATGACGCTGCGTCAGGCCGTATGGATCATCATGGGCGCCAACGTCGGCACCACCATCACCGGTATCCTCATCTCGCTGGATGTGGGTGCGCTGGCACCGCTGTTCGCCTTTATCGGCGTTGCGCTGGTCGTATTTTTCAAAAAGCCCTCCAGCCATCACTGGGGCAAGGTCGTTGCCGGTCTGGGCATTCTGTTCATCGGCATGGGCATGATGAGCGGTGCTATGAAACCGCTGCGCGAGTCCGAATTCTTCATTGAGCTGATGACGGAAATGAGCAACCCGATCCTCGGCATCCTTGTTGGTATGACCTTCACCGCGATCATCCAGTCCTCCTCGGCTTCCGTCGGTATCGTACAGACACTCGCTGCAGGCGGCCTCATCACCCTGCCGAATGCCGTATTCATCCTGTTCGGTACCAACATCGGCACCTGTATCACCGCTGTTTTGGCTGCCGTCGGCACAAATCGCAGCGCAAAGCGCGCTACCGTGATCCACCTGCTGTTCAACATCATCGGCACGGTGCTCTTCACCGTGATCTGCCTTGCAGCGCCGCTTCCGCAGCTGATCGAAAACCTGGTGCCCGGCAGTGCGGAGGGTCAGATCGCAGCCATGCACACCCTCTTCAATATTGCCACCACACTCCTGCTGCTGCCCTTTGGCGGCCTGCTGGCCGGGCTGGCCGAGCGCATCCTGCCCGAGCATATTTCCGACACCCTGTCTCAGCGCCGCCTGATGTACATCAAGCCCATCGATACCTCCCGCGAGCACCGCATCGGTACTTCTGCGATCGTGCTGAACGGCCTCAGCCGCGAACTGAACCGTATGGCGGAGATCACCCAGAACAACGTGCGCGACTGCTTCGGTGTTGTTCTGGAGGGAACCACAGCCAAGCTGGACGGCGTCAACGAGACCGAAGAAACGCTGGACTACCTGAATAAGGAGATCTCCGGCTACATCTCCAATGTGATCGTGCATGAAACGAACGAAGCGGACTCCCACCGCATCAGTTCCTTCTTCAAGATTTCCGCAAACCTGGAGCGTATCGGCGACCACGCCATCAACATCGCCGAGTACACCACGATCATGTCTCAGAAAGGTCTGGCTTTCTCCGAGGCAGCCAAAAAGGAAATTGAGCAGATGCAGGCCGTCAGCATGGAAGCCATGCAGCTGATCTGCCCGCTGGAATCCATCACCACCGAGCGTCTTGAGAAGATCGCCAAGCTGGAGCAGAAGATGGACGACATGACCGAGATCATGCGTGAAAACCAGATGAAGCGTATGCAGAGCCACCCGGACGAGACCGCCGTGTTCTACTCCGAACTGCTCACCGACTTTGAGCGTATCGGCGACCATGTGCTGAACATCGGCGAAGTCATGGCGCAGATCCCCGTTCTCAGCAATCCCGAACCCCTCGGTATGAGCTGATCTCATCAAGACATGGAAAGGCGTGCTTCCTCCGGGAAACACGCCTTTTTGTTTTTCTCACTCTTGCGTTTTTTGCCGCAAGCCGTGTATAATAAAAGTATCATTGAACAGGAGTTGTGATCATGAACGCCATTTTCAAGAGAACCAGTGTCCGCAAATATACCGATCAGCCCGTGGAGCCGGAGAAGATCGAGCTTCTGCTGCGCGCCGCGATGGCTGCGCCCTCCGCCTGCAACCAGCAGCCGTGGGAGTTCTACCTGACCGACAGCAAGGAAAAGCTCATCGCGCTTGGCGGCTGCTCCCGCTATGCCACCCCCACGATCGGCGCACCGCTCGCGATCGTCCCCTGCTACCGCAAGAACGATCTGATCGCGCCCGATTATGCGGAGATCGATCTCTCCGCCTGCGTGGAAAACATCCTGCTGGAAGTAGAGGAACTCGGCCTCGGCGCTGTATGGATGGGCATTGCCCCGGGCCGCGACCGCATGGAAAACGTGCGCAAGGTCCTCGGTGTGGACGACAGCCTCGAACCCTTCGCCATCATTTCCGTCGGCTATCCCGCCGTGGAAAACAAGCAGCAGAATCGCTTCGACACCACCCGCATCCACTGGGTGAAATAAAAGAACGCCAAACGGGCAGCCCCTCTGCACAGAGTCGGCTGCCCGTTTTCTTTTACTCTTCCCCGGCGATCTGAATCCGGATACCGTTGACTTCCACGCCTTCGTCGGCGCGGATGAGGATATATTTTGCACCGTCGATGACGCGCGTTTCGATGAGGTCGTTGCGGTCGGGATTCACCTTGATGGTGACATCCGGCGTGGAGACCTCGAATTTCTTGGTTTCCATCAAATTGCGGGGGCTCAGCGCCTTGTCCTCGCCGAACTCCTCCGTATATTTTCCGCTGAACGCCTCCGCCTGTTCATCCGATGCGCCGCAGGCGGTGAGCATCACCTTCATGGCGCCGCGGGACAGCGTGAGCGGTTTGATCTCCTTGTTCACCTTGTGCTCCTCGATCATCTCCCGGAGTGCCGCGTGCACATTCTGCACCACTTCGAGGCTGCAGTCTTTCTGCAGGGCATCGCCGAGGATCGCACCGAAGGTCTCCTTCTGCGTCTCGGCGGGCATGGGCGGCTCGCAGCGGAACAGGGCGTCGATGAACGCCGCGTGGTCGGCAGCGGTGTCCTTTGTGTAGAGCAGGGCGCTGTAGAGGTCGGCGGCGCGCTCGTTGAACGCCGGGAACAAAACGCCCAGCACCGGCGCGGAGACGAGCCAATCGATATTGCGGTTGCGGAAGGCGTTGTCCGCCACATCATAGCCCAGCACGGGCTTGGTTTCCTTCACCGGGCAGATGCTGCACAGCACGTAACGGTACACCTCGCCGGCGGCGTCCGCCTGCTTTTCGCCGTCTTTGGAACGGTACGGCACATCGTATGTATCGCAGGCGAGCAGGATGAGATACGTGCCCTCCTGCGTGTAGGTGTCGATCACCTTATGGAAAAACGCCTGCACCGCGTCCTCATCGCGCAGCATGGAATTGCGCAGCGCCATCAGCAGGCGGTGCTCGTCGCTGTCCACCACCTGCGCAGTGGTAAACGGCATATCGATGAGATTTCTCCCCTGCAAGCCGGACAGGGTGCGACGCAGTACGCTGAGGAGGTTCTCCGTTTCCTCCTGCGGCAGCATGGCGAGGGACTGGTCAAACTGCGAGACGATCTCCCGCTTTTCATTCACGTAGCAGCCGCGCACATGGGTGATGCTGTTTTTGTCCGGCCGAAAGCGCCGGCGGATCTCCGAAATTTCCTTCTCGTTCATGGGATGCTCCTTTTTCGCGTGTACTAAAAATAAACCGGACCGCCTCCGTGCAGAAGCGGTCCGCATCTTGTCTTTGCGTTCTTACATTTTAGCGTGTTTTTGCGGCCTTGTCAACTCAGCCCCAGATCTTATCGATGCAGGCCTTGATGCAGGCGACCTTCTCGTCGTCGGTTTCCATGGCGGCGAGCTTCGGGCTGAACGGCTCCGCGATGACGGGACCGGTGTAGCCCAGCTTGCGCAGGCCGGCCATCATGCAGGCCATGTCGATCATGCCGGTCTCGCCGGGCAATGCACGGGGAGAATCGGGCAGCTCCAGCGGATCGCCCACCGGGGCATCGTTCACGTGTACGCTGACGAGGCAGCTTTCGTCCGGGATGTGATCGAACACATCCTTGTTGTGGGCGCCGGTGTACCAGTGGTAGGCATCAAACAGCAGGCCGACGTTGTCGCCGCAATCCTTGGCAAGGCCGAGCATTTCCTCCGCCGTATACATAAAGACGTATTTCTTGCCCTTTCTGCCGGTGTACGGGCCGATGAACTCCAGACCCAGACGGATGCCGTGTTCCTTGAGGATGGCTGCCACGGCGGAAAGACGCTTCACGTGGAAGGCATAATTTTCCTCTTTGTTGCGTTCGTCGCTTGCCGGGAAGATCCAGATGATGCAGCGGTCGCAGCCCACCGCCTCAATGGCCGCCGCGTGCTCCGCCACGGTCTTCAGGCCGTTTTCAAAGGTCTCGTCGTCTACGCTGATGGGGTGGAACGGCAGACCGGAACTGGAGATCTTCATGCCATACTGCTCGAGCAGGGCGTTGATCTTTTCCGCGCCGTTGTCGATGATCTCCTGCCCGCCGGCTTCCACGGCTGTAAAGCCGTACTTTTTCGCGAGGATCAGCTTCTTTTCAAAATCCGTTTCTTTTACGTTGGCCAGACCGAAATTCAAAGATTGATACATAGTTTTGCATCCTTTCTGCAGTTGGATTCTTTTCAAAATCTCCCGCCGCACGCGCGCGGCAGGCTCCTGTACCCTGAGCTCAGTATAGCACAGCCCCGGCATTGGTACAAGCCCCCAATTTTCTCCGGAAAGTAAAAAATATTTTATGCAAAATCTATTTTTTGATTGACTTAAACTGCATACAAAGCTATAATCAAAGCAGTATGGGCTGCGAAAAAACCGTGTGCTCATGCGGGAGTTTGGGTTCCCGTCGTGTTGGTCGGGAACCGGTTGTACACAGAATTGAAAAGTGAAAACAAGGAGGAATTACACATGCCTATCGGTATCGTACCCTGGACCCTGAGGCACCAGCTGTTTAACGCAGAACAGGTGGAATTCGCCTACAAGACGCTGGGCGAGCTCGGATATGACGGCGTCGAGAGCTTCCTCGGCGGTTCCGCCGGTCTCGACAAGGACGAGGACTACGCCCTGATGCAGAAGTACGGCCTGCGCCCCTGCAGTGTATACTGCGACATCTCCAAGCCCGAAGAAGCCATTGCCACCGCCAAAAAGTACGGCGTGACCATGCTGGGCATCCCCGCGATCCCGGGTGTTATGATGCGCCGCGCAGAAGGCTTCTACGCTTACGCCAAGAAGATCAACGAGATGGCAGAGCCGTTCCGCGGTTCCGGCATCCGCCTGCAGTACCACAACCACGCACAGGAATTCCGCAACTTCCCGGAAGAAAACGGCAAGACCGGCCTGGAGATCCTGATCGAGAACACCGACCCTGAGCTCGTATGCTTTGAGCTGGACGTGCACTGGGCTTCCGCAGCGGGCGCTGATCCGGCAGAGTGGATCCGCAAGCTGAAGGGCCGTATCCCGATCGTCCATTACAAGGATATGGGCATCGATTATGAGACCGAAGAATTCGGACTCGGCGAAGTTCCGCGCGTTTTCCTGGAAGTCGGCCAGGGCAACCTGAACTGGAAGGCCATCCGCGAAGCCTGCATCGAGGCCGGCTGCGAGTGGTACAACGTGGAGCAGGACCGCACCAAGCGCCCCGTATTCGAGAGCGTTAAGCTGAGCATCGATTTCATGCGCGGCGAACTCGGTATCGTTTAATTTACGCCCCAACAATTAAGGAGGATTTACTATGTCTCTTAAACCCGTAAAGGTTGCCCTCATCGGCAGCGGCAACATCAGCTATACATACCTCAACACCCTGTGCAACGGCGGCTTCAACATCATTGAAGTGGTCGGCTGCTCCGACATCATCCCGGAGCGCAGCAAGGCCCGCGCCGAGCTGTTCGGCATCCGCCAGATGACCAACGAAGAGATCCTGAACGATCCGGAGATCGAGATCGTCATCAACACCACCCAGCTGTGGAACCACGAGGCTGTCACACGCCAGATCCTCGAGGCCGGCAAGCACGTGTATTCCGAAAAGGCTATGGGCCACAACTATGAGGGCGCCAAGGCCAACTACGAGCTCGCAAAGGCCAAGGGCCTGCGCCTGGGCAGTGCACCGGACTGCTACATGGGTTCCGCTTTCCAGACCGCCAGAAAGCTGCTGGACGACGGCGCCATCGGCAAGCCGCTCGTCGCACACGCCATGTGCTACCGCGGCTACAACGCCCATCAGGCACCGGGCTTCCCGGCTGACCCCATGGCAGGCTCCGCCGGCACCACCATCACCTACGATATGGCCGGTTACTACATGAACATCCTCATCAATATGCTGGGCCCGGTCAACCGCGTTTCCGGTTACACCCGCTTCTATGAGGACAATGTCTACGAAAATCCGAAGCACCCGAACTACAAGGAGCCGGTCAAGAGCGAAGTGAACGGCGTTCCGCGCGGCGACTCCCTGCTTCTGGGCGCTCTGGAATTTGAAAACGGCGTATACGGCAGCCTGACCCTCTGCTCCGAGGGCTTCTTCCCGGAAACTCCGCGCATGGAAATCCTCGGCACACACGGCATCCTCACCATGCCCGACCCGAACTACTTCGGCGGCTGGGACAACCAGGTTTACATCACCCGTTCCGGCAACGCCGTGGACGGCAAGAACGAAGTTTTCCGTGTACCGCTGACCCATGGCTTCAGCGATACCGACCCGAACGTACCGCCGCTGAGCGGCAAGCGTGAGCCCTGTCACAACAGCTGGCGCGGCCTCGCCGTTGTCGATATGGCTTACGCCATCCGCCGCGGCCGTCCGCATCGCTCCAGCGCCGAGCTGGCTCTGCACACCGTGGAAATTCTGGACCGCATCGAAAAGTCCTGCAAGGATAACAAGGTCTACACCCTGGAGTCCCGTCCGGAGCGTCCCGCTCCGCTGGCACCGGGCTTCTACGGCGGCGCCTGCGCAGAAACCGCGATCGATACCTGATCCTAAAACACCTTGGGGCAGACGGGAAACCGCCTGCCCTTTTGTTTTTTCCGCAATCAACCAACGGTTGAGCGTTTTTTCAACGGATGGTTGGGTGCATTCGGCAATTTACAACGGATGGTCGCTTCTTTCCGGCCTCCATCTGCGTTACAATGAAGGCAGAAAACCGAAAGGAGCTAAACTTATGGAAAAAACTTTAGGCAATCGTATCGCGCAGTACCGCCGCGAGAAGAGCCTCACGCAGGAAGATCTGGCCCGCACGCTCAATCTCAGCGCACAGGCGGTGAGCAAATGGGAGAACGACCAGACCTGCCCGGACATCAGCCTGCTGCCGAAGCTGGCGGAGATTTTCGGCATCACCGTGGATGAGCTGCTTTCCGGCAAAAAAGAGCCGGAGGTCCGCATCGTCCCCGCCGCAGAGCAGAAAAAGCCGGAAGAGATGCTTCTGTGCATCGACGTCCTCTCCGCGAACGGCGACCGGGTCCGCGTCCGGTTGCCCATGGTTTTGATTGAGATGGCGATCCAAATGAATATGGAGCTGCCGCAGATCACCGGCAATGACGCCCTGAAAAGCATCGACCTGAAGCAGGTTCTGGAGCTCGTGCACCACGGCGTGATGGGCAATCTGGTGGAAGTGGACTCCGCGGACGGCGATTCCGTTCGCGTCTTCGTGGAGTAAGCCATGCGGATCCGCATTACAGGCGGCGCCGCGCCCCATTTTCACCTGCGCCTGCCAAACAGTCTGGTTCTGAACGCCGCCGCTGCCCATTGGCTGCACAACAGTCTGAAAGACCGTGAGGTGCATCTCTCCCGCCGGCAGATCCTTGCCCTGATGCGCGCGGCACGCAAATACAGCCGTACCCATCCGGATTGGGTATTGGTAGAGGTACAGGAACACGACGGCACGCACGTGGAGGTCATTCTGTAAACAAAAGTAAGTTGCATCTTTTGCGCCGGTGTATTACAATAACAGACAGTACATTCCACCGAGGTGACGGCTATGTCTGAAAATAAAATCGTGCGCGGGCGGTTCGCACCCAGCCCGTCGGGCCGGATGCATCTGGGCAACCTGTGCTGTGCGCTGCTCGCGTGGCTTTCCGTGCGCAGCCAAAACGGCGAAATGGTGCTGCGCATTGAAGATCTCGACCCCGACCGCTGCAAGCGTACGTACGCGGAGCAGCTTTGCGACGACCTGCTCTGGCTCGGGCTCGACTGGGACGAGGGTCCCGGAAAGGACGGCGGGCACGGCCCGTATTTTCAGAGCGAGCGCCGGCACCTGTTTGAAGACGCACTACAGCAGCTCATGGCGCAGGGCTTGGTCTACCCCTGCTTCTGTACCCGCGCCCAACTGCACGCCGCCTCCGCGCCGCACGCCGGAGAGACCACCTTTCGTTACACCGGTACCTGCCGCGGCCTGACCCCGGAAGAGATCGCGGAAAAGGCGCTGGTGCGTTCCCCGGCCATGCGTTTTCGTGCGCCGGAGGGTGTCATTTCTTTTGACGACCTGTTCCTCGGCCCGCAAAGCTATGACGTACAGACCATGTTCGGCGATTTTCTCATCCGCCGCAGCGACGGTGTCCACGCCTATCAGCTGGCCGTGACCGTGGATGACGCGCTGATGGGCATCACGGAAGTGGTGCGCGGCAGCGACCTGCTCACCTCCACCGGCTGCCAGATCCAGCTTTTCCGCGCATTGGGCGCAGAGTCGCCGCGCTATGGGCACATTCCGCTTCTTGTGAATCCCGAAGGCCGCCGCCTGAGCAAACGCGAGCGCGATCTCGACATCGGCGCGCTGCGCGCCCGCCTCACCCCGGAACAGCTCTGCGGGCACCTCGCCCATCTGCTCGGGATGCTGCCGAGCCCGGAACCCCTCCCCGCCCGGGAGATGATCCCCCTCTACAAAACGACGGACCTTTCCCGCGCCACCATCATCGTACCCGAAGATTTTGCGCAATAATACACGCCGGATTTCCTCAAAACAGCAAGGAACTCCGGCGTTTTCGTTGACACTGTTAAGCGTTTATGCTATAATTTTTTTAATGGTCAATCCATAATAATTTATTTGGAGATGAGCGAAATGAAAGTCAACATCGGTACATACTCCTTCGGCGGCATCGCTAGCTATCTGGGCCTCGGCCCCACACTGCTCGAGAAATTCCAGACCATCAAGGCACTGGGTTTCACCGGCGTAGAGCTGCTCCCCGTCGATCTGGACAACGACATCGAAGACATCAAGAAGTGGCTGGATGAGACTGGTCTGGAAGTGGTTTCCATCCATGCAGAGCCCACCGAAGAGATCGTGAAGAAGATCGCAGAGCTCGGCGGCAAGGCGGTCATCTGGGCCGGCACCCCGTTCTGCAACAAGGAAGAAGCCATTGAAGTCGCCCACCTGCTGGACGAAATGGCTGAGATGGCCGAACCGTACGGCATTAAGATCGGCTACCACAACCACAGCCAGGAATTCTTCATGGACGAAGGCAAGTTCCTCCTCGAGCACGTGCTGGACAACAGCTCCAAGTGCTACCTGCAGCTCGACTGCGGCTGGGCACAGAACGGCGGCTGCTATCCCCCGTCCTTCATCCGCCGCTATAAGAACCGCTTCGTGGCCATCCACGTCAAGGAAAACAGCAAGGTGCAGGGCCCGGGTCCGCGTCCGGCTTCCCGCCATGCAGACGGCCCGAAGGGCTCTCCGTTCGCAAATGTGAAGGAACTGCCCATCGAAGAGCGCCAGAAGATTCTCGACGGCTTCAATGCCATGCAGAACAGCTCCGAGGGCAAGAAGCGTTTCGCTGTACAGTGCCCGATGGGTGCTCCGGAATCCAACATCGACTGGCAGGAGATCAAGAACGCCCTCGACGAGCAGGACTTTGAGGCATTCTGGGTCGTGGAGCGCGAAGGCTTCTACGATGAGCACGACAAGTGCATCGCCGATGACGCCGCTTATATCCGCGAGAACATTAAATAAGTTTGCTCCCTTTTACCGCAGGTGCACCCGCATCTGCGGTGTTTTTTTGCACGAAACCGGGAGTATCCCGCAGAATTACCGCAAAACATAAAAACAGGGAGCCGAGGCTCCCTGCTCATCGTTTGCACTGAATCTGTTTCATCTCAGATCAAACTTTATTCCAAAAAGTTTATAGGTCAAAGGCTTATCCATATTTTCGACAAGGGCCTTCGGAACCACCATATACACTCTGAATTCATAATCTTTTTCTTTCAACTTTTCAAGCACTAAACCGCCCTCAATATCATCCCATATACCGGTAGGGCTTACACGATACGACAACCCGCCATCGGAATAGGTGTAGCCGTTATCATAATTCAGCATACCTCTGTCATCGATGACAATGTCATTTTTGGAAACATTTTTTGCTGTATACGAGATCACACAAATCGTATCCTCTTCACTCATAGGCGACACTGCGTTTGCAATTTGGTTTCTGCTTGCATCTGCAGGGAGAGGCATCCAGTAGTTATCATTTGCGCCACCCCAATTATCCATGGCATCCGTAAACTTTACATAATTCAATGTAAATTCCACACCATTCGAAGTGTATGTTGTCCCGATTTCTCCCGCTTTACCTCCGCAGGCGCACAGGGACAGGCAAAGTACAATTGTCAGCAGTATGGAAAGGACTCTTTTCATGCATATTCCTTCTTTCTGTTGATTATCTCAAAAACATTTATATTTATAATACCCCTTAATCTGTATTGTGTCAATTCAATTGTTTGAGGCTCTGAAAGCCCCAAAAAGAATCATTTGATCTTATATAGACTGGAAACAAAAAGTTCCGTGTGTCCAATACATCAAATCAGCCGAAGGCGGGTCGCTCCGCTTCGGCCGGTTTGATGTATTTTCAGTGGTTTAGGGCAGGTCGACCGGGATCGGGATGAACTGGCCGTCAAAGATGGTGGCGAAATCGCCCCAATCCAACCAGATATTGTAGCCCTCGCAGGTCCACTTCAGGGAAACTCTCTCGTACTTGGAGATATCCAGCGTGAATTCCTCCGGTGCTGTGCCCGAATGGACACCGGCAAACTGCGCGATCTGCTCGCCGTCGCCGTAAATGGTCAGCGTGGCGGAAGAACGGGCATTGTCGGATTCCAGACCCTTCGGGAACGCCACGATGCCGCTGAGCGTCTGATACTTGAAGTTCACGAGATAGGTGATGGAGCCGCAGCCGGCGGTGAGGCTGGATTTGTATTTGTTGCCATAGTTGTCTTCCAGATAATCGTTGACCTTGTGGGTCTTGCTCGCCCAGCTGCCGCCCTCTGTATCGTTCTGGAACATTTCCATTTCGCTGAGAAGGACTGGAATATGGCTCTTATAGACGGCCACAAGCTCCGTGACACGCGCACTGGTGAAATAGGTCAGACCGGACTCGGCCAGAGAGACGGCGTGCTGGAATTCGCCGGCCTTCGCCAGACGGAGAGATTCCTCTGCAACATAGGTCTCAAACGCTGTAACGAGCTGATTGCGCTCTGCCTGCAGCACAGTTTCCTCCGGATACTCGGCAATGTAGTAATCGATGCAAGCCAGTGCGCCGGGATAATCGCCCATATCGGCATATGCGCGGGCTTCGTCGATAAACATCTGCATGGTATAGGTATGCTCCGCGTTCATGCAGGCCGTAATCTCATTCATAATGGCTGCGTCATCCGGCAGAACATACAGTGCGTCCTGCAGGAGCATGATCGCCGTGTCGTACCATGTCTCTTCCATATAGCCTCTCGCTTCGCTGATCACAGCATCTCGATAGCAGCTCATGGCTTCGGCCAGCAGGGACTCCGCATCCTGTGTGTGCTCAAAATCGTAACCCGCAATCTGACGGCAGTAGTAGATCGCATCTTCATACATACCGGAATTGAAGGATTCCTCCGCATAGGCGTAGGTTTCTCTGCAATAATTCAGTGTTTCCACTTCATCAAAGATGTCATAGATGGCGTAGCCGAGCACCTCGGTCATTTCAATGCCGTACAGCTCAGAGACCACGGCATCGTAGGAGATCATTTCGTCTCTGTACTGCTGCAGGAGCTCTTCCGCACGGCCCTGCACCACCGTATAGACTTTCTGATACTTCTTGGCATCATCCTCGATGCGCTCGTCGAAGATCTCCGCAGCCTTCAGATAATTGCCCTCATCCAGGCTCTTTGTAAACTGCCGGACCGGATTCAGAACGACGGTGCACAGCAGCACGATCACCGCGATCAAAACTGCAGCGCCGCCCGCACCGAGACCGATGATGAGACCGGTGTTCGCCTTTTTCGGTGCCTTCTGCGGCACGACGGGCATCTGGTACGGATTCGCGCCCGGAGCCGGGATCTCTGCCGGGCCGGGACCATATACCGGTGCCGGAACGATCGCCGGTGTTTCTTCCGCGATGGGCGAGAAACTGGAAGAACCGCAGTTCGTACAGAAATTGACGCCATCCTCCAGAACAGCCTGGCATACATTGCATTTTTTCATGGAATTCATTCCCCTCGAAGATGTTTTCAAAACGGAAAGCATCATCCGTTATGTTCTTATCATTCAGTATACCGTATATTTCCCGATGTTTCAAGGGATTTTGACCGCTTTTTCGGCATAAAAAGTCCGCCGGCAGAGGGCGGACTTTGCGGTTATTTGGCTTTCCGGACGAAGCCTTTCCAGCGCTTTTGCAGGAAAGCGGGCAGCGCCTGAAGGCCCTGCGGGGTGACGGGCTTGACCCACTTGCCGGTGTACATATGCCACTGCATCATCACAAAGCGGATCGGCTCATCGATGTAGCAGCAGGCGAAGATGACGAGGAACGGCAGTTTCAGCACAAGACCGGCCACGCAGACGCACGGGATCAGCATCGCGTACATGAAGGTGATCTCGAGGATCGTGCCGTACGCGGCGTCGCCCGCCGCGCGGTAGGTATCGTTCTGCGTCCAGTTGCACATACGGATGACCGCCGCCACGCAGTAGATCATCAGCAGGCCGGAGCCGATCTTCAGCGATTCGCCGGAAAGGCTCATGGCCGTGAGCAGCGGTTTATGTACGGCAAGGATCAGCAGGCACAGCACAAAAATACAGCCCGCACACAGCCAGATCAAGCGTTTTGCACGCTCGTAGGCGGTATCGAGTTCGCCCGCGCCCACGCATTTGCCAACGAGGACGGAGGCCGCGCTCGAGAAGCCCATGAAGAAGCCGATGACAAGGCCCTCCAGTGTGCGGAACACGGCCACCGCAGCGATGGCTTCCTCGGACTGACGGCCCAGCACCATGTTGATCACCATGATGCCGATGCCGATGAAAGCTTCGTTGCAGATGATCGGGAAACAGCGCTTGATGAATTCCTTGAGGAACGCTTTGGTCCAGCGGAAATGCTTTCTCAGATGGAACAGGTACGGGAAGCCCTGAATCCTGCTCATGATGTAGATGACGAGCACATTGACCGCACCGGCGATGGTCGTGGCCAGCGCCGCACCGCGCACGCCCATGGCAGGCAGGCCGAACCGGCCGTAGATCAGCACCCAGTTGAGGCCGAGATTCGTCAGCACGGAGGCGATGGAGGCGTACAGCGGGATGCGCACACGCTCCGTGGAGCGCAGCAGCGCGCTCATGCCGGAAGCCAAAATCTGCAGCGGGTAGGCGAAGCCCACGATGCGCAGGTATTTCACGCCGATCTCCTGAATGGACGTTTTGTCCGTATACACGCGCATGATGAATTCCGGTGCCGCCACGGCCGCGCACATACCGATAATGGCCATGGTCATGATGCAGGTGAGCATCACGCCGTAGGCACGGTCAATGCCGTCGTGATCCTGCGCGCCCCAATACTGCGCAAAAAACAGCATACCGCCGCCGATGAAGCCCCAGTAGCTGGAGAACATCAGCGAGCTGAACTGCGCACACAGACCGACCGCACCCACGGCGGTCTCGCCCAGCGGCGCGATCATCATGGTGTCGACCATGCTCGCGGTGGTGGTGAGCAGATTCTGCAGCGCCACCGGAATGGCGATCACCGCAAGGCTTTTGATAAATTCTTTCCACGGGAAAGCAGCTTTTGTTTTCAATGTTTTTTCCATATTAATACATTCCCTCCGCACAAAGTGCCCGGAGCTCCGGTTCCAGAATACTCATGACGATGTCCGAATAAAACTTTCCCTCGATCAGGGCGTTCTCCCGCAGGATGCCGTCCACGCTGAAACCGCATTTTTCATAGCAGCGGATACCGCGGCGGTTGTAATCCAGCACCTTCAGCTCAATGCGGTGCAGGTGCATTTCCTCAAAACCGTACCGAACCAGCAGTTTTGTAGCCTCTGTACCGTATCCGTTGGACATACAGGCCGGATCGAAAATGCCGATGCGGTACGTAGCGCAGCGGTCCTCTTCCGCGATCTGATGAAAACCCGCCGTGCCGATACACCGGCCGTCCAGTTCGATGATCCATGCATACGGATCTTCTTTCACCGCGTTATACCAATCTTCCCACACGGTACGATCCGGATATTCCGGCTCGGGAAGCGTCTCCCCGCCGCACATATGGATAAACTCGTGATGCCGCCCGATACGCAGCCGGTCATCGATATCGCTCTCCCGCACGCCGCGCAGCGTGATCCGTGAACCCCTTAAGACGGGAATCTTTTTTTCACTCAATGGATTTCCTCCTTATTTCTCCAAAAACGCCGTGACTTTTTCTTTCGTCAGCTTATTGAACAGCTTTACCGCAAAACCCACAAAACAGGCGCAGAGCAGGGTGCCCTCGCGCACACCGGCGATTTTGCCGCAGAAGATCAGGGAAAGCAGGACGGAGATCGTGACGCAGCTCAGGTCGAAAAAGGTTTTGATGCTGCCGAATTCCTTGCCCATCACCTTCGCGATGGCCAGCACGGCGGCTTCCGGCGGGTTCATGATCACGTTCGCCGTAACAGAAAGCGAAATACCCAGGCCCAAAACCACAATGCCGATCACATCGTACAGAATGCGCACGACATAGCTCTCCGGCGGCAGGAACGAAATCACCCACACGCCGAAATCCGTGAAATAGCCGAACAGCAGCGAGACCGGGATCTGCAGCAGCTGATACAGTTTGAAATCCCTGCGCAGCAGAATCGCCTGAATCACGATCATGATGCAGTTCGTGATGATCAGCCAGTTGCCGATAGAGAGCTGCGGAATGCCGATGCTCAGCACATTCGCGACCGAAGAGATCGGCGAAACACCGAGGTCGCCCACTTTTGTAAACGCCACGCCGAAAGCCAGAATAAACAGGCTCACCACGCAGAGTACATATCGTTTGATCATTTCTTTTTTGCGCATATCCACAACCCCTCGTCCACACCGCAGACTTCCCATAATAATCTTACATAATAGTACCGCATACAACAAAGTTTGGCAAGGAGGAATTTGCCGCGCAGCCGATTTCTGCCATGGCTTCGGTGCAAAAGAAAAAGCCCTGCACCCGCCGGATGCAAGACTTCTGCGCAAATTTCTATTCACCGTACCGGCTGCCCAACGGCACTTTAGGATCACTTCAAGCCGCAAAGCGTATACAGCTCTTCAATACACGGCGATTTGTACGCGATATATTGGTCTATGTCGTTCGGAAACAGTCGTGCCGCTTCTTCCTTCACCGCGCCGTACCTGCGGGCGGCTTCCGCGTTCTCCCGGAGGAAATCCCGGAAGGTCAGGTGGCGGTGCAGCTCTGCAGACCACTTCGGACACACGTACAAATGATGCTTCAGCAGATGCGGTTTGTTCGCATATTTGAATGCCGCCCGGTCCCGAATGCCGAGGTCGCCCTCGTGGGTATAGCCGATCGCCTCCAGCCCGCGGACCACCGCGTCGAACACGGAATAATCCTCGATGATCACATCCAGATCAATGCAGGGCTTCGCCGAAAGCCCCTGCACGGATGTGCTGCCGACGTGCTCGACCCCGATGATCCAATCGCCGACCGCGCATTCAATTTCAGTTTTGATCTCCTCAAAAGCGGATTTCCATGTTTCATCATACGGCAAAACCGTCACTTTGGCTGTCTGCATCTGCGGCCTCCATCCATTTTTTCTCTCTGATCATACCACAATTCACGTCGTGGCTCAATAGGATAACGCGCTGCGGGGTTCAACTCTGCTACTCCAGCTTCGCCAAAAGAAAAAGCACCCCATACGGAGTGCTTTCCAGTTGCCGAAGAGCACACGCTACTTCAATCGACAAGTTGAAATTTAACGATTATTGGCCTCTTCCTCAATCACTTTCAGCGCAGGTTTCACTCCAACAAAGTTTGTAAACGCGTAGGCAGAACCTTGATATTCAAACTTTAAGACTTGACTAAGAATTCCTGCTCTTATCTTTAGATTCTCGATTTGTTTCAAATCTACTTCATACAG
>JAFQWC010000159.1 GCA_017407665.1 Clostridia bacterium | reverse complement strand
CGTGCACACGATGAACCCGCAGCTGCGCTGCACCATGATGCAGAATCGCTTTGCGGGGGATGCCCTCCGGTATTTGCGCCGGCTCGCAGAGCACAACATCCGGCTCAATTGCCAGATCGTGCTGTGCCCGGGACTGAACGACGGGGAGGAGCTCGAGTACACGCTGTCCGAAATGTTCGGCTTGGGCGAGTGCCTGCAGAGTGTGGCCTGTGTGCCCGTCGGTTTGACCCGCTACCGCGAAGGGCTGTATCCGCTCAAGCCGTTTGACCGGGAGACCGCCGGCGCGGCGATCGACATTCTGGAGCGCTGGGGCGAGAGATTCCTACAGCAGCGCGGTTCGAGAACCGTGTTCCCGAGCGACGAATTTTATCTGATCGCTAAGCGCCCGCTGCCGCCTGTGGAATTTTACGAGGATTTTCCACAGATCGAAAACGGTGTGGGTATGCTGCGCGACCTCGAGGACGAGTTCCTCTGGGCGCTGGAGGAGACGGAGGGCCGGCCGCTCAAGCGTCGGGTGACGATCCCGACCGGTATGGCGGCGTATCCGTTCCTGAATGCATTGTTTGATGCGGCGCGGGAAAAATTCCCGGGACTCGAGATCAATCTAGTTCCGGTGCAAAACGACTTCTTCGGCGGCACCGTGGACGTGACCGGCCTGCTTGTGGGCCGCGATGTTCTGCGCAGACTGCAGCAGGAAGAAGATTTAGGTGAGGAAATTCTGATCCCCGCAGCCATGCTCATGGCGAACGAGGATATTTTCTTAGATGACATGACGCTTGCAGAGCTCAGCGCGCAGCTGGGTGTGCGGGCAAAACGAATGCAAAAGAGTGCAGCCGGTGAGCTTTCTGATATGCTCGGTGTGCCGGACTGCACAGAGTAAAGGAGGAAAAGGTATGGCAAGACCCATCGTGGCGATTGTCGGCCGACCGAATGTCGGCAAATCGACCCTTTTCAACAAACTGATCGGACAGCGTCTCTCCATTGTGGAGGACGTACCGGGCGTGACCCGTGACCGCATTTTCGGCGAGTGCGAGTGGAAGACCCGCAAGTTTTCCCTGGTGGATACCGGTGGTATTGAGCCGGAATCCAAGGACATCATCCTGTCCCAGATGCGCGAGCAGGCGCAGATCGCCATCGATTCCGCTGACGTGATCATCTTTGTCACGGATGTTCGCACCGGTATGGTCGCTACCGACCTGAACATCGCGCAGATGCTCCAGCGCAGCAATGTGCCGGTCGTCGTCTGTGTCAACAAATGCGATATGGTCGGTGATCCGCCCGCCGATTTCTACGAATTCTACAATCTGGGCCTCGGTGACCCCATTCAGGTTTCTTCCGTGCACGGTCACGGTACCGGCGATCTGCTGGATGCCGTGCTGGACTACCTGCCGGAGGAGTTTGAGGAAGAAGAGGAGAGCGAGATCATCAAGGTGGCCGTCATCGGCAAACCGAATGTGGGCAAATCCTCCCTCGTGAACCGCGTTTCCGGCGAGAACCGCTGCATCGTCTCCGACATTGCCGGCACAACGCGCGACGCTATCGATACCACGATCGAGAATGAACACGGCACCTTTACTTTCATCGACACCGCCGGTCTGCGCCGTAAGAGTAAGGTAGAAGACGCCATCGAGCATTACAGCAATCTGCGCGCCGAAATGGCCGTGGACCGCGCCGATGTCTGCGTCATTCTCATCGATGCGACCGTTGGTTTTACCGAGCAGGATTCCAAGGTGGCAGGTATTGCGCATGAGGCGGGCAAGGGCTGTATCATCGCGGTCAACAAGTGGGATGCCATCGAAAAAGATGACAAGACCATGCAGGAATACCGCGCCAAGTTGGAAAAGGATTTTTCTTTTATGTCCTACGCGCCGATCATTTTCATCTCCGCCAAGACCGGTCAGCGTCTGGATCGCCTGTTCGAGCTGATTCGCCATGTGGCATCCAGCAATGCGATGCGCATCACGACCGGTACGCTGAACGACATTCTGGCGCAGGCAACGGCCCGCGTGCAGCCGCCCACCGATAAGGGCAAGCGCCTGAAGATCTATTACATGACGCAGGCGTCCACCAAGCCGCCCACCTTCGTGTTCTTTGTCAATTCCAAGGAATTGTTCCATTTCTCGTATCAAAGATACCTCGAAAACCGCATCCGCGAGATCTTCGGTCTGGAAGGTACACCGGTGCGCATGATCGTCCGTGAACGCGGAGAGAAAGACGGAGGCTGATGATGGGCAATTTCTTCACATTGATCTTTCCGCTGCTGCTGTCCGGTCTGGTCGGCTACTTGCTGGGTAGCATCAGCTTTGCGGTCATCCTCACCAAAGCATTCATCCATGATGATGTCCGCAATTTCGGCAGCGGCAATGCCGGCGCGACCAACGTGCTGCGTGCCGCCGGCAAAAAGGCATCTGCGCTCACCTTTGCCTGCGATTTTGCCAAATGTGCGGCCAGTGTGCTGATCGGCTACCGGATCCTGCTCTGGGCCTGCGAGCAGCACAGCATGGATCCCAGCTATGCGCGCCTCGGTATGTACGCGGCGGGTATTCTGTGCATCATCGGCCATATGTATCCGCTGTATTTCGGGTTCCGCGGCGGCAAGGGCGTGGTGACCACAGCAGCCATGATGGCCATGCTGGACTGGCGCGTATTCCTCGTCTGCTTTGTCGCGTTTTTTTCCACATTCTTTTGGAAGAAGATCGTGTCTCTGTCTTCTGTCACAGCCGCGATCACCTACCCGATCGCAACCTTTTTGATCACCTGGTTCCTGGATTATCTGCCCGGCGGATTCCCGGTCAGCTATGTGGTGATGGCAACGGCCGTTGCAGCACTGGCGGGCTTTGTGGTCACGATCAAGCACAGAGAGAACATCAAGCGCCTGATCGCCGGCACCGAGAAGCCGATCTCCTTTAAAAAGCAGAGCTGAATTCGCATTCAAGAGTGTTTTCCACATAGGGAAGACACTCTTTTTGTTTACATAAACATAAATTGAACAGAGGAAATCCATGGAAAAACTTGACTTTTTTCCCGCTGTGTATTATCATATGTACTGACCATACTATTCTTACAGTTTACAGAATTTTATATATGCGCGGAGAAAGCCGCCGCTGCACGCAGCAGACGGTATGTTCCGCTGTTTTTTCGTCTGCCGAATTCGGAATCGGCATGTTATGCGTTTTTATGAGGTTGGAAAATTTTGTTCCAGCCCGGCGGGATCAGTTCCGGCACTGTACCGGAAATCTGGTCGGCAGAAAGTCTGGGCCCGCTGCCTGCAGAAAGGAAAATCAATCGTGGATAAGTTTATTGTTCGGGGCGGAAATCGCCTGACCGGTGAGGTCACCATCAGCGGCGCCAAAAATGCGGCTGTGGCGATCATTCCGGCCGTGCTCATTGCAGAATCCCCCTGTCGTATAGAAAATGTACCGAATATTTCGGACGTGCGTCTCAGTGCCCGTATTCTTACAGAAATGGGTGCTCAGGTGCGCTGGATCGGTAAAAATACGGTGGAGATCGACCCCACCACCATCGACACCAATATCGTACCCAGTGAATTGGGCAGAAAGATGCGCGGTTCTTACTATAATATCGGTGCGCTGCTGGCGCGTTATTCCCATGCCATCGTGCCGCTGCCCGGCGGCTGCGATTTCGGTGTGCGTCCTATTGACCAGCACATCAAGGGCTTCAAGGCATTGGGCTGCACTTACAGCCTGAACGACGGCATGATCGAAGTTTCCGCAAAGGAACTGCGCGGTGCGCATATCTATCTGGATATGGTTTCCGTCGGTGCAACGATGAACATCATTCTGGCGGCTGTCAAGGCAAAGGGCCTTACCGTTATTGAAAACGCAGCCCGTGAGCCGCACGTTGTAGACCTTGCTAATTTCCTGAATTCCATGGGTGCCAACATCAGCGGCGCCGGTACGGATGTCATCAAGATCCGCGGTGTGCAGCATCTGAAGGGCATCACCTATTCCATCATCCCGGACCAGATCGAGGCCGGCACCTTTATGGTTGCTGCTGCAGCGACAAGCGGCGATGTGCTTGTAAAGAATGTTACCCCGAAGCATCTGGAATCCATCACCGCCAAGCTGATGGAAATGGGTGTGGAGATCACAGAGTATGACGATGCGGTGCGTGTGCGCCGTACCGGTCCTCTGAATAAATGCAATGTAAAGACCATGCCGCATCCCGGTTTCCCCACGGATATGCAGCCGCAGATCGCAGCTTTGCTGTCTCTGGCCGAAGGCACCAGCATTCTGAATGAGAATGTTTGGGAGAACCGTTTCCGTTATGTGGAAGAGCTCAAGCGCATGGGTGCTCAGATCACCGTAGAGGGCAAGAGCGCCATCATCGAAGGCGTCGAGTTCCTGAAGGGTGCGCCGGTGCGTGCCGTAGATCTGCGTGCCGGTGCGGCAATGATCATTGCCGGTCTGGCAGCACGCGGTGTGACGAAGATCGAGGAGATCAGCCACATTCAGCGCGGCTACGAAGACATTGTGGAAAAATTTGTGGGTCTCGGTGCAGATATGTATCTGCGCGTGGATCCGGATGCCGGCGAGAATGCTAAAATCGGATAATCGATATCGCCCTGACGTTTATCCCGTCGGGGCGATTTTTTGAGCACGGCACGGAAAGGAAAGAACAGCATGGCAGAACTCTGTGCGCTGTACAGCGGCAGCACCGGCAACAGTTATTATATTGGATCCAAAACCGAGGGTATTCTGGTGGATATCGGCCGCAGTGCACGCCAGACCACCAATATTCTGAAGCGCTGCGGCATCGACCCGCTGGCGATCAGCGGCATTCTCATCACGCATGAGCATACCGACCACGTGAACGGTCTGCGCGTGTTTGCCGGCAAGTACCGGATCCCGGTTTTTGCGTCGGAGGGTACGCTCACAGCGCTCGAATCCATGGGCGTGCTGGACGGTTCCTTCCCGGCGTATACGATCGAAGGCACACTGCAGCTTGATGAAATGCAGATTTCCGCCTTCCGTACACCGCACGATTGCGCAGAAAGCCTCGGTTACCGCATCCGTACCGCGGATGACCGCGTGGTGACGGTCGCCACGGACCTCGGGTATATCACGCCGGAGATCGAAGAAAGCCTTCTTGGTGCGGATCTTGCCGTGATCGAATCGAATCACGACATCGGAATGCTGCGCACGGGGCCGTACCCGTATTCGCTCAAGCGGCGTATTTTGTCCGATTGCGGGCATCTTTCCAACACGGCTTGCGCGGAACTCCTGCCGATTCTGTTTAAGAACGGCACAAAGCATTTTGTTCTGGCGCATCTGAGCCGCGAGAACAACACACCGGATATTGCACGGCAGACGGCGGTCTGCGGGATGCAGATGTCCGGCATTGAAGAGGGTTACATATTGGATGTGGCGCCCATCGAGAATCTGGACGGACGCACCATATCGTTTTGAGGAATTCGTATGCTGGAAGTCAAAATTGTCTGCATCGGAAAGCTGAAGGAGAAATATTGGCGGGATGCCGTGGCGGAATACGCCAAGCGTCTGTCTGCGTTCTGCCGGTTTTCCGTGATCGAATTGAACGAAGCCCGTGTCCCGCAGGACCCGAATCCGGCGCAGATCGAAAAAGCGCTGGAAGAGGAGGCAAAGGCAGTGATTGTCGCCGTGGGCCGCAGCACGGCCTATGCGCTGTGCATTGAGGGGAAGATGCTGTCCTCGGAAAATCTGGCAGCAGAGCTGAATGCCGCTGCCGTAAGCGGTGCAAGCAGCCTGGCGTTCATCATCGGGTCTTCCCACGGTCTGCATGAGTCCGTCAAGCGACTCGGCAAGCGCATCTCCATGTCGCCCATGACGTTTCCGCACCAATTGGCGCGCGTCATGCTGTGTGAACAATTGTATCGCGGCTTTTCCATTCAAGCCGGAACGAAATATCATAAATAAAGAAAGGGAGCATTGAAATGATCAATATCGAACGTGCCAGTGTTGTAAATTTTGAAAACGCCATTCGCGGTGCCCGCAACCCCATGAACAGTTGGGACCGTATGGACAGCCATACCGAGCCGGACGGCACCTTTGTGATGGGTGAGAATGACCTGAGCCTTGCCAAGCGACTCTGTACTGCAGGCAGCGATCACCGCAAGTTTATCCGCCAGATTTTTGTTTCTGTCGACCTCACGGCTCCCATCTATTGGTGGAAGGAGTTCGATACGTATAAGGTGGGTACGACCGCGAACTCCACCAGCACCATGCATAAAATCCATGCCAAGCCGTTTGATGCATCCGATTTTAGCTGCGAGCGTATGCTGCCCGCAGCGCGGGAAAGTCTGGATGCCACCATCGAGACGCTCGAAAAGCTGCGTCTGGAATTTGTGGAAACCAAAAATAAGGATGCCTGGTACAGCATCATTCAGTTGCTGCCCTCCAGCTACAACCAGATGCGCACCTGTACGATGACGTATGAGAACCTGGTGAATATGTACTTTGCGCGCCGCCACCATAAACTGGATGAGTGGCACGTCTATTGCGACTGGGTGGAAACACTGCCGTATTTCATGACGCTGTTCGGCGATCGGGATGCCGCAAAATAAGAAAAGTGTCCACGGGTGGAAGACGATTTTTCGTCCTTCACCCGTTTTTTTGTTATCAGACGGAAAAAAGCGTCCCGTTTTCTGAGGCGAAATACGGATTTTAGGGAAAAGTTTAATTTATTGATTTTTTCTTATATATATCTTGACAATTTGTAAAAATAAAAATATACTATAAATAATCATTACGTTGTATGATGTGCAGTGATAGAAAAAAGGTATAGGAGGTTCGTCCGATGAAACACAAAAAGGTACATATACGGCTCACCAATTCGGAACTGGATATGATGCAGCTGCTGTGGGAAGCCGGCCGTCCGCTGAATCGAGCTGAAATTATGGAAATCGCGCTCAGAAATCCGGATGATCCGCTGTTTGCGAAGAATTCATTTCACGTGATCATCAATAATTTGATGGGCTATCAGTATATCGCGGCTTTCATGAATAACGGTGCCGGCCGCAAAAATGCACGCCGTTTTGCGCCAATGATCACCAGAAACGAATATTTTGCGCAGCAGATTGCCACAACCGAGCATTATGAGCCTTCGGATATCCCGGAGATCGTGGCGGCGCTGTTCAAATATTCCAAGGCACCGAATAAGGAAGAGCTTTTGGAGCAGATCAATACAGCGGTGCGCAGAAACTGCAAATAAAAGAGCAAATCAAAGCAGGGGTTCAGAGAGCCCCTGTTTTTTGTTTGCATTTTGATCGGGAAAACGCAATTTGAATGTACAGTTTATTTATAAAACTTATATATTTATAAAACAGTTTCATGCAGCAGATAGATATTTCCGGGTGATACAGCGATGCAAAAAGGGACAGCGTCTGTCCGGAAGAAGAAAATCCGACCGAATCAAAGGAGGCCAAAAAGTGTCCGCCAGAGAAAGTCGCTTTTGCAACTGTCAAGCGCTTGATTAATGAGAGGAATAAAAGGTACCCGAGGTTTTCGGGTACCTTTTACGAATCAGACGTTCAGTTTCATGTCGCCGTCCTTCACCCAATGCATTTTGCGCAGGATGAAATCAAAGAGCAGAGAGAATACGGCAGGCAGGATAAAGCTGATGAGGATCAGGCCGATCCAATCCATGGCGGTGATGCCGACCTTCACGCCGGAAGCGATGTCGTTGACCCAGCCGGTGTATACGCCGATCTGTCCAACAAGACCGCAGGTGCCCATGCCGCTTGCGATGGCCTCGCCGTTCATCTGCAGCTTAAACACGCAGGTAGCAAGCGGACCGGTGATGGCGGATGCCAGCGTGGGCGCGATCCAGATGCGCGGATTCTTGATGATGTTCGGAACCTGCAGCATGGAAGTGCCGATGCCCTGTGCGAAAAGGCCGCCCCAGCGGTTTTCGCGGAAGCTGATCACTGCAAAGCCGATCATCTGTGCACAGCAGCCGGCAACCGCCGCGCCGCCGGCAAGACCGGTCAAGCCCAGTGCCGCACAGATCGCCGCACTGCTGATGGGCAGCGTCAGCACCATACCGACAACAACGGAAACCACAATGCCCATGAGCAGCGGCTGCTGCTCGGTAGCCCACATGATCAGCTGGCCCACGCTGGAAGCTGCCGCACCGATGTACGGCGCGCAGAAGTAAGCCAGCAGGCAGCCGGAAAGAATCGTGACGAGCGGGGTGACGAGGATATCGATTTTGGTCTTTTTGCTGACGAGCTTACCCAGCTCCGCAGCGATGATCGCCAGGAAGAAAACAGCCAGCGGGCCGCCCGCGCCGCCCAGCGTGTTGGAGGCGCCGCCCACAGCCACCAGAGAGAAGAGTACCAGAGGCGGGGACTGCAGTGCATAACCGATGGCCACAGCCATGGCCGGTCCGGCCGCGGATTTTGCATAACCGCCGATATCCGTCAGCAGAGGAATGTTCAGCTGCGTGCCGAGCGTGGAGATGATGGTGCCGATCAGTAGGGAAGCGAAAAGGCCCTGCGCCATCGCACTCATGGCATCAATAAAATACCGGTGCAGATAAGTTTTCAGCTTGCTTTCTTTTTTTGCTTTTTTGTTTTCCAATGGAGTTCAATCCTTTCTTTTTTGGGGAGATCCCCGTGTGTGCGCGTGTGCGCGGTGTGCCGGTTTGCAGCACACAAGAAAGAATCTATATTGACTATGTTGCAGTTCGCGTCCGTCCGTTTTCGGCGCACCGGGAAGCCCCCGGGTTTTTCCCGG
>JAFQWC010000158.1 GCA_017407665.1 Clostridia bacterium | reverse complement strand
GAGGGTCCACCCGTTCCCATTCCGAACACGGTAGTTAAGCTCGTTCCTGCCCACAATACTTGGCTGGCGACGGCCCGGGAAGATAGGTAGTGCCAACACAGGCGACGGTCGAAAGATCGTCGCTTTTCTTTTTGCTTGACATACATCGGTCATCTATGTATAATAAGCATAGATGACCGATGTATTCGGGAGGAGATGCTGTGATGGGTGAGCGGGCTTACAGGAACTTTTCCACATGGTTTCAACAGGTGATCGATCACGTACGGTTCAAGCCGGATCACGATGCCATTGAACGTGAGTTATCGGCGCACTACGAGGATCACTATCATGATCTACGCAGATTGGGCTATGAAGAGCAACTGGCACAGGAACGGGCGGTTCTTGCCATGGGAGACCCTGTGCAGATCGGAAAAGCGCTGGATGCAGCGCATAAGCCATGGTTGGGGTGGTTGTGGCTAATCAGCAAGGTTTTATGTATTGCTGCGGTTTCCGTGGCCGGTATGTATTCTCTGGCGCTGGGGCCGCTTTCCGGTCCGATTACAGAGTTGTTCCGGCAGAATGATAGCAAAGCATGGGACGGTGATTATACTCAGGTTCGTGAGATATTTTTTACTCATGAGGATGCGATTGCGGAACCGTGGTTTCATTCCGCGGTTCAGATCGCGACGGGGATAGGTACAGAAGCGATAGAGTGCGCTGGTTATACGATGACGGTCCCCTATGCGGAGGTATGGGAAAGAACAATAGGAGATGGACGTACGGAGCGGTTCTATCTCGTGGTGCTGACGGCTAAGGACCGGTATTTCTGGGATGATGGGCCAAAGTATTTAACCGATAACCTGACATTGCAGGATGCCTGCGGCCGCATTTTTGATAAAAATTACTACCATTACACTCTTGATGAAGAAGGAAAGGCGGTGTGGCCGTCAGATGGCTATTTGCGCGCGTATTCCGTGGAAAGGAATGCTTTTTCATCGATTTGGTTCATGGGAAGTAATGTGATTGTAGAAGCCGGTGACTTAGGAGAGAACGCAGAATTGCAATATCCCTACGGGACTCCGTGGACGCTGCATATTTTCTGGGAGGAGGTGCCGCATGTTTCATTGGAAGCTATCGCGTAAGCAGAAGCTGCTTCGCAATATCGTCGTAATGCTGGCGGCCCTCGGTTCTCTTTGGTGGATGCTCGGCTTCCCTGCACTGACGATCAACGGCTTACAACGCCGTGCAGAACAGGCTTATTTATTGGATGAAAAAGGTGAGATACTTTATTCCGAAAGTTGGCTGGACGGAGGGCGGATCCTGAGCTGGCAGAGAGATCGTTTGATGTCGACGAATTGGGAGCGAACGCTTCTGGGCTACAGGTTTGGCGGCGCGAAGTTATTTGACCCGAATGTGCAGCACATTCTCTTTTACTCCAGAGAAGACGTAAAGGCGGAGGGAAAGACCTACTGGTATCCCAAGTTGGAGCTATGGGGGCTGGTGGAGGAACCTGCTGCCGCCGTGCTGGAATGGACGGTAACAGCAAAAGACGGCGCCGTGATGACCTGGACCATGCCGGGTGTCAGGAAGGACGACCACTGTCTCGCTTTCGTATTTGCACGCAATTATGAAACAGCTGCAGACGGCAGTGAAGCGGAGACCGAGGAGCGTTTTTTGCTGGGAGATTACGTGCGTGAGAATTCTTTGGCACAGATTTCTTTTTACAACGAGGTGGGCGTACTGACTGGCATTCACCGGTTTGAACATGTTGTGGGTTACGGTTACAATACAAGTATAAGGGGAGAAGAGCCATGAAGATCGACAAGAGCCTGATGACGGGCAGCACCACGCTGCTGATCCTGTCTCTCTTGAAAAATGAGGAGATGTACGGTTACCAGATGATCACGGAGCTGGCGCGGCGCAGCGACCGTACATTTGAGCTGAAGGAGGGGACTCTCTATCCCATCCTTCACACACTGGAGGCAGAGAAGCTGGTCACGGCACAGGAAAAGACCGCGGAGACCGGGCGGATGCGTAAATATTACCGCATCACAAAAAAAGGACTGAAAGCACTGGAGGAGAAGAAGGAAGAGTGGCGTTTTTTTACGGAGAAAGTGAATGCTGTGGTTTCTGGTATTTCTCCCGCATGAATTCCTTGTAAAACAGTAATCGTAAAACTAACCACGTACGAAAACAGCCTTCCGGTCATTGAACTGCAATCCGTGGTGTGTTTGCTTTACCTATGTTTTCCATATCTGCTGATCCTATAAAAAGCACGTTGTGCCTCCGTGTGCTTTTTTATCGGGAGCACCATGGAAGAAATAGAAAAAGCAAATATACCTCGGGATTTTGCGGAAAATTCCGAGGTTATTTCCTTGCCTTCGTCATGCTGCGTTTTGCATAAATCGCTGTTTTAGATGGCACTTATTCTGATTAAAAATGCAGGATACGAGGCCTGATCCCCAAATTATGCTTTCTGCGCATCGTATTCTTAACCTCTTGTAGCCGCGGTTCCACT
>JAFQWC010000157.1 GCA_017407665.1 Clostridia bacterium | reverse complement strand
CTCGTACAGGCCACCCGCAACTGGACCAACGTGGAAATGGGCGTCAGCCCCCGCGGCAGTCTGGCTTTGTTGCGCGCCGTACGTGCCTATGCTCTGCTGCGCGGCGGCAGCTACGTCGTCCCCGAGGACATTAAGGAAATTGCCGTTCCGGTTCTCGCACACCGCCTGCAGCTGAGCGGTTCCGCCGGCCTTGTATCCGCCCAGAAGCAGGTCATCGAAGATATCCTCAGCTCCGTTGAACTGCCCACAGAGGATTGGTCCAAATAATGCTGACGATCATCATTCTCCTTTTGGTACTGGCTCTGGTATTTCTGGGTCAGAGATATCTGTTCCGGTATCAATGGAATAAGAATCTGGAAGTTCACATCGGGTTTGACCGGGAATACGTTTTCTGCGGTGAAGACGCCAACCTGATCGAAACCATCGTGAACAACAAATATCTCCCGCTGCCGGCGCTGGAAGTCGGTTTTGATATGAGCCGCCATCTGGCTTTTCGCTCGGAGGAAAACTCTTCCGTCAGCGATATGACCTACCGGCGCGATATCTTCACTGCCTCCGTCAAGCAGCGTATCACCCGTACCCTGCCGCTGCGCGCGCAGAAGCGCGGCTATTACCGCATCACCTCCACCACCGTCACCTCCCACGATTTGCTGATGAGCGAGAAGCTGGTGGATCATATGCCGCAGGATTCGGAATTCTATGTTCTGCCGCGCCGCATCTCCGTGTCCGAGATCCGCATCCCGTACAGCAAGATCATGGGTATGCTGGTCAGCCGCCGCCGTGTATATGACGACCCGTTCGAGTTTGCCGGTATTCGTGATTACCGGCGTACGGACCCGATGAAGAACATCAACTGGAAGGCCTCTGCCCGAAACGGCAGCCTGCTCGTCAACCTGCATGAGTCGACGCTTTCTCAGAAAGTGGTGATCCTGCTGGACTGTGAAGGCAGCGGCACCGCTTCCATCGACGGCCTGAACGAGACCGGCATTTCCATCGCCGCAGAGCTTTGCGAGCGGATGCTGGCCGACGGTATCTCCGTAACGATCCTCGGCAACGGCATCGACACCATCACAGGCAAGCCGCTGAACACCGGTGAGCTTACCGGCCGCAACACGGCCCTGTATATGCGCAAGCTTCTGTCCCGCATCATCTGCAAAAACGGTCTGACCCCCATGCTGGATGTAATCCAGGCGCAAAAAGAACGCAGCGGCAAAGAGAACAACCTGTATGTGTTGATCTCCAAGGAACAGAAAATCCGCCTGATGCCCGCATTTGAATCACTCGCTGCAGAGCATGAGGCCGTTTGGATCCTGCCCTATGACCGCGGTATGCCCGAACGAAACAAAATGACGGACACTTCCCGCCATGTGGAACTTGTGAGGTGGCGCGTATGAGGATCCGAAACAAACATATCTCTGTCCGGCAGCTGCTGTGCATCGGCATCGGATGGATCCACTGTGCATTGGTTTTCGCCCCCCTGTATGCTATGCTGCTGAACTTTGTCACGGGCGGTCTTTCCCGTGACGCAGTTATCGCAAACCATCTGCGCGGCCTGCTCATCATCGTGCCCGTGATCATCAGCTGGTTTGCCCGGCGCTACATCAAGAATATTCTCCTGTATCTCCTGACCTCTATTGTCGCCGTTTTGCTGACGGTTTGGCTGTTCGGTCATCCCGTGATGGCGGCACCGGCGGTTTTGATCTGCTTCCTCCGGTTTTACAACCGCGTGATTGAAGACGAGAACTCCCTGCTGGATGCCCCGGTTTACCCGGCTATGGTGGTCATCCTGATCCCCGGCTTGTCGGCTTTCTTTATCGAGCGGATGGACAGCGTTTACGAAACACTTTCCCTGCTGTACATCGCCATCTATTTCCTGATGTGTTTTGCGCACCACGGCATACAGCGTATCGACCGGTACGTGGAAGTCAACCGGAATATGAGCAACATGCCCGCCCGCCGCATTGTACGCATTTCTTCCGCGCTGCTGGCCGGCATCTTCGTTCTTCTGGCTGCCGTTATGCTGCCGATGCTGCTCACGAACGAGATGGACTATCGGTACACGCCGCCCGAAATGAAGACCCCCTCCATGGATTTTGCCGGAACCGAATCCACGGAAGGTGCACCGCAGGGTGAGCAGGTCGATCTTCTGGCACCTTTTGAGCACATTGAGCCGCACCCCATTGTGAAATTCCTTGTGAAGCTAATGGAGTACCTCCTCGGCATCGGCTGCGGTATTGCGCTGGTAGTCGGTCTTGTGTACGGCGCCATCCGGCTTTCCCGTATGTTCAGCACCTCGTTTCAGGACCGCGGCGACTTCGTGGAAAACCTGCAGGATGATGAGCTGGAGGTCATTCGTGAGGCCAAAAAGAAGACGGATAAGGTCGGCTTCTTTGATCGCTCTCCCAACGCAGTGGTTCGCCGCCGCTACCGGAAAACGATCCTGCGCGCGTCGAAGACCCGCCCGGACCGCTGGATGTCTCCCGCGGAGGCGGAAGCCAACGCCAACCTGACCGGCAGCACCATCGATCGGCTCCATGTCCTGTACGAAAAAGCCCGCTACAGCCCGGATGGCTGCACAAAGCAGGACGTTTCCGAACTGTAACTAACAAGTATAAAAACCCGGTATCGCTCCAAAACGGAACGTACCGGGTTTATTGTTTATCGCATATATTTTCGGACAAATGGATGCAGACGGCGAATGTACAGGACAATGAGGCCGTTCATGGTGAAATCAAACAGAACAAAGAACAGATTGAACAGGACCAGCAGGATCGGGATCGTGACCCACCCGAACGGCATCATTTCCTCCACCGGAATGGAAAGCAGGAAAACTGCCGCCAGACTTTCCGCAAGCATCGCCGCGTTGAACACAGCAAGCTTTGCCGCCATACGCAGGACACGGTTGCGGATACGGCTCAATACACCGTACAGCGCCGGATAATACCCGAAGAACACAACGTACAGAATCGCGGCTTCCCGGTCCGGCACAAGAAACACCGCCAGAACGGACACGACCGCATACACGGCCAAGCCGTGCCGCACGTCGGTCTCCGCCACCACGGCGATCAAAAAGCAGCCGGCCGCAGCGGGCAAAGCGACGGTCGCCACCGGCACGATCCCGGTGAAAAATAGAACCACGACGGACAGCGCCGCGATGACACCGCACAGCGCGATCCGGGACGTATTGGCTTTCATGGTTCAGCCTCCCGATCAGCAGCAGGAGATCAGATCGCCGCCCATACACTCGCAGCAGCAATCGGCACACAGCAGCGTATTGCAGACGTCACAGGTGTTGCAGCCGCCCACATGGTTCATATTCATGTTGGGGTTGTACCCACCGTACGAGCCGCTGCGCTGGTTCATCGCCTGATTCAGCGCGGCCTGATATTCCGGGTTGCCAGGGTCCATCTGGCACGCCCGGGTAAAGTGCTCCTTGGCTTCTTCCAGCCACCCGCGGCGATACAGCACGGTACCCTTGAGGAAGTACCACTCCGCATTGCGGCTTTCCACCGGTACGCCGTTGAGCAGCTGTTCGGCATCGGCAATGCGGCCGGACATGATATAATTGCGCACATCGCTGAAATTGGAGGATGTATTGTTTGCGCTATACGTGGCACCGTAGCCGCCGTAATTTCCGGCATAGCCGCCGGTCTTTTTATTTTTGCGCTGCGCAACGATGGTATCATACGCCTCGTTGATCTCTTTCATCTTCTCGCCGGCCAGATCCGCCAGCGGGCTGTCCGAATACTGATCGGGATGATACTTTTTTGCCATCGCTCTGTACGCGTCTTTGATTTCTTCATCGGTCGCCGAGGGAGAAACACCCAGCACCTTATACGGATCCGCCATACCCTGTAGTTCCTTTCCTGATGTGAAGTTAGGTCGTTTCGCGGCCGATATCCCTGCGCCGCTTTTTATCCTTCACGTGTAAAAACAAAATCTCCCTTTGGATCTCAGGGAGTCCCTGATTCAAAATATTGTTAATGATGCCGGAAAACTGCCCCGTGGGGAGCAGGTTCGCGGCCGGGATCAGCCGGGATAACGAAGCATTCAGCACCGCATTGCATTCGAGATCCGCCGCTTTCCGCCGGTCTTCCGGCAGGTCGCCGCCAAGAAAATCGGAAAGCCCCAGTTTGGAAACAAAGGGATTGAAACTCTTCTTTTTCAGATCCTCAGCCAAATCATCGGCCGCATCCATAATATAGACCCAGCGGCCGAGAAAATACCCAACCTGCCCAAGGACCATTTTTTCTACCGCCGTCTCACCCAGCTCCGTACAGAGCGTTTCGAGAAGCTCCGCCGTCGGGGCACTGCAGGCATCGAGGGAGATCCTGTCCGCATGCTCTGCGGCATATTGGCCGTCCATCATTTTCTGCACTGCGTCCGCCATCCACGGGAAATCCCGGGCGGCTTTTTTCATGGCACGCCGACTGAGCCCGTACAAAAAACGGGCGCCCAAAGCTTTCACAAATTTCTCGTCCTGAATGTTATCCCGCAGCTTATGTGCGGTCATGATCACACAGAGCGCCGCTGCTTTGTGGAAACATTTCTCCGCATAGGCATCGCCGTTTGCGGGACAGACGTATGTGCACTTCTTGAGCGGATTGCAGGTGCAGCGCTTTTTGGCGGCACGCAAAGCCGCATCCCGCTGATTCAGCGCGAGCATCGCATAAAATGTACAATCGTAAGTCAGCGTCATGCGTGCCAGCGGACCGTAGTACGTGCCCAAAGCCTTACAGACCTGGCAGTACACGCCCTTATATGCGTCATATTCCTTGACGAGCAGCTCGCCCTTAAACGGACGCACATATCCAAACATCGCGCAACGCTCCTTTCCCATGTTATTTTACTCGATTTTCGCCGGGATGTGTTGAACAATCTGTAAATAATCGTGCGCATCCCTCCGTTTTGGAGAAATGCGCACAAAATCATTCGGTTCGGTTTCTGTCCCGTTCCAGCGTGAGCTTGATGAATTCGCCCGTATAGGAGCCGGGGATCTCCGCCACTTCCTCCGGTGTGCCCACCGCCACAAGCGTACCGCCCTTATCGCCGCCCTCGGGGCCGAGGTCGATGATGTGGTCCGCCGTCTTGATGAGGTCGAGGTTGTGCTCAATGACGATGACGGTGTTGCCGCCGTCCACCAGCTTCTGCAGCACCTCGATGAGGCGGTGCACATCCGCAATGTGCAGACCGGTGGTGGGCTCGTCCAGAATATAGACGGTCTTGCCCGTGGGTCTGCGGCTAAGCTCCGTAGCGAGCTTCACGCGCTGCGCCTCACCGCCGGACAGCGTTGTGGCCGGCTGACCGATCTTAATGTAGCCGAGGCCGACATCGTAGAGCGTGCGGAGCTTGCGTTCGATCTTCGGCAGGTCCTTGAAAAACTCCAGACCCTCCTCCACGGTCATCTCCAGCACGTCGTAAATATTCTTGCCCTTATATTTCACTTCCAGTGTCTCGCGGTTGTAGCGGCGGCCCTTGCAGACATCGCAGGCCACATAGACATCGGGCAGGAAGTGCATTTCGATCTTAATGATGCCGTCGCCCTGACAGGCTTCGCAGCGGCCGCCCTTGATGTTGAAGGAGAAACGGCCGGCGTTGAAACCGCGCATTTTGGATTCCGGGACGCTGGCGTAGAGATCGCGGATATCCGTGAACAGGCCGGTGTACGTCGCCGGGTTGGAACGCGGCGTGCGGCCGATGGGCGACTGGTTGATCTGGATCACCTTATCCAGATGCTCGAGGCCGCGGATCTCCCGGTGTGCGCCCGGCACCGTGCGGGCGCCGTTGAGCTCCCCGGCGAGACGCTTGTAGAGCACCTCATTGATGAGGGACGACTTGCCGGAACCGGAAACGCCGGTGACACAGACGAATTTGCCGAGCGGGATATCCACCGTGAGGTCCTTGAGGTTGTTCTGCCGCGCGCCCACGACAGTCAGTGTTTTTCCGTTGCCGGGGCGGCGGGACGACGGCACGGGGATGCTGCGCCTTCCGCTCAGATACTGGCCGGTGATGGAATTTTCGCAATTCATCACGCCTTGCACATCGCCGCTGTAGATGACACGGCCGCCGTGGATGCCCGCACCGGGGCCAATGTCCACGATATGGTCGGCAGCCAGCATGGTGTCTTCGTCGTGCTCCACCACGATGACCGTATTGCCCAGATCGCGCAGGCGCTTGAGAGTCGCAAGCAGCTTATGGTTGTCTCTTTGATGCAGGCCGATGCTGGGCTCGTCCAGAATATACAGCACGCCCATCAGGGACGAGCCGATATTGGTGGCGAGACGAATGCGCTGGCTTTCGCCGCCGGAGAGCGTCGCGGCGGAACGGGACAGCGTAAGATAATCGAGACCCACATTGCGCAGGAATCCGAGACGGGAGCGGATCTCTTTGAGGATCATATCGGCGATGCGGTGCTCACGCTCGGTCAGCTGAAGGTCTTCTATAAACTGAAGCGCATCGACCACCGCCATATCGCAGAATTCACTGATGTTCTTACCGCCCACGGTCACGGCAAGGCTTTCGGGGGACAGGCGCTTGCCCTCGCAGGCATCGCAGGGCACGGCGCTCATGTAGGATTCGATCTCCGCCTTGATCCACGAGGACTGCGTATCGCGGAAGCGGCGTTCCAGATTGTTGATGATACCCTCAAACACAGCTTCCGTGGTGCCGCGGCCGTATTCATTCTTGCGGCGCAGCTTGATCTTCTCCCCCTTCGTGCCGTACAGCAGGATGTCCACAATCTCCGGGGAAAGCTCGCGAATCGGCGTATCGAGCGAGAAGTTATAATGCTCGGCGAGGGCTTCCATGTACATCGCTGCAATGGTGCTGCCCTCCATGGCCCAGCCGCTGCCCTTCAGACCACCCTTGCGGATGGAAAGCCGGTCATCCGGGATGATGAGCGCCGGGTCAATGCGCATGAACACGCCGAGACCGGTACACTTGGGGCAGGCGCCGGCGGGATTGTTGAAAGAAAACATACGCGGCGAAAGCTCTTCCATGCTGATGCCGTGCTCCGGGCAGGCATAATTCTGCGAGAAGAGGATATCCTCCCCGTCCACGACGCTGACGATGACCAAACCGTCGGACAGGCCGGTGGCGGTCTCGATGGAATCCGCGAGGCGGGAACCGATGTCCGGACGGATGACCAAACGGTCGACGACGATCTCGATATCATGCTTCTTGTTTTTTTCGAGCTTGAATTTTTCGGACAGATCATAGATGATGCCATCCACGCGCACGCGGACAAAGCCACCCTTGCGCGCAGCATCAAACTCCTTCTGGTGCTCGCCCTTGCGGCCGCGCACGACCGGTGCCAGCACCTGAATGCGGCTGCGCTCCGGCAGCGCCAAAACCTGATCCACGATCTGGTCCACGGTCTGCTGGCGGATCTCCCGGCCGCAGATCGGGCAGTGCGGCACACCGATGCGCGCGTACATCAGACGGAGATAGTCATAGATCTCCGTCACGGTACCCACCGTGGAACGCGGATTCTTGGAAGTGGTTTTCTGATCGATGGAGATCGCCGGGGAAAGGCCGTCGATGTTGTCCACGTCCGGCTTTTCCATCTGGCCGAGAAACATGCGGGCATAGCTGGAAAGCGACTCCATATAGCGCCGCTGGCCTTCCGCATAGATCGTATCGAAGGCCAGGGAGGATTTGCCGGAACCGGACAGACCGGTCAGCACGACCAGCTTGTCGCGCGGCAGTTCCACATCGATATTTTTCAGATTGTGTTCCCGTGCACCGGAAACGATGATATTCTTTGAGCTCATTCGGATATGCTCCTTGCTTTGGATTGCGTGATTAAAGTTTGTAGGTCAGCGTTTCTGTCCAGGTCGGGCGGAAACCGCAGCGCACGGCAATGATCTGCGAATGAATATTCGCCACAGCCGTGCCGTAAAACGGCAGGAAGCCTTTTTCTTCGATCCGGCGGCAGAGCGCACAAACGAGCGCGGTGCCAAGGCCGCGATTCCGGTATGCCGGCAGCACGTCGATGCCCACCTGCCACAGCGTTTTGGTATCGGCGGATGCACCGGCGACGGCAATGATGTGATCGCCGTCCATGGCGGCCAATGCAATCACATCCGGACGATCCGGGTTATACTGCTCGCTCAGCGCCATAGTGAACTGCTCGTTCGGATAAAATGAGGCAATATCTTCCTCGGTTTCAAACCATTTGTAGGAAAATGCATCCGACAGGGGCTTTTCCGGGAAGGATTCACCGGGCAGATACATATGCACCGTGCCGCGCACGCCGTAACCGTATGGCTTGAGGAGCGCTTCGATCTTCTGCAGATTGTAAAACTCGTACAGGCGGTGCAAATCTTCTGCTTCTTCCGCCAAAGCGCGAAGCGGTGCGTGCAGGCGCTCGTCCACTGTGATTACCACACTGTTGCCGGTGGTCGCCATGGCAAAGAAGGGCATCTCATGGCTGTAGATGCGCTGGCCTTCGTGCAGTGCGGGGGTCGTGAGCGTCAGGCCTTCCTTTGTGAAGGCTGTCGGCTCAGTGTTATATTCCAGCGCAAGCTGCGCCATCATTTTCTCAAATGCAATTTTGCTGTCCATTATTTCTGCAGCTCCTTGATGCGGTCACGCAGATAGGCCGCGTGTTCGAATTCCAAAAGCTTCGCGGCGGCTTTCATTTCCTTTGTCAGCTTTTCGATCATCATGCGCTTTTCCGCAGGGGTATACTTGCGCTTTTTGCCTTTCTTTTCCTCTGCCTTGCTGGAAATCTCCAGAATCTCGGAGACATCCTTGACGATCGTCTTCGGCACGATGCCGTTCGCTTCGTTGTAGCGTTCCTGAATGCCGCGGCGGCGCTCCGTCTCGCGGATGGCGTATTCCATGGAGGGCGTGACGGCGTCCGCATACATGATGACAGCACCGTTGGCGTTTCGCGCGGCACGGCCGATGGTCTGAATCAGGCTGCGGCTGCTGCGCAGGAAGCCCTCCTTGTCCGCGTCCAGAATCGCGACGAGCGAAACCTCCGGGATATCCAGACCTTCACGCAGGAGGTTAATGCCAACCAAAACGTCGAATTCGCCGAGGCGCAGGTCGCGGATGATCTCCATGCGCTCCACCGTATCGATGTCGTGGTGCATATAGCGGACCTTGATGCTGTAGTTTTCGAGATAAGCGGTCAAATCTTCCGCCATCTTTTTCGTCAGCGTGGTCACGAGCACGCGCTCCTTGCGGTCCGTGCGCTCGTTGATCTCGGAAATCAGATCGTCGATCTGGCCATCCGTAGGCTTCACGGTGATCATCGGGTCCAAAAGGCCCGTGGGACGAATGACCTGCTCCGCGACAATGGCGGATTTCTGCAGCTCCATATCGCCCGGTGTGGCGCTGACAAACACCGCCTGATTGACGTGTTTGTAAAACTCGTCAAAATTCAGCGGGCGGTTGTCATACGCCGAGGGCAGGCGGAAGCCGTAATCGATGAGGCTTTCCTTGCGGGCGTGGTCGCCGGCAAACATGGACCGCACCTGCGGCAGCGTGACATGGGATTCGTCCACGAACAGGAGGAAATCCTCCGGGAAATAGTTCAAAAGTGTGCAGGGCTCACTGCCCGGCGCACGGCCGGACATGATGCGGGAGTAG
>JAFQWC010000156.1 GCA_017407665.1 Clostridia bacterium | reverse complement strand
GTCAAGGCCTGGAAGAGCCGCAGCACCGGCGGTAAGAGCTGGCTGTTCTCCGCCGTGGTCATCCTCGGCTATATCTTTGGCATCACCCATAAGATCCTGCACAGCCGGGACATCGTCATGGTGCTTTACGTTATCAATATGCTGATGGTCACCGGCGACCTTCTGCTCTGGTTCCGCAACCGCAAGTTTGAGAAGGAAGCCGAAAAGGCTCAGCAGAAGTAATTGAAGAATAACCGAAAGCAGGCGCTTTGTAACAACAAGCGCCTGCTTTTTTGTCATTTCCGCAGATGTATTGAATACGATAAATGATTTGTGTATAATAAAGAGACTGAAAGGATGTGAAGGGCGTGAGGATCTTGTTCTGTGACGACGATGAAAGCACACTGGTCCAGCTTCAGAAATATGTGTCGGAGTATTTCAGCGGCATCGGGCAGAAAGCGCCGGCTTTTGCTGCATACGCCAGCGGGGAGGAGCTGCTTAATGCTGAATCAAGTGCCGATATTGCCTTTCTGGATGTGGAAATGCCCGGCAGCAGCGGCATACATGTTGGTGCTCGGCTGAAGGAACTGAATCCCCGGATCAAAATATTTATTGTCACGTCCTTTCCGGACTATCTGGACGAAGCCATGCGCTTTCAGGTCTTTCGCTATCTGAGCAAACCCGTTGACAAAGAGCGGCTTTTCCGGAATCTGAGGGACGCCTTGTATCAATATAATATGGAAAGCTGCAAGGTGCCTGTTGCCACAAAGGAGGGGGTAACGGTTTTGAGCGCTGAGGACATCGTCTGCGTGGAGACGGAGGGGCGAAAGACCTTTCTGTATACCGTCAATGACTGCTTCCAGACCATAGACAGCATTGAGCGCTGGCGGGTTGCCTTGCATCTGCCCTGCTTCTATTCTCCGTATCGCAGCTTTATCATCAATATGAAGCATGTGAAGCGCTTTACCAGAGACAGCATCTTTCTGCAGCGCCAATGCGGCGAAAAGGAAGCATGGCTGGCGAAGAGAAAGTACACGGATTTCAAGGATACATACCTGCTCTATCTGGAGGGAACGCAATGATGAGTCTCGGTCAGATCCTGTGCTACGCACTTTGTTACATTGTGGAAGGGGCCGCAGCATGGTTTTACTTTGAACATCTCTTTGCCCGTAAGAAGTCCGGCAGATTTATTGCTGTTTTTATCTCTGGCGTTTATTTCGTTTTGTTTGCACTGTTTTTGTTTGGGGAATTTCTGCTCAACTCAGTTCTCTTTTGCCTTGGAAACATTCTGATCCTCTGCCGCTCCTACCGCTGCGGGAAAACTGCCATGGTAGTACATTCGGCATTTATGACGGTGTTGATGATCCTGACGGAACTGGCAGCAACAGTGCTTCTGAGCTATGTGCTGCCGATGGAAAATATGTGGTTGGTCCGGGAGCTTCCGGGGGCTATTCTTGCCTATGGCTCTGTATCCAAGATACTGTATTTTTTGGTGCTGCTGCTCTTTGCCCGTGTTTATCGGCCCCGGGGCACCCGGAAGGAGGAAACCTACTCGGTGCTTCTTCTGAGTGCATTGCCGCTGTCCTCCATTGTGGTTTCCGTGGTGATCATATACTTTTCATACACGGTCGAGATCACTCCTTGGGTCAATTTTCTCATGGCTCTTTCGACAGTGACTCTACTGGCAGCGAATTTTTTGGTGCTGGCCATCAATAAGCAGCTCCAGAAGCTTGCTGAGGAGCGGACAGAGCTGCAGCTCAGTATGCAGAAGGAGCAGGCCGATGCGGAGTATTACCGGATGGTGCAGCAGCAGTATGACAGCCAGCGTTTGCTGATCCATGATCTGAAAAACTATCTGGCTGTTCTTAAAAACCTTGCGAATGAGGGAAAACATGCGGACTTATTGGAATATATCAGCGGTGTAGAGACGATGCCGGAGCTCAGGCGGGTGGTACGTTTTTGCGATAACTCCATTCTGAACGCCATGCTTCTGTGGTATTCGCAGCGCTGTGAGGAGCAGCGCATCGACTTTCGCTGCGATATACGGAAGGGCTGCATCATATTTGACTCAGACGCTATTACTGCCTTCTTCGGAAATCTCCTTTCCAACGCTGTTGAGGCAGCGGCGCAGATCGAGGGCGGGAGCATTGAACTGAGCGCAACGAAAAGCCACGGGGACAGTGTGGTGGTATCGGTGGTGAATTCCTGTGCGGAAGCCCCAATGGTGGATGATAGCGGCGAACTGATAAGCCGGAAGGGAAAAGACGGTCATGGCCTTGGCATGAAGAGCATTGAGCGTGTTGTAAAGAAGTATAACGGCATGTCCAAAATGTACTATGATGCCGGGGAACGCAAATTCCACAGCATATTTCATTTTCCCGTTACGGAGTGAAAAGGAAAGAGGATACTATATGGTATCCTCTTTCCTTATATATTATTGCGGTGCGAGATCGGTTCCGTCCCGGAATATGCTGCTGCAATCGCCTCTGATTATGATGTTTACGGGGCAATTTTCGATATCGGGAAGCCAGAACTCGACATTTTGGCAGGAGTCGAGAATGACGCCGGCCGTGCGGCAGTCATGGATCTTTGCCGATTCGACTACTATATCCGAGCAGTTCGCAGCGCTTATGCCGACTGCACTGCTGCCGGAAAAGCGGCATACATTGACGAACGTCCCGTAGCAGTCCAGCAGACGGAGAGCGCTGCCTGTGGGCGAATCGCAGGAATGACCGATGGTCACCGCCTGTATCATGGGATTTTTACAGTTGGAGAAAGTAAGCACATCGGCAGCGCCGCAGTCAGTGAAAATAGACGTCTTATCCGAGCGGACGCCGCTGACGGAGAGCCGCTCCACGTCGTGGATCACCAGAGAATATCCGTCCGAATCCGGTATGCTCTCCCAACTGTAGTATTTGTTGCCGTCACTGCCATAATCAGAAGCGGTGTTCAGCTCCAGCACCGGCGTCTCAATGATGATATGTGTATAAGGCCCAATGGCAGTGAGAAACTCATCCACCGTGCTGACCTGGACGGTGCGTTCCATTCCCGGCGGCAGTGCTTCAGCTTCC
>JAFQWC010000155.1 GCA_017407665.1 Clostridia bacterium | reverse complement strand
TGCAGTAAGCAATCGGAACACTTTTTAAAAGTACGCTCTAATTCAGATAATAGGCAGTTATCCACAATCTCCCCTCCTTATTTAAATCATACCATAGGTACAACTATATTTCAACGATTACTGCCTGTGATTTAACGATTACCCACTAAATCAACGATTATGGTTGTAATTTAACGATTATCTGTCTTTTAACGATTTGAAATAGAGTTTTATTCTCGATTTAGAGAATTCTCTCCCAAAAAAGTTCTCAAAACGCTGATTTTGGGCATAAAATAACCGTCATTCCATTGTATCAGAATGACGGTTATTCTTTGGTGGACCCGAAGGGGATCGGCCCACGGTGCCTTTGCCCGCGTTCCGCGGCAGCGTTTTCTGCTCCTGTTCTGCAGACCGGCTCGCTGCTCTACACACCTTGCGCTGCTGGGTTCGATCCTGATACTCCGGCTTCGCCAAAAGAAAAAAGGACGCCTACTGCGTCCTCTTTTCTTTTGGTGGACCCGAAGGGGATCGAACCCTCGAACCTCACGGATGCGAACCGTGCGCTCTCCCAGCTGAGCTACGAGCCCGTATGACTAAATTATTATAGCATACCTCTTTTCAAAAATCCATACCCAAATTCATTTTTTCTGCGGGGAAAATCACGAAAGGGACGCCGCAGCGCCCCTTTTCCGATTATTCCTTGCTGATGGCTTCGATGAACGCCGGGATCAGCTGCTTTTTGCGGGAAACGATGCCCGGCAGGCGGATCGTGCCGTTTTCCGGCAGGGTGCCGAAAGCGTCCTTCACGAGCGTGCCGGCAGGCGCGCCGTAGCACATGAGTGTGGTGGTCTCCTCGATGATATTCGTCAGCATGAAGAACATCATCGACAGGCCGTGCTCGCGGCAGGATTTTTCCAGATACGGGCGCAGTCTGCGGCCGATCTGCTCCAGCTCCTCAGCGCTCATGCTGTTGATCTGGCCCACGCCGAAGGAAACCTCGTTGAACTCAAACTTCTTGTAATCCTGATAGAAAATTTCTTCCGGGGTTTTGGCCTTGAGATTACTGCCCGCGGTGAACATCTCTATACCGAATGCCTGACAGTCGATGCCGGCGATGGCACTGAGCGCCTCCGCCGCCATGCGGTCCATCATGGTGCAGGTGGGCGAACGGAACAAAAGCGTATCGGACAAAATCGCGCTGCACAGAAGCCCGGCGATGTTCTTCGGGATCTCGTACCCCTTCTCCCGGTAGATCTGATAGATGATCGTCGCCGTGCAGCCGACGGGCTCATTGCGGAAATACACCGGCGCCATGGTCTCAAGGGAGCCGATGCGGTGATGGTCGATGATCTCCAGAATCTCCGCGTCCTCGATATTGTCCACGGCCTGACTGCGCTCGTTGTGGTCCACCAGAATCACGGCACGCTTGCGCACGCCGAGGAGATTCCGGCGGGAGATCATGCCGATATAGTGATTTTCGCGGTCCACCACCGGGAAATCACGGATGCGGGTGTTCGTCATGCTGTCCTGAATATCTTCCGTGTAGTCGCTGGGCAGGAAGGTGATGAGGTCTTTCCGGCGCATAAACGCTTTGACCGGCATACTCTGGTTGATCTGCCGCGCGACGGTATACGTATCGAGCGGCGTCACAAGAACGGCACAGCCGTTTTCCTGCGCGATCTTCCGGATGCTGCGGGGCACCTCTGCGCCGAGGCACACCAGAATGCAGCCCGCGCCGGACTCAATGGCCGAAAGCTGGGACTCATACCGGTTGCCCATGATGACCATATCGCCCTTCTTGATGTAATTCTCCATAACCTCCGGGTTTGCCGTGGCGATGAGGACATTGCCGTCGTCGAACACGGCTTCGGGGTCGCCCACGAGCATTTCCGCCTCCAGCGTCTCCAGAATGTTGCGGTACGGCGTTCTGGCCTTCGCGATGAAGGTGCTGTCCTGCTGCTCCATGTAGGAGGTGGCGATATCGTTGATGGTGATGAGGCCCATGAGGTGCTCCTGCTCGTCGATGATGGGCAGGGTGACGGCGTTCAGTTCCGCCATCATATTCCACGCTTTTTTCATGGAAATATCATCGGAGATGCCGGGGATGCGGCGGATCTCCATATCCCGCACGCGCGTACCGATGTTGTTGAGGTACACGGGCTGCCGCATGCCAAAGCGCTGCAGCACATAGCCGGTCTCCGGGTTCACCTGTCCCACACGGGCGGCGATGTACTGGCTGCCGTCGTTTTCGCGGTTTTTCAGATCGGAATACGCAATGGCGGAACAGATGGAATCCGTATCCGGATTGCGGTGGCCGAGAATATACACATTCCTTTTCTTTGCGTTCATAAAATCCTCACCTTTCTGCGGAGCGCTCCGCAAACGGTCTGCGGATACAGTGTACAGCTGCCTGCCCGGGGCATCCGGGCAAATTCAGTATAGCACATTTTTTCCGAAATGCAAACGAAAAGAGGGCGCCGAAAGCATCCTCCGATCAAAATTATCGCTCGGTTTCGGCACAGGATACCAGCTCCCACGCCCCGCCCGAAATACGGATCACATGGCCGAAAAAGTACGATGCTGCTCCGTCACAAAGGATCGCCGCTTCGTCGCAGATGCCGTAGATCGTGCGCTCCATGGAAAGCTGCAGCAGCTCTTCCGAGATCTTTTCCGGGTTCAGGTGCGGTTCTACCGTGTAAGGAGACAATCCGAGTGCGGGATAAATACGCTGCACATCGTGCCCGCAGGCCAGAGTACATATTGCCGTCTCCGCCATGTTAATTGCCCCGGCGCTCATGCCGATGATCACACCCGGATGTGCCCGCAGCACATCAATCAGGCCGTATTTTTCAAAATACGCGTACTGCACCGGCGTATCCCCACCGGAAAGCCAGACCACGTCCGCAGTTTTCACCGCTTCCTGTGCCGCCTGCGGCGTCATGCGGCCATCCACCACACAGGCATCCGCAAAAGAAATACCACACGCGGCGAACATATCCAGAAAATGACGGAAATACCGGTCCGTCTTTTCGTGGAACACCTCAAATTCCGACGCCACAAACGCAAAGCGAGCGTTTTCCGGAATGCGCTGCCGTAATTCGGCTGCCAGCGCTTTGGGGAAACCGTTTTGGAACATACTGGTCTGAATACAGGTACGCATTTCGTTCATCCTTTCCACGCGTTTGTCTTACACACGGAATGTCAAAATCAAACATCCTTCTGCAGAATATAGTCATCCATCACGTAGCCGCAGCCGATATCCGAGACGACGGCGTCGATCTCGTAAAAGCCGTGGTGCTTGTACACCTCGATGGCGTGGGTGTTCTGCTTGTTCACGGTGAGGTAGATCTGCCGGAGCCCCGCTATGCGGCAGAGCGTTTCGATGAATCGGAACGCCGCGCGGGGAATGCCCCGCCCCCGGTATTTCGGCTGCACATAGAGCTTACTGAGGAACATCTTCCCCTCTTTATGCGGCACAAGCCCCGTAAAGCCCGCCGGCTGCCCGCCGGCAAAGATCAGAAAATACACGTAGTTTTCTTCCCGAAGCTGCCGGTGAATGGCCGGCACAGACTGGAACTTGTCCAGCATATACGCCACGGCGTCCGGCCCGATGATGGGCTCATACGTCTCATGCCAGATCGGCGCAGCGATCTGCGCCACAAGCGCGATCTGTTCTTCGGTTTGTACCGGCACAAAGGAGATTTCTTCCTGCGCCTGCGGTGCACCCCCGAGCATGGCGTTCTGCCGCGCGCGGCTGATGGCCATGATCGCGCTGTAGAGCGCCACGGCACTGTCGCCGTATTCTCCCGCTTCGCCGCGGACACGGTCCAGGATCACCTGTTCTCTCGCCGCATTCAGCACCGGGATGCCCGCCCCGCGCTTGATCTCCGCCACACGCTCCGAGCAGTGCATCCGCTCGATGAACAGCTTCAAAAGTTCTTTGTCGATGCGGTCTATATCGTTTCGAACCGGCAGAAGCAGTTCGTCAAAGGTTTTGTTTTCCATCATTATGCCTTTCTTATCGCATCAGATCCATGAGGGCGATCGCCGCTGCCGCCTCCGCCACGGGGATGGCACGGGGCACGATGCACGGGTCATGCCGGCCTGTGATCGTGAGCGTATCGTTCTGCTTTGTGCTGAGATCCACTGTTTTCTGAGCCTTGCCGATGGACGGCGTGGGCTTGACCGCCAGGCGGAACAAGATCGGCATACCCGTGGTGATACCGCCCAGAATACCGCCGGCATGATTCGTTTCCGTTTTCACGCAGCCGTTTTCGTCGTAATAAAACGGGTCGTTGTTCTCGCTGCCGCGCATTCCCGCCACGGAGAAGCCCGCGCCGAATTCCACGCCCTTTACGGCCGGGATGCCGTAAAGAATGGAGGAGAACACATTCTCGATGCCGCCGAACATGGGGCTGCCGATGCCCGCCGGCACGCCGACTGCGGCACATTCGATGATGCCGCCGAGGCTGTCCGCATCCAGACGGGCATTTTCGATCTCTTCCCGCATGGCAGCTTCCGCTGCGGGATCCGTCACGGAGAAAAAGCGGGTATTGAGCGCGTCCAGATCCTCTGCGGAAATATGCACCGGATCAAACGGCGCGTCCTTTGCGGTGCCGATCTGCAGCGCATGGGCGCCGATCGTGATGCCGCGCCGCGCGAGGATCTGCCGGCAGACCGCACCCGCAAACACGAGGCACGCCGTGAGCCGACCGGAAAAATGCCCGCCGCCGCGGATGTCGTTGGCCCCGTCATACCGGACGGCCGCCGTGTAATCGGCATGGCCCGGCCGGGGATGGACTTTCAGGTCGGCATAATCTTTGGAGCGCATATTCGTGTTGTGGATGATCGCCGCCAGCGGTGCGCCGGTCGTGACGCCGTCCAAAAGCCCGGAAAGGATCTCCGGCTCGTCCGCTTCCACGCGGGTGGTGGCCGTTTTGTCCTTACCCGGTGCGCGGCGTGCCATCTGCACGCGCACGGCGTCCAGATCTATCTTTTCATTCGGCGGTAAATTGTCCAGCACCACACCGATCGCCCCGGTGTGGCTGCCGCCGAAAATGGATAATTTGATGTTATTCCCCCAGGTCGATGACATCCAAATCGCCTCCTATCGCACGAAGATCCCGGTAAAAACCGGGGTAAGATTTGCGGATGCTCCAGGCATCCGTTACGGTTACGGTACAGTCGCAGCCCGCAGCGGCCAGTGCCATCGGGATGCGGTGGTCGTTTTTGCCGTCCGCTCTGCCGCCCGTGAGATGCGTCTTGCCGCGGATCACAAGGCCGTCCGGCTTTGCGGTGACGTCCGCACCGAGCGCCGTGAGGGCTTCTTCCATCGCAGCGAGACGGTCGCTTTCTTTAATGCGCAGCCGGGCCGCGTTGTAAATGACGGTCTCTCCCTGTGCAAAAGCCGCTGTAACGGCCAGCGCCGGCACCATGTCCGGGATCTGGGCTGCATCGATCCGAATACCGTGAAGGCCGCGGAAGGGCTGATCCGCGCGGGGATTTTCCGCCGTCCACACGCCGTTTTCTTCCGTTACGGTCAGCCCGAACTGCCGCCACAGCGCCACGCAGGCTTTATCGCCCTGCAGGGAATCGATATCGAGCCCGTGCATACGGATGGGGCCGCCACCGACCGCCGCCAAGGACAGATAAAACGCCGCCTGCGACCAGTCCCCCTCCACGGTGCAGTTTGTGCCCATATACTTCTGCCCGCCGGGCACGGCCCAGCCGGTCTCTGTTTCCAATATTTTTATGCCGAAGCGCCGCAGGACACCGAGCGTAAGATCGATATACCCCTTCGATTCCAGTTCGGTGGTCAGTTCGATGGTGGAATCCGCCTCCAAAAGCGGCAGCGCAAAGAGCAGACCCGTGATGAACTGGGAGCTGATGTTGCCCGGCAGCCGGTATTCGCCGGCCGTGAGCTTGCCGGCAATTTGGAGCGGCAGGCCGCCTTTTGTCTCCACGGAAATGCCGTGTCGGGGCAAAAGATCTGTATAGACGCCGATGGGCCGCTCCGGCAATCTGCCGTGCCCCACGAACGTAGCCGGAATGCCCAGCGCAGCAAAAATGGGGATCAGAAACCGCAGCGTGGAACCGGACTCGCCGCAGTCCACGGTGACGGGCTCTGTCGGCAGCGTGCCGGGCGCGATGCGCACCGCGCCGTCCGCAAAGTCCGCCGTTCTGCCCATGGCGCGGATGCCGTTCAGCGTCGCCTGCATATCCGCACTGGCATCGATGGGCGACACCGTACACGCCGTTTCGCACAGAGCCGCACAGAGCAGCGCCCTATGTGCCGCGCTCTTGCTGGGCGGGATCTGCACATCGCCCGCGACTTTCGCCGGGCGGAACGTGACCTCTGCCATGCTTCTTCCCCTTTCTTCTTACTGCTTGCGGCGCGCCTGTTCCGCCGCGATCTTATACCGCAGCACCAGATAGCTGCGGTCGATGGGATGGATGACGCAATCGCCGATCTGCTTTAAGAGGATCAGATTCAGCTGCTTGCCAAAGCTCTTTTTGTCGAGCGCCGTGGCCTCCATCACCTGTGTAAATTCAAAGTCGGTCTCCGTGGGCATTTCGTAGCTTTTAAGCACCCGGCGGATGCGCTCCGCCGTGCCGGATGCCGTCACGCCCAAGCTCTCGCCCACTTCGGCAGCCATCACCATGCCGATGCCCACCGCAAGGCCATGGGAAAGCCCGGAGAAATTCTGCAGCTTCTCGAGCGCGTGACCGAACGTGTGGCCGAAATTCAGGATCATTCGGCGGCCCTTGTCGGTCGTGTCCTCCTCCACGAGGATCTTCTTGCATTCCACGCAGCGGCAGATCGTCTCTTCGAGGCGGTCGATCACTTCACCGCGCTCCAGCCTGCCGAAAAGATCCGCATCCATGATGCAGCCGTACTTGATCACCTCGCCCATGCCGTCCGCAAAGTATTCGTCCGGCAGGGTATGGAGCGTCTCCGGGTCACTGATGACCATGCGCGGCTGATGGAACGCGCCGACGAGATTCTTGCCGAACGGCAGATCCACGCCGGTTTTGCCGCCGACACTGGCGTCCACCTGTGCGAGGAGCGAAGTGGGCACCTGCACGAAATCGATCCCTCTGAGGAACGTCGCCGCCGCAAAGCCGCCCATATCGCCGGCCACACCGCCGCCTAAGGTGACGATGAAATCGGACCGGGTGAAGCCCTTTTCCGCCATGGCTTCGTACATCTGCATCACGGTGGAAAGCTGCTTCTGCGGCTCGCCGGCCTCGAAGACACAGCTCGAAACCTTAAATCCCGCCCCGGCGAGCGATTTTGTGAGGCGTTCGCCGTACAGCGGAAACACATTTGTCTCGCTGATGATCATCGCCTGACTGCCCGGTTGGAACAAAGGCCGGATATATTCGCCCGCACGGTCCAGCGCACCGTTTTCCACGAGCACATCATAGGGTTTGTCGGTATGGATCGAAATCTTCATCAGCCGAAAGTCTCCTTTTTCGTTTTGGCTATGTTCAAAAGCGCTACAAGCTGTTCGCGGTCGCCGTCCGCGACAGCCATCCGCAGCCGTTCAATATTCTGCTGCAGTTCGGAAAGCTCGTCGATCAGTTCCGTGCGGTTGGAAAGGAACAGGTCCGCCCAAAGCTCCGCGTTGATCTTCGCCACACGGGAAACGTCCCGGTAGCTGCCGGCGGAGAATCCGCGGTGGTCGTCGCAGCGGGGGCTCATCACATACGCACAGGCCAGCACATGGGGCACTTGCGAGGTGTACGCGATCATGCGGTCGTGCTTTTGCGCCGTGCAGTGCTGGATCATGCCAAAGCCCATGGCCTGCGCCAGCTCGGCCAGCGTATCCACCGCGCTCTGCGGGGCATCGCCCGAAACCAGAATGTAGGACGCGTTGTGGAACAAGCCCGCTTCACTGGCTTCAAATCCGCTGCGCTCCTTACCGGCCATGGGATGTCCGCCGACATAAATGAACGGATGCCGTGCCGCGAGGTCCGTCAGCGCGCCGAAAACCTCGCCCTTGATGCCGCATACATCGGTGACGATGCAGCCGGGCTTGAAGCGGGCCGCGTTTTCCTCCACAAATTTCACCACGTCCTTCGGGTACAGGCAGACGTAAACGAGATCCGCATTTTTCAGTGCCGCCGTGCTGCCCATGCGGTCGATGGCGCCGCAGGACATCGCATCGTGCAGGGTGTTTTCGTCCCGGTCAAATCCGATGACCGTGTGTGTCGTATTCTCTTTTAAGGCTTTGGCCAGCGAGCCGCCGATGAGGCCGAGGCCGATGATCGCGATCTGCATAGGAAACTCCAATTTTTTTACAGTGTCTTCACCATCTCAGAAACGGCGAGGACTTTTTTGGCGAGCGTGTCGAACGGATTCGGTGCCACTTTCCTGCGCACCGTCGCAGAGAAAAGCGGCACCGGGCATTTGTCAAATATTTTTATCAGGTATTTCCGGCTGTGCCGCCGCGCCGGCCGCGTCTCCGCTTCCGTTTCGCGGGCTGTGCGGGACGTTCTTCCTGCACGGGCGGTGCTTCCTGTGCGGGCGGTATCTTTTTCTCCGGTTCCACGCCCCGCAGCGCGCAGATCCTGTTTACGACCACCACCGTGGGCGCGCCCGCATCCACCACCACATCGGCACCGGCCACATACTGCGGTCTGCGTTCACTGAGCAGACGCTCGATCACGGCATTGCGGTCCTCCGTCTGCAGCAGAGGGCGGCGCTTGTCGTTTTTCAGCCGTTCCTGCAGCGCTTTGAGCGGTACATCCAGATAATAGATCTCCCCGCCGCCCGCGTGGAACGCCTCCACGTTCACCGGCTGCATCAGTGTGCCGCCGCCGGTGGCGATGACATAATGTTTTTCCCGCGCCAATTCGCGCACGGTCTCGGTCTCCAGCCGGCGGAAATAGGCCTCGCCGTACTGTGCGAAGATCTCCGACACCGTCATGCCGGTCTTTTTTTCTATATACAGATCCATATCCACAAACTTCATGTGGAGCGCAGAGGCCAGACGGCGGCCGATGGTGGTCTTACCGCTGCCCATAAAGCCGCTCAGCACAATGTTGCCCTGCGCGCTCTGTCTTTCCAGTTCGGTTGTCATACCCGTTTCCTCCCGTCAGCCGCGAAAGACCCGCTCGGTCTCCGCTTCCGCATCCACGATCAACTGCTCGATATCGGCGTCTTTGAAGGATGCGCCGTACCAGATCTCATGCGCCGCCACAGCCTGACACACCAGCATACCCATACCGCCCACAACGCAAAGGCCGTTCGCCTTTGCCAAACGCAGGAATTCCGTCTCGCCCGGGTTGTACACCGCGTCAAACGCGGCTTTGCAGCGCCGCAGCACGGTCTCTCCCACCACGCTGACACCGGTCTTCGGATACATTCCGACGCTGGTGGTGTTGAGCACAAGGTCATACGTCTCGCTGCCGGCTTCCAGCGCACTGTAGGAAAGCACCCGGAACCGGCCCGGTTTCTCCAGTTTGGCGCAGAGACCGGAAAGCTCTGCACAGAGCGATTCCGCCTTTTCCATGGATTCTCCGCGGCAGGCAAAATCGATGCAGGGCGCTTCACAGGTCAGCACGATCTCAAACGCAATGGCTCTTGCCGCGCCGCCCCGGCCGAGGATGAGCATCCTGCCGCCGAAATCCAGCCCGCAGCGCAGGAGGGCCTTGCGGCAGCCGATGCCGTCCGTGGTAAAGCCCTGCAGCCGGCCGTTCTCCGCCTTTACGGTGTTGACGGAACCGAACAGCGCCGCTTTTTCATCGACCGCATCGAGCAGGGGGACGATCGCGCTCTTGTGCGGGATCGTGATATTAAAGCCGTCCATGCCGCGCAGGGTGTCCATGGCGGCCGGCAGATCCGGCACATCCAGAACCGTGTATTCCGGGTGATACCCGGACAGCGCGAACAGGCGGCGGTGAATGAACGGAGACATGGTGTGTCCGATGGGATGCCCGATCACAGCAAAAGACCGCAGCTGCATTTGGAACACTTCCTTTCCGTACGGAAAAAATTTGCAAATGTATATTGACAAATAATCCGCGCATCAATACAATGTAGGTAAAGTACATCCCAATTGTATCATGCCCGCGGCATTTTGTCCATATGGCAGCCGATGCAGTACTTGAAACGATACTAGGATATAGGAGGAAAGCAATATGGTTCTGGAGAAGGTTATCGAAATTCTTGCAGATCAGCTCAGCGTCGATCCTTCCATCATCAACGAGGATTCCAATCTGATTGATGATCTGGACGCCGATTCCCTTACTGTTATCGATCTGATCATGTGCCTTGAAGACGAGTTCGGCATTGAAGTTCCGGATAACGATGTTGAAAGCCTGAAGACCGTCGGTGCAATTGTTCGCTACATCGAAGATAATCAGTAATATTGTCATCATTTTTGGCGGACAGCACCAGCTGCCCGCCTTTTCTCTGCCCAAAAATCCGGCAGCGCGGCGGAAAAAACCTTGCTTTTCCCTGCCGGATTGGATATAATAAAGGGACGAAATGAACCCTGTTTCTGGAAAGGAATGATTCTCTTGGCGAATCAGAAGAAAATGGTAGCCGACATCACCTCCATGGATGTCGATTTTTCCAAATGGTACACCGATATTGTTAAAAAGGCCGAACTGATGGATTACTCCAGCGTGAAGGGCTGCATGATCATCCAGCCGTACGGCTACGCGATCTGGGAAAACATCCAGAAGGAACTGGATGCCCGCTTCAAGGCAACCGGTCATCAGAATGTATATATGCCGCTGTTCATCCCGGAATCCCTCCTGCAGAAGGAGAAGGACCACGTGAAGGGCTTTGCGCCGGAAGTGGCATGGGTCACACAGGGCGGCAGTGAGAAGCTCTCCGAGCGCCTGTGCGTGCGCCCCACGAGTGAGATCCTGTTCTGCGAGCATTATCAGAAGATCATCAAGTCTTACCGCGACCTGCCGAAGCTCTACAACCAGTGGTGCTCCGTGGTGCGCTGGGAAAAGACCACCCGTCCGTTCCTGCGTTCCTCCGAGTTCCTGTGGCAGGAAGGCCACACCATGCACGAAACCGCTGAAGAGGCCATGAACGAGACCCTCGGTATGCTGCACACCTATGAGGAATTCTACCGCAACGTGCTGGCTATCCCGGCCGTGATCGGTCAGAAGACCGAAAAGGAAAAGTTTGCAGGCGCCGTGGCCACCTATACCATTGAGCCGATGATGCACAACGGCGTCGCTCTGCAGGGCGGCACCACCCATTACTTCGGCGACGGCTGGGCAAAGAACTTTGACATCACCTTCACCGGCCGCGACAACACCCTGCAGCATCCGCACCAGACCTCCTGGGGCGTTTCCACCCGTATGATCGGCGCCATCATCATGGTGCACGGCGACGACAACGGCCTCGTGCTCCCGCCGAAGGTCGCACCGATCCAGCTCGCCATCATCCCGATCGCACAGCACAAGCCGGGCGTTCTGGATAAGGCCAATGCCGTTTACGAGCAGCTGAAGAACACCTTCCGCGTGAAGCTGGACGATTCCGAGAACTCTCCGGGCTGGAAGTTCAGCCAGTATGAGATGCAGGGCGTGCCGCTGCGTCTGGAACTGGGCCCGAAGGACATTGAGAACAACCAGTGTGTTCTCGTCCGCCGCGATACCCGCGAGAAGATCTTCGTTTCTCTCGACAACCTCGAGGAAGAGATCCAGAAGGCACTGGATGCCGTACACAACGGTCTGTATGAGCGCGCACTGAAGAACCGCGAGGAAAAGACTTTTGTGGCCACCAGCTATGAGGAATTCCTCGACACCGCTGCCAACAAGCCGGGCTTCATCAAGGCCATGTGGTGCGGCGACAGCGAATGCGAAGACAAGCTGAAGGATGCCACCGGCGGCGTGAAGTCCCGCTGCATTCCGTTTGAGGAAGAGCACCTCTCCGATGTCTGCGTCTGCTGCGGTAAGCCGGCCAGGCACATGGTATTCTGGGGCAAACAGTACTGATATTCCCGTTTTTCCGGGCGTACCGCACAAGCGGTGCGCCCTTTTTTACCCCGTTCCAAAGCGGATAATACTTTCCGAAAAGAAACAATTCTCACAAAAAACAATGCGTCCGACCCCGATTTTCTCAAAAAGGTGCATACTTTCGGCGCAGAATTTCATAAAAAGGTATTTACTTTTGAGATAAAATACGATAAAATGTGTATGCAAACTAAAATAGTGCGGGTATGTAAAAATATCCGTAAAAAATTAGGAGGAGAATTCCCATGGCAAATGTAAGAGTTGGCTTTATCGGCTGCGGCGGTATCGCAAATCAGAAGCACCTCCCGGGCATGAAGGCAATGGAAGGCGTCGATATGTGCGCATTCTGCGACCTCATCATCGAGAGAGCTGAGAAGGCTGCTAAGGAGTACGGTACTCCGGACGCAAAGGTCTACACAGACTACAAGGAGCTGCTGGCTGATCCGACCATCGACGCAGTTCACGTTCTGACCCCGAACATCGCTCACTGCGAGATTTCCGTTGCTGCTCTGGAAGCTGGCAAGCACGTTCTCTGCGAGAAGCCGATGGCTGCTTCTTCCGCAGACGCACAGAAGATGCTGGACGCAAGAGACAGAACCGGCAAGATGCTGACCATCGGTTATCAGTATCGTCATTTCCCGGAGAATCAGGTTGCTAAGAAGGTTGTTGACGAAGGCCTGCTGGGCGACGTTTACTACGCAGAGGCTACCTACCTCCGTCGTCGCGGCGTTCCGACCTGGGGCGTATTCACCGATAAGTCCAAGCAGGGCGGCGGTCCGCTGATCGATATCGGCACACACGCTCTTGACTTCACCCTGTTCCTCATGAACAACTACGACGTTGACTATGTTGTCGGTACTTCCTTCGAGAAGCTCGGCCGCATCCTCGACGCAGAGCATCAGGGCCAGGTTAACTGGATGGGCAAGCACGACACTTGGAACCACGAGACCTACGACGTTGAGGACTCCGCTGTTGGCTTCATCAAGATGAAGAACGGCGCTACCATCGTTCTCCGCGCTGCATGGGCTATCAACATGGCTGAAGATTACGGCGCATCCAACAGCGCATTCACCATGCTGGCTGGCACCAAGGGCGGCCTCGACACCAAGGAAGGCCGTGTACGCCTGAACCACGTTGTTGCTTCCTACCCGACCATTTCCTGGGTTGGCAACAAGGTTGCCGGCTACATCCCGGGCTTCTCTCAGGGTCCGGCACCGAAGTCCAAGGAAGCTGAGATCTGGGTTGCAGCTCTGAAGGGCGAAGGCGAACTGTTCGTCACCGCTGATCAGGCATTCGTTGTTACCAAGATCCTCGAGGCTATCTACGAGTCCTCCAAGACTGGCAAGCCGGTATACTTCTAATCGAAGAGCATAACAGGCATTTGTGTGCGGCGGCATTCTTGTCGCCGCACATTTCATAAAGACAGAAAGGTGGGTTTTCCCATGGAAAACATTAACGTACAGGTTTATTCCCTCGTTTCCGAGCAGATGACTCCCGTCGAGAAGCTGCAGACCATCGCTAAGCTGGGCTACGCAGGCGCAGAGTTCACCGCTGATTTCGCACAGGTTCCGCTGGATGAGATGAAGAAGGTTCTGGCAGAGACCGGCCTGAAGGTTCCGTCCGCACACGTTGCTCTGAACCTCATCGAAGGCGTTATCCCCTACTTTGCAGAGCTGGGCACCAAGTACATCATCTGCCCGATGACCGACTTCGCCAACAAGGAAGAAGCACAGGAAGTTGCTGCAGAGCTGAACCGTCTGGGCCACATTGCAAAGCCCTACGGCATTAAGATCGGCTACCACAACCACACCGACGAGTACTTCGTAGAAGACGGCAAGTTCCTCTTCGATTGGCTCATCGAGGCTTGCGATCCGGAAGTCACCGCATTCGAAGTGGACTGCGGCTGGTGCTCCTGCGCAGGCGTCAACCCGGTAGACTTCATCAACAAGCATGCCGGCAAGATCTGCGCCATCCACATCAAGGAAAACAACGGCGTTCTCGGCGCAAAGCAGCCGCACTCCCGCCACGTGGAGCGTCCCCCGTTCAAGTTTGAGCGCGACGAAAACGGCAAGCCGATCTTCCCGCCCGAGTTCCTCAAGATGAAGGAAGAGCGCGACAAGCTGAATGTTCCGCAGGGCACCGGTATTGTCGATTGGAAGGCTGTTAAGGCTGCTGCCGATGCACAGTGGGACGGCGAAGTGGTTTACGTTGTTGAGCGTGAAGCCAGCTACAACGATCCGCAGGATCGCGTTGCCTGCCTCGCAGAAGACATCGCCTGGATCAAGGCTAACCTGTAATTTTACAGTACATATTCGTGTGCGGCGGCCCGCTTGCCGCCGCACCTTTTGTTTTTGAAAGAAAGGATTTTCCCATGGAAAACATCAATGTACAGGTCTACTCCCTCGTTTCCGAGCCCATGAGCCCCATTGAGAAGCTGCAGACCATCGCAAAGCTGGGCTATGCCGGCGCAGAGTTTACCGCCGATTTCACCCAGATCCCGATTGAGGAAATGAAGAAGGTTGTGACAGAGCTCGGCCTCAAAGTTCCGTCCGTACATTGCGGTCTGGATCAGATCGAGTCCGTCATTCCGTACTTTGCGGAGCTCGGCACCAAGATGATCATCTGCCCGGGCACCGATTTCTGCAACAAGGCCGAGGCTGAGGAAGTCGCCGCCGAGCTGAACCGTCTGGGCCACATCGCAAAGCCCTACGGCATCAAGATCGGTTTCCACAACCACACCGATGAGTACTATGTGGACGAGGGTAAGACCCTCTACGATTGGCTCATCGAGGCTTCCGATCCGGAAGTCACCCTGTTCCAGGTGGACTGCGGCTGGTGTTCCGCAGCCGGCGTGGATCCGGTGGAGTTCATCAACCGCCACGCAGGCCGCATCGGCGCCATCCACATCAAGGAAAACGGCGGCGTCATCGGCGCCAAGAAGCCGTGGCCGCGCCACACCACCGAGCAGCGTCCCCCGTTTGACCCGGTGGTCTGGGAGAAGATCAAGGAAGAACACGACAAGCTGAACTGCCCGCAGGGCACCGGCATCGTGGATTGGAAGGCCGTCAAGGCCGCTGCCGACGCACAGTACGACGACGTGATCTACGTGGTCGAGCGCGAAGCCAGCTACAACGACCCGCAGGACCGTGTCGCCTGCCTCGCAGAGGACATCGCCTGGCTGAAGGCCAACCTGTAATTTCCTATAAGCGCACGAAAGACCGTATCCACGCCGGATACGGTCTTTTTGCTTGCTGTTTACTTTCTCACTACCGCTTTCAGCTCGATGTAGCCGCGCTCGCCCTTGGGCTCCAGCTGGATGCGCGGATTTTCGTCGTCCCACCGGCAGCCATGGCGTGCGGGGTCGTACTTTTCCATGGCCTGCTGCACGGCGCCGATGGCCTCTCCGTAATGCGCCTCCTCAAACGGCTCGCCCTGAAACTGCAGGTACTCCGCCTCGGACAGGTCGATCACATCGAAGCCCTCCGGGATGATGCCATCATAATCCGCATCGACCTCCACGCCCTGCACATAGGTGGACGTATTCGGCTTTTTGAATTTTTCCGACAGCCACAGGCAGACCGGCTCGCCGCACAGGGAGTCCATGCTGGTCAACAGTCCCCAAACATCGCAGCCAACCTCACCGCAATAGGCGAAATACTCCTCCGCCTGCACGCCGCGCTTGATGATCGCCTTTCTTGCAGGCTTTTTCACGACCTGAACAAACACACTCTGCACCTTTTCCATCGCACTCGATTCCTTTCTCATGAACTTATACTGCACACCGTACGGGACAAACAGGGTGATCGGAACCGGATTTTTCGCATACTCCGCCGGATTGCAGCCGAACTCCCGCCGAAACGCCCGGGTGTAGCCATCCACACTGCCAAAGCCCAGATCCAGCGCGACGTCGATGACGCGCACCGTTTCGTTTTTGAGCCGCATCGCCGAGCGGGAAAGCCGCAGGCGACGGATGTAATCCGCGACGGTCAGGCCGGTGTGCTCCCGGAACAGGCGGTACGAGTACCACGGCGAATACAGCGACACCGCCGAAAGATGTGCCATCGTGATCTCTTCCTCCAAATGCGCTTCGATATACGCCTGCATACGGCCGACCGCCAAAATTTGCTCCGTCACGCCGTTCACCTCCGATGGCTGTAGTTTATCAAATTCCGGACGGATTTTCTCGACTATTTTTGCTTTTTTGAGTCGCGGAGTTGTTTGTGTACACAAACTTCGCCGCAGATAAAAACCGGTCCTGTCCCCGCGTTATAGGGTCACTTCCGTCCATATTTTTCTCTATAAAGTAAAACCAACGCGAACCGAAAACACTTCCGTCCGCGTTGGCTCAGTGAATTTCTTCCTGCGGCGAAGCGTGCACACACACGCGACCCCGCGGACATTCGCCGTACGCGAAGTACCGCGGACATCCGCAGCGGGCCGTGCCCGCCTTAGTGCTGGATCTGCTGCTCCTCGTCGTCATCGCTGCGCACCCAGAACGGCGGAGCCGCCTTCTTATGGAGCGCGACCAGTTCATGGTCATAGTTGTGGCGAACTTCACAATCCTTATCAAAGATCATGGTCGCTTCGTCACCCGGAACGCAGGCCGGCCAATCGGGCAGGTCTTCGCTCGACGGCTTGCCGGTGCGTGCAAAGTTGACCCATGCGTCGCACATACGCTTTTCGAGCAGATCGGTCACGCCCTCTTCGTTGTAAGCCGCCACCAGATTCGCATTGTGGAACACGAACGGGATCTCGCTGCAGTGCCATGCAATGTGGCCACCGTCATACGGGAAGGTGTAGGTCATCATGTAGGAATAGGTGCCGCTTTCCGGGTGCTTGGACTTTTCCGCAACAAACTTGATGGTCGGTGCGCGGAACACGGAATCCACGAACAGCACATCGCTGATGTCCTTATCCGGATAAGCCTTCGCGAAGAGCGCTTTCAGCTCCTCCGCTGCATCGCCGTAACGCTTGGCGATCTTCTGATCGATGAGTTCCTTGTTGGCCTTATCCTCTGCGGGGAGTGCCGGCATGAAGGAGAACTCGCCGAGCACGGTACCGACCATCACCGGGATGGTCTTTGCGTGCTCCGTGAAGCCGACCACACAGGGGTCGCCCACGTACCAGTCGTTCGGCAGGGGATTGCCGCCGATGTACGCGCCGGTCTTGGCCACCTTCGGGGCCACCTTGTTGTAGGCTTCGGCCAGACGGTGATACGGGATGGTCTCGAGCTTCTCCACATCCTTGATGCGCAGTGCCTTCATCAGCGCCGTGACGATCGCGGTACCGTCCGCTTCCTTCGGCTGGTTCATGAAGCCGTCGATGCAGCCGCTCTGCACCACGCCCTTGTGGAACAGACCGTCCGCTGCCGGGGTCTGCATGAGGGTCCAGACCTTCATGCCGCCGCCGGACTGACCAAACAGGGTAACATTCTCCGGATCGCCGCCGAAGTTTTCGATGTTGTCATGGATCCACTGCAGGGCAGCGACCATATCCGCGTTGCCGGCGTTACCAGAATTCTTGTACTTCTCGCCGAACGGAGAAAGATCGAGATAACCGAGGATATTCAGGCGATGGTTGAGGGAAACCACGACCACATCGCCGTATTTGCTCATGTTTTCGCCTTCGTACGCGATATGCTCAATGGAGGAACCGGCTGCAAATCCGCCGCCGTGCAGCCAAACGAGAACCGGTTTCTTGGCGTTCGGGTCGAGGGACTGCGTCCAGATGTTCAGGTACTGGCAGTTTTCATCGAGCGGCCAGTAACGGTGCGGGACCATCAGCTCGTTGTTCGGTTGGTCCTGACCGAGCATCGGGCAGACGTAGCCGTATGCCAGCGCATTCTTGATGCCTTCCCACGGCTGTACCGGGGTGGGCTGCTGGAAACGCTTGGCGTCCGCGTACTTGACACCGTGGAAAATATAGGTGCTGTCCAGCTGGAAGCCGCGCAGCTTACCGGCTTTGGTCTGAACGACCGGCTCATTCTGATTGCATACAAATTTTCTTGCCATACATACAACTCCTTACACAGAAAAAAAGATTCTACACTTCACATTGTAGAATCTTTTTTCGTGATTGTCAATAAAATCTATACTGCTTTTTATTTGTTCTTCTCTGTTTTTACGAATCACAGAAAAAGATCGCACAGGAGCTTTTTGCCGGTCGCGGTTCGGAAAATGTTCTCCTTCACCTGCTCGATGGCTTCCTTCTTCATGCCGCCCTCAAAGATGTTGACGAGAAAGTCCGCCTCCACAAGGATCTGGTAATCCGCGCCCTGAATATCCGTGTACGTGTGATGATGGGCGATCAGCCAGCAGATGCGGTCGCACTGCGCCGGGGTATAGCCGCAATCGGGCAGCATACGCATCGCCATGGCGGGGCCCTCCGCCTCCTGCAGTCTGCCGCTGCAGTTGCCGTACTTTTCATAACACACACGGATGCCGATATCATGCACGATGGTGGCGGCCTCCAGAATGGGCTGGGTTTCGTCGTCGATGCCCTCGCCCTCTGCGATAGCTTTCGCAAAGGCATACACCTTGAGGAAATGGTTGACGCGTTCCACGCAGCCGTCCTCATATTCCGTCATTTTCAAAATCAGTTTGCTCAGTCTGGACATCGTTCACTCCAGCCTTTCTTTGTTCTTGTGCCGGGCATTGCCCGTGTCGGCGGTTTACGCCTTCAGCTTTGCAGCCAGGGCGACCCAGCCCTTTTCCTCGCGGCGGTCGATGAGCTCAAAGTTCTCCATGAGGCAGGCGAGCACATCGTCCTCGCGGGTGTCGATGATGCCGCTCATGATGTACACGGTGTCGGGGTTCATGAAGCGCGGCGCGTCCTGTGTGAGCAGGATGACGATATCCGCCACAATGTTTGCGACCACGATATCGAACTTGCCGGAGACCTTCTCCGCCAGATTGCCGCAGATGCCGGTGAATTTTTCACCCACACCGTTGACATCGGCGTTGGCAATGGCGGTCTTCACCGCGAGGGCGTCAATGTCCACGCCCACAGCGCTTTCCGCGCCGAGCAGCAGGCCGGCCACGGACAGAATGCCGCTGCCGCAGCCCATATCGAGCAGGGTGTCGCCGGGCTCGATGTACTTTTCCAGCAGTTCCATGCACAGGCGGGTGGTCTCATGCGTACCGGTACCAAAAGCCAGACCCGGCTCCAGATGCAGCACGACACGGTCGCCGGCGTCGTATTCTTCCTCCCACATCGGGCGCACAAGCAAACGCTCGCCCACGGGGATGGGCTTAAAGTATTTCCTCCAGTTGTTGATCCAGTCTTCCTCCGCGCAGTTCGCCATGGTGATCTCGTTCCAGATGTTCTCGGCGGTAAAGCGCTCCTTGAGGAAGGAAATGGCCTCTGCCGGGTTCTCCTCCGGACTGATGTACACATGAATGATGCTCTTTGTGCGGTCCTTCTGCAGGAGGTCCTCATCGATGAGATCGATGTGGGCAATTTCCATGGCCTCTTCTTCTAAATTCGAGTAGTCCTCAATATAAATGCCGTAGGGCACCACCATCTGGGTGATGTCACCGGCACGGTCGGTATCTTCTGCCTTGATGGTCACCGCGATCTCGGTCCAGTCGGCGTTCACCATTCCATAGTCTGTCATGCTCTGTTTCCGTTCCTTTCGTCAATCGTTTTGCGTATATTGAATTGATTATACAACACCGCCCGAAAACTTGCAAGAGGAGGCCCCATGACAAAACGCAATTTCTGGCTGCAGGGCATCCTGCTCACGGCTTTTTCGCTCTTTTTCCGCATCACGAACATCGGCTACCGCGCATGGCTTTCCGGAAAAATCGGCCCGGAAGGCATGGGGCTGTACCAACTCATTTTCTCCGTATTTATGCTCACCGTCACGCTCTCCACCTCCGGCATCAGTCTCGCGGTGACCCGCATGGTCACGGCGGCCATCGCCGCGGGGCGGCGGGAAACCGTACGCTCGGTCGTGACGAAATGCTTCCTTTTCTGTCTCACGTTAAGCTGTACGATCTCGTTTCTGCTCCTGACGTTTTCCGATTTTGCCGCCGGGGTGATCCTCGGCCGCATGGATGCCGCACCGAGCCTGCGCATTCTCGCGCTCGGGCTGCCGTTCATGTCGCTGTGCACCTGCATGAAGGGATATTTTCTCGCAGTGGATGAGGCGCTTTCTACGTCGGTCAGCGATGCCATGGAGCAGATTTTGACCATTTTCGCCGCCGTGCTTTTGTTTCATGTGTTCGCGCCGCAGAGTATCGAAGCCGCATGTTTCGCCGCCATGCTCGCGTCCACCTTCGGGGAGACGGTCTCTTTTACGACGGGCTGGCTCTTGTACCGCCGCAGCCTGAGGAAAAACACGCCGAAGCAAAAAGAAAAAGGCCGCGGTGTGCTCCACGGGATGTTCCACATCGCCGTGCCGTGCACGCTCTCAAGTGCCGCGCGCAGCCTGCTTGCCACAGCCGAAAACCTGCTCATCCCGCGGGAACTCGGCCGCTCCGGGCTGGATGCGTCCGCCGCCATGGCGGCATACGGCCTTTTGCAGGGCATGGCCATGCCGATGCTGTTCTTCCCCTCCTCGTTCCTGTCATCGTTTGCGTTTCTGCTTATTCCGCGCATGGCAAAAGCCTTTGAACTCGGGCAGCGGGATCACGTGGCGCGCATCACCGAAAAGGCACTGCACGCTGCGCTGTTGTTCGGGATTTTCTGCGCGGGCGTGTTCTTCACGTTCGGCGGGGACTGGGGCCGCGCGTTTTACCAAAACACGGAGGCCGGGGGCTATCTCAAAATCCTCGCCCCCCTCGTGCCGCTTCTCTATCTGGATGTGGTGGTGGACAGTCTCCTCAAAGGGCTCGACGAGCAGCTCAATTCCATGAAGTACAATTTCAGCGACTCCTTCCTGCGCGTCATCCTGATCCTTCTGTGTATGCGGTTTTACGGGATGCGGGCGTATATTGCCATTTTGTTTTTCTCGTCCATCTTCAACGCGGCGCTCAGTGTGCGCCGTCTGCTGCAAGTCTCTCAGGTACACATCCGCACCGTGCGCTCCGTCCTTCTGCCGGGGGTATTTTCCGGCTTCGCCGCCGCGCTCACCCGCGGCATTCTCACCCCGTGTACCTTTTCCGGCATTCCCCGCATCCTGCTGCAGACCGCCCTGTGCGGCGCCTTTTACCTTGCGATGCTCGCCCTTTCCGCCGCCCTGCAAAACCGGCGGGAAGATACAAAAATCCGGCTGCCTTCTGTGTAAGACAGCCGGATTCTTTTCGGAAACAGGCAGAAGATTAACCCTTAACAGCACCCAGTGTGATACCGGATACGAAGTATCTCTGCAGGAACGGGTATACGATCAGCATCGGGATCATGGCGATGAACACCTTTGCAGCTTCAAGAGCCTTGTTGGAGTTCTGTGCCAGCTGCTGATACTGCTCGGTGGTGAGTGTAACACCAACCGGGATCTGCACGGTGATCTGACGGATGTAGGTCTGCAGCGGGTACTTGTTCTCCTTGTTCATCAGAACGAGGCCCTGGAAATATTCGTTCCAGAAACCAACGGAAGTGAACAGCACGACGGTTGCGATAACCGGTACGGAGCAGGGAACAATGATCTGCCACAGAATACGCCACGGACCGGCGCCGTCTACCAGAGCGGCTTCTTCCAGATCCTTCGGCAGGTTGCGGAAGAAGTTCATCAGGAGGAGCACGTTGAACACCGGCACGGAACCGGAGAAGATCAGCGCAGCGAAGGTATCCAGCAGGCCGTAGTTCTTAACGGTGATGAACCACGGGATGGTACCGCCGGAGAACAGCATGCAGAATACGAGGATCCACATGAGGATGTTTCTCGGCTTGTACTCTCTGGAGGTTTTGGACAGCGGGTAAGCCATCATGATGATGACGACCATGGTCCAGATGGAGCCGAAGACAACACGGCCGACGGAAATGAGGAATGCACCCCAGAAGGTATCGTCGCCCATGATGAGTTCGTAAGACTTAAAGTTCAGACCGATCGGCCACAGGGTAACGAGGCCGCCGTCTGCTGCCAGCTTATCGGAAAGGGATACACACAGTTCATACCACAGCGGATACAGGCAGCTGATTGCCAGGATCGTGAGGATGATATAGTTTACGACTTTGAATACTTTGGAACCAAAGGTTTTGGTTTCTACCATAAATATATCTCTCCTCTCTTAGAAAATGGTATAATCCGCGAACTTGTATGCCAGAGCATACGAAGTGACGACCAGCACAAAGCTGACCACGGACTTGAACAGGCCGGCTGCGGTGGACAGCGAGAACTGCAGCTTAACGATACCCAGACGATACACGTATGTATCGAGAATATCGGCCACTTCCATAACCACCGGATTGTACATATTGAAGACCTGGTCGAAGCCGGCGTTCAGAACATTACCCATAGCCAGTGTGGTGAGCAGCACAACGGTGGAGACCAGGCTGGGCAGGGTGATGTGACGGGTGGACTGCCAGCGGCTTGCGCCGTCGATGGCAGCGGCTTCATACAGGCTGGGATCGATACCGGTCAGTGCAGCCAGGTAGATAACGGCGTTGTAGCCGAATTCCTTCCACACTTCGGTTCCGATCAGGAGGGCCTTAAAGTACTTCGGTTCGGTCATCAGCAGAACGTCCGGCTGACCAAATGCATTCAGGATGGTGTTCAGAATGCCGTTTGCGCCCAGCATATTGGTGATGATGTTTGCCAGAAGAACCCAGGAAATAAAGTGCGGCAGATAAACGATGGTCTGCACGCCCTTCTTAAACTTCATGCCCTTCACTTCGTTGAGGAGCAGGGCAAAAATCAGCGGGATGACGATGTTCAGAACGACCTTGGAAATAGCGATGATCAAGGTGTTCCACAGGGCACGCTTGGCATCCGGAATTACCCAGAGGAACTCAAAGTTATCCAGGCCAACCCAGGGAGATCCAAACCAACCCTTGCTGGGGTTAAAGTTCTGGAACGCCATAACGATGCCGACCATCGGCACAATGGAGAACATGAACAGCCAAACATAGCCCGGAATACACATCAGTGTATAGTGGAACCATGTGGGCAGATGCTTTCTAACTTTCAGTTTGCTTTCGGCGTTTGCCGTATTGGGATTTGCCAAGGCGATTTCCTCCTTACTGTAAATTTTGTAAAAAAGTGAGGGCGTGGGCTTGGTGGCCCGCGCCCTCACCGTCAGGTGTTTTGAACCTTAGTTTACAAATCAGCCAGCGAGGAACTCTTCAACGAGAGCCAGGATCTGGTCGCCGCCCTGTGCATGCCAGTCAGCGCAGAACTGATCCCACTCATCCATGCTCTTCTTGCCGGTGATGAACTGCAGGATAGCCTGATCCTCGAGGTCGGAAACCTGAGTCCAGTATGCGTCCATGCCGTCGATGGTGTAGTAGATCTCGGAGTAGATCTTCTTGTCCGGTGTTACAGTAGCGTACGGACGGTCGCCGATCAGCAGAGCGTAGAAGCGGTTGAACTGACCGTTGTTGGTCATAACGTCCATATCGGTTACGTTCAGTCTCTGGGACGGATCGTAATCCTCGGAGATAACCTCATACAGAGTCTGAGCGTCGGTGTACATGAGCTTGTAGAGAGAGCCCGGAACATTGTAGTCCTCAGCGGTAGCTTCGCCCTTGAGGACCTTGTAGAGGTGCTCATACTCATATTCGCATTCGTCAGCAGCTGCGATAACGTTACGCTGCGGATACCAGCCGATTGCAACGGAGGTATCGAAGATGGACTCGTCGCGAACGAGAACGTTGTTGGCAATAACAGCGGCTTCCAGCTGCTCCGGAGTGGACTCCTTGGAGAGCATGGTGTAGGTTGTGCCAACGTCCTTCATGTGGATGTTCCACTCGCCGTCGTTGGTGTACAGCGGATATGCCTGCCAGTTGGCTTCGTTATCGTTCTTGAAGGAGTCGCCGTTGCCGTAGCCCAGAGACCACCACGGGCCCATGAAGATACCGCAGGTACCGACCTTAACGCCGTTGGCGTTGTCGCCGTTTGTGGTGACGCCCAGCTCCGGATTGATGAGGCCCTGAGCATACCAATCAGCCAGCTCAGTAACAGCAGCCTTCATCTCGTCTGTTGTGGTGCCCCAGTAAACCTTGCCGCTCTCGTCCTTCAGGAAGTAACCCGGTGTAGCGTTGAATGCCTGATACAGCGCATCGAAGCCATAGCCGTTGTTGGAGGAGTTGAGGAAGTTGGAGTATGTTCTGCCGCCGTTGTCAATACCAGCGATGGCATAGTCCGGGGAGAAGCCGGCTTCCATGAAAGCCTTGGCAGCTGCTTCGAGCTCATCGTAGGTCTTCGGAACTTCGATGCCCAGCTCGTCCAGCCAATCCTGACGGATGAAGTAGATGTAAACGCCGTCGGTGTCAACGGTGATGTTCGGCAGAGCGCAGAAAACGCCGTCTACGGTGCAGTTGCTGATGGCGCGATAGTCGCCGTTATCACCGGTGGTCTCAACGATCTGCTTAGCCTGCTTGGAGGTGAAGCCGTTGAATGCCGGCCACAGGTCTGCGAGCAGGTCAGCGCGTGCAGCCTGAACGAGATAGTTTCTGTTCGGAGCAATTACGCTGTTCGGCAGAGTTGCGGAAGCGATGGAAAGAGAGAGCTTCTGCTGGAAGTCAGAACCGTTACCGGCTGTCCAGTCGCAAACATACTTGATGTTGTAGGTCTCTTCCAGGTATCTGGTGTACTGGTTGTTGTCGACTGCGTCGCCTTCCGGCAGAGTGGTGTCAACCGGGTCGACCTGCTGGCCGAAATGGATCTCGACAACGTTGTCGAACTTCTTGAACGCACGGCCGTCGGTCTCGCCTGCCGGAGCATCGTCCTCATGCTCGGCTGCCGGGATCCAGGCGCCTGTTGCGTCTACAGTTGCGTCCTCAGAGCCTTCTTCGGACTCTTCGGTCTTTTCCTCTTCAGTCTTGCTGGTTTCGGTGGTCTTGGATTCTTCCGGCTCGGAAGTCTCGGTCTTGCCACCTGCGCAAGCTGCGAGGCTGAGCATCATTACCAGTGCAAGCAGCACAGCAATAATCTTTTTGCTCATTGTGGATATCCCCCTTAAATAATTATTTTGCGTGATGTCACGCTGAGGTCAGACAAGTACACCGTATGTTCCTCGTGCAAACACAGAACACAAAAGGTATTCCGTTTCCCATACGGTACTCCGTCTTTGTTCTTATATATTAACATACTGTTCATCTTTTGTAAAGGTCTTTTTAGAAAAAACGCCGTATCTTACAAGAGATCCCCGCAAAAAAATGTGTAAATAGACAAAATAGTTGCATTTGTATCTATTTCTCTCCTAAACAGACAAATTGTCCTTTTATGGCGGACAAAGTCCTGCTTTGTTCTTCATTATCCTGATATGAAATACAACGATCTTGACATTTTCGCAGAAACACACCCCACAACAGAAAAAAGGGCTTTCGCCCGCAGACACGGACGAAAGCCCTTCAGCTTCAGTTATTACGTTCAGCGGAGATTACACCCAACGCAGGTCGGTCATCTTCGGCTCGAAAACAACGCACTCCTTGAGCATCTCGATCGCCTTGGTGAGGCCCTCGTTCTTGCTCATGAGACTGTCCTCATGCTCGATGCTGATCGCATAGTCATAGCCGACCATACGCAGATTGCTGACGATGTCCTTCCAGTAGAGGGCGTCGTTGCCGTAGCCCACGCTGCGGAAAATCCAGGAACGGTTGATCTCGTCTGCATAGCTCTTGGTATCGAGAACGCCGTTGACAGCGGTGTTGCGCGGATCGATGCGGGTATCCTTTGCGTGGACGTGGAAGATCGCGTCGCCCATCTCGCGGATGACGGTGATCGGATCCATACCCTGCCAAATGAGGTGGGACGGGTCAAAGTTTGCGCCGATTTCCGGACCGACAGCCTCACGCAGCTTCTTCAGGGTCTGGGTGTTGTACACGCAGAAGCCCGGGTGCAGCTCCAGGGCGATCTTGTTGACGCCGTGTGCCTTTGCAAACTCAACAAATTCCTTCCAGTAGTCGATGAGGACCTTCCACTGGTACTCGAGGATCTCGCCGAAATCGTTCGGCCACGGGCAGGTTACCCAGTTCGGGAACTTTGCGCCTTCGTGGTCACCGGGGCAGCCGGAGAAGCAGTTGATCTGATGAATGCCATACTTTTCAGCCATGAGAACGGCATCACGCATAGCCTTATCAAACTCAGCAGCCAGTTCCTTGTTCGGGTGGACCGGGTTGCCGTGGCAGGAGAATGCGCTGACTTCGAGGTCATACTTCTTCAGCAGACCGAGCCACTCCTGATACTTCTCTTCGTCGTTCAGCAGAACGTCCGGATCGCAGTGATCCTTGCCCGGGTAGCCGCCGGTACCGATCTCGACCATCTGCAGGCCCTTGGAATGGAAATACTCGAGAGCTTCCTCAAACGGCTTGTCGCCGAGGAGGTTAGAACATACGCCTAATTTCATGTTGGACACTCCTTATCGTATAAAAAATAGACAGATACATGCGGGGAAATCCCCACGGTTATTCTTATTGTACAATATGTCTTGTCTGAAATCAACAGGAATTTGCGGTTTCCATCTGCAAAATCGTGAAATATCCCACCAAAAAAGCGGTGGCAATCCACCGCGCTTTCGATTATAATAGGGTACGATGTAATTAATTGAAGGACGGTCCTCTTTATGGCACAAGCACCCAATTTCAAAAAGACGATCTTCGCCTGCTACCGCGGGTACATCACGCAGGGTATCGTCAACAATCTTTCCCCGCTGTTCTTTGTTATTTTTCAGGATCATTTCGGCATTGACTATATGCTGATCTCCGCGCTGATCCTGTGCAATTTCGTCACGCAGGTCGTCACGGATATTCTGGCCGTGCGCTATGTGGACCGCATCGGTATGCGCCGCGCCGCCGTGCTGGCTCATGTGCTGGCGTTTACCGGACTGGCCATGCAGGGCATCCTGCCGAACATTCTGCCTGCACCGTACATCGGCCTCGTCATCGCCACCATCGTCAACGGCGTGGGCGGCGGTCTCATCGAGGTCATCATCAGCCCCATCGTCGATTCCTGTCCCGGCGAGGCCAAGGCTTCCGCCATGAGCCTGCTACACTCCTTCTACTGCTGGGGTCAGGTGGGCGTGGTGCTCATCACAACGCTTTTGCTGCGTGTCATCGGCGAGGACCTGTGGTATGTGATCCCCATCCTCTGGTCCCTGCTGCCGTTTTATAATCTGTTCAGCTTCCTGAAAGTGCCGCTGATGCCGGCCATCCCGGAAGACGAGAAGACCCCGCTCAGAACGCTGTTTACTTCCAAGATCTTCATCGTGGCCATGGTGCTCATGCTCTGCGCCGGCGCGAGTGAGTTGGCCATGTGCCAGTGGAGCTCCCTCTTTGCGGAGCGCGCCCTTGGCGTGACCAAGGTGGTGGGCGACCTGATGGGCCCCTGCCTCTTTGCGGTGCTCATGGGCATCGGCCGTACGATTTTCGGCATCTGGGGCGAAAAGATCAATCTCGCGTGGGCACTGATGGGCACGGCTGCGCTGTGTGTGCTGTGCTATCTGGGCACGGCGCTGTTCGAGTCCCCGATTCTGGCGCTCATCTCCTGCGCGCTGTGCGGTTTGTCCGTCAGCCTGATGTGGCCGGGCACCTTCTCCCTGACTTCCGCCGTCTATCCCAAGGGCGGCACCGCGATGTTCGGCACACTCGCGATCCTCGGCGACATCGGCTGCGCCGCAGGCCCGGCTCTGATGGGTGCTGTCAGCACAGCGGTTTCTCAGAATTCCAAGGTGCTGGCACTGTCTTCCATGCAGCCGGAACAGCTCAGCCTGAAGGTTGGTATGCTGTTCTGCATTCTCTTCCCGCTGCTGATCGTCCTCGGCGTCGCGCTGATGGCTCGTTTCAAGAAAACCGAAGACGCAAAAAATGCGTAACCCCTGTTCCGAGGTAATTTATGAATTTCCTGCTCATTGCTGTGATCATTTTCCTGTACAGCTTCCAGACGCTGTTCTGTAAGCTCTATACCGACCGCTATCCGGGCCGCGCCGATCTGGCTTCGCCGGTTTTCTGCGTGATCGAGGGCGTGTTCGTGACGCTGTGCACATTCGCCTTCGGCGGTTTCCGGTTCGAGCTTTCCCCGTTTACGCTCTTGATGGGCGTACTGAACGCCGTGGCGCTTTTCGCGTACAACCAGTCGCTCATTCAGGCCAGTGTCCGCGGCTCCTACGCCTTTATGAATGTGGTGCTGCTGTTCGGCGGTCTGCTGGTGCCCTCCGTATACGGCGCCGTTTTCCTGAATGAACCGCTTTCCCTCGTGAAGATTTTCAGCATCGCCGCTGTGCTCGTCTCCTGCGTGCTGATGAACCTTGAAGACATCAAGCTGAAGAACACGTCCGTTTCCTATTATATTTTCTGCGTGGTCCTGTTCGTGGCAAACGGCCTGTACGGCACGTTCGTCAAGATGCAGACCGTGCACCGCGACGACCAGAAGCAGGAAATGATCATGCTCACGTTCTTCCTCACCGGCGTGCTGGCTTTTATCCAGCTGCTGATGAAAGAAAAGAAAAACACCTTTGCTGCGTTCCGGCTGAACGGCAGATGCATCCTGCCGCTTGCCGTTTGTATTCTCAGCGCGAGCCTCGCCATCAACCTGCTGGTGCTCGTCCTGCCTCTGGTGGATACCGCCGTGCTGTACACCGTGGAAAACGGCGGTGTGCTGGTCCTCGCCGCGCTCTATGCCGTGCTGTTTTTCCGTGAGAAACTCCGTCCGGTCAAGGCCGCCGGCATTTTGCTCGCCGTGGCCGCCATCACCGCCATGAGCCTGTAACCCGATATATTACGAACCTATGCGAACCGCCGCCCGGAAAAATTCGGGGATCAGTTCGCATTTCCTTTTGCTGTGTTAATGGAGGAGATGAGCATAACGCGAATACTTGTACAAGCGGAATTCAATGCATGATATTGCTCTTCTGTAATGTAATCTGTTTTGAAAAGCAGTTCCAGCCAATATCCGGTTTCGTTTGCTTCTTTAAGGGCAATTTGGAGCTTGGCAATGAAATCAGCCTTTCCGTGAGCATATTGTGCCTCACGAATATTAGCGCCGATGGATGTGCCGCTTCTTCCAATCTGGTTGGAAATAATAGATTCCCGCTTTTCTTTCAGCTGCTTAACAAGATTGATGATGGCTACTGCAAAATCCATCGATTGTGTTCGTAATTTGCTTTCAGACATAACACCCCTCCTACTTGCACTTAATATATCATAAATTTTTGCAACAAGCAATTTTCCGTGAAGTTTGTCTTCGCCAAGTGAAGCAGCGGCGATGCTGCTGTGAAGTATCGTGCTTTCGCACGAAGTGAAGTTAAGTGTGCCAAAACACTTGCGAAGCAAACTTCACTGCATAGCAACTTCACGATGCGCAGCGTCGCTTCACGTGCCGTAAGGCACACTTAGTTGAAAAGAACCCACACTTGTCGTAGACAAATGTGGGTTCTTTTCTGGCACCCCCTGCGGGAATCGAACCCACAACTAACCCTTAGGAGATACCGATGGAAACGATAACGGCATCCCTCGTAATACCTAAAAATCCCCTACTGTCAGGGGATTTTTAAGGTTAAGGTGTTATCTTGTGTTACGCTGTTACCGCTAATTTTATGCTGTTTTGCCTTGCTTGATTAGCAGTTAATTAGCAAGGACGATTGAATTAGGGTAAAGGTAATATTACTACAGAATACTCCGAAATTACTTACGGTGTTCTCTCGTGTCATTTTATTTCATATTCAACGGAGTTAATCACTAAACAATTATCGTCTTT
>JAFQWC010000004.1 GCA_017407665.1 Clostridia bacterium | reverse complement strand
ATGGGCACAACCGTGGTGGCTGCCGTGGCATGCGGCGGAGCACTGCACGTGATCCACGCCGGTGACAGCCGCTGCTATCTGAAAAACACACTGGGCGTTAAGCAGATTACAACCGACCATTCCTTCGTACAGCAGCTTGTGGAGAGCGGCGCCATTACGGAAGCGGAAGCCCGCGTGCATCCGCGCCGCAACCTCATCACCCGCGTGGTGGGCGTGCACGAAGAAATGGAGTATGATTATGCTTCTTATACATTTGAAGATGGAGATTTGGCATTGTCCTGCACGGATGGTCTGAGCAATTATCTGGAGCGGGATACGCTGCTGTTTTTCATCAGCAATTATCAGGGTGAACAGTTGGCGGATGAATTGATCCAGTTTGCCAATAACAAGGGCGGCAGCGACAACATTTCGGTTGCCGTGATCGAGAACCGCTGAATCGGGAGAAAGGATGAAAATATAGATGGATAAGTTTATTGGCAAGCGTCTGGATGGGCGCTATGAGATCCATGATTTGCTCGGCGTGGGCGGCATGGCTTATGTTTACCGTGCATACGACAGAATAGAAAATCGTTGGGTCGCGATCAAGATCCTCAAGGAGGAGCTTTCCGATAACAGCGAGTTCCTGCGCCGTTTCCGCAATGAATCCAAGGCAATCGCGGTTTTGTCCCACCCGAATATCGTCAAGGTGTACGACGTCAGCTTCGGCGATCGCATTCAGTACATCGTTATGGAGTTCATCGACGGCATCACCCTCAAGCGCTATATTGAGCAGCAGGGGGCGCTGAAGTGGAGAGAGGCGCTGTACTTTACGGTGCAGATCCTCCGTGCGCTGCAGCACGCGCACGAGAAGGGCATCATCCACCGCGATATTAAGCCCCAGAACATCATGCTGCTTGAGGACGGCACCATCAAGGTGACGGACTTCGGTATCGCCCGCTTCTCTCAGGCGGAAACACAGACCATGACCGACAAGGCCATCGGTTCCGTGCACTATATCGCACCGGAACAGGCCCGCGGCGGCTATATCAACGACAAGGCGGACATCTATTCCGTCGGTGTTATGCTGTATGAGATGATCACCGGCCGCTTGCCGTTTGTGGCGGATAACGCCGTTTCCGTGGCCATCATGCAGATGCAGGCGGAACCCACACCGCCCACACACATCAATCCGGCGATCCCGAAGGGCCTGGAAGAGATCACCATGCACGCCATGGAGAAAAACCCGGCCCAGCGATTCCCGTCCGCTGCTGATATGCTGGAAGACGTGGAACGCTTCCGCCGCAATCCGGAAATGCTGTTCCATTTCGGCACACAGATGGACCATGCCTACGCGCGCAATGCATCGGCCGGTCTTTACGGCAGTGTGCAGGGTACACAGCCGCAGTACAATGACAATTACGAATACGAAGAAGAATATGTCCGTTCCAGAAACGGTGCCCGCGCATCCATGATCATCACAGGCATTGTTGCCGCGCTGGTTGTGGTCGGCCTTGTGGTTGGCGGTATTTTCCTGTGGAAGTTCTTCCAGAACACCACCACAGAGGTTTCCGATGAGATCATCCTGCCGCATTTCGAAGGTAAGATCTACGAGACGGAGATTCGGGACAATCCGGAATATGCCGATCTGGAATTTGAGATCACAATGGGCAATGTGCCCAGCAAGCGTCCCGGTGAGGTTCTGAACCAGAGCCCGGCTGGCGGCATGAGCGTGAAAAAGGGTAAGGTCGTCAAGCTGACGGTCAACGGCGAGCTGGAACAGGTCGTCGTGGAAGATGTGACCGGTGCTTCTCAGACCGAAGCCTATAACCGCCTGCAGGCACTGGACCTTGTTCCGGAAATTCAGGCTGTACCCGATGAGGAAACCGCGATCGGCTATGTCATCAAGACGGATCCGCCGGCAAACTCCGCTGTTTCCGCCGGTACCCGTGTGGTCATCTACGTCAGCTCCGGCCCTGCCGAAGAGTTTGTAGAGGTCCCGGATGTCATCGGCGATCTGTTCGACGATGCCAAGAGAGCTCTCACGGCGGAAGAGTTCGTGATCGGCTCCGTCAAATATGACGACAAGAGCACCGAAGAAGAAGGCACCGTCCTTTCCACAGATCCGGAAGCCGGCGAGGAAGCCCCGAAGGGCTCCGCGATCAATCTCGTGGTCAGTTCCGGTAAGGGTGCCATCAAGGATGTGCAGTACAACATCCCGCTGCCGCCGAATGTTTTTGAAGACGTGGAAATGAAGATCTATGTGGATGGCGAGCTGTTCGATACCAGAACGGTCAATCCGTCCGTATCGTCTCAGGTTAAGGCGATCTTCAGCGGCACCGGCCGTGCGGATCTCGTAATCCGCCTGAACGGCAGAGAGTATATCACGGCGGAGATCGATTATACGACGGAGTCCGTGGATGTGATCTCGCAGAAGGAATTTGTAGTCGCAACACCGACACCGGAACCGACGCCGGAGCCGACACCGGAGCCGGAAGCAACACCGGATTCCGAAGCCACACCGGATCCCTCCGGCGGTGAGATGGATGCCGGCACGGGCGGAGACATTACAGCCCATTGATTTGTATAGCGAATGGGTTCCCTAAAGAAAGGAAAACACAGAAAGCATGCGTGAAAAAGTGACGGGTCTGGTGCTTAAATGCATCGGCGGATTCTATTATGTGCAGTGCGGGGATACGGTTTATCCCTGCCGTGCACGCGGAAAGTTCAGAAAAGAGCGGATCTCTCCCTGCGCGGGAGACCGTGTGACCATCGATGTGGACGAAAACGGGGAAGGCTATGTGCAGGAGATCCTGCCGCGCCGCAATGTTTTGGTTCGCCCGCCCTTGGCCAATCTGGATAAACTTTTCATCGTTTCCTCCGTGAGCGACCCGTCTCCCAGCACGCTGATCATCGATAAAACCGTGGCTGCGGCGGAGATCAAGGGCATTGAGCCGGTTCTCGTGTTTACAAAAACCGATCTGGATGATCCCGGACCGCTCAGGGAAATCTACGGCAGCATCGGCATTCGCTGTTACTTTGTGTCCTCCGTGGACGGCGTGGGCGTGGAGGCGCTTCGTCCGGAGCTCGAGGGCTGCATCTCGGCGTTCACGGGCAACTCCGGTGTGGGCAAATCCACCCTGCTGAATGCACTTATGCCGGATCTGGTTCTGGAAACGGGCGAGATCAGCCGCAAGCTGGGCCGCGGCCGGCACACCACCCGCCATGTGGAGCTGTATCCCGTGAACGGGGGCTATGTGGCCGATACACCCGGATTCTCCACCATGGACATCGAGCGGTACGAACTGTTCCGCAAGGAAGAGCTTCCGAATGGTTTCCGCGAGTTTGAACCGTACCTCGGCGAATGCAAATTCACCTCCTGTGCGCACACCTGCGAAAAAGGCTGCGCCGTGCTTGCCGCGGTGGAGGCGGGCAGAATCCCGCGCTCCCGGCTGGAAAGCTACATCACCATGTATAATGAAGTGAAGGATATTAAGGAATGGCAGTTGACAAAAACAAAAAATGTATGATCATCGGTGCTGCACCGATTGCATCCAAAGCGATTTTTGATGAATTCAACCCCGCAGAGCATTACGTGATCTGCGCGGACGGCGGCTACGATACGGCATTGCAGTACGGCATTCGTCCGGATCTGATCATCGGCGATTTCGATTCCGCAGAAACGGCCCCGCCGGAAGATATCCGCGTGTTGAAGCTGCCGGTGCAGAAGGACGAAACCGATACGATGAGCGCGGCGATGGTCGGCTTTAAGCTGGGCTACACATCCTTTGTGCTGGTCGGCTGTCTGGGCGGCGACCGCTTTGATCATTCCGTCGCGAACTTAAATGTGCTGCTGTACATTACAAACCGCGGCGGCAATGGCGTCATCTGCACTGAAGACACGAAAATCTTTGTCATGCGTACCGGGCGTGTGGTCTTCACGGACCTCAAGGACGCCACGATTTCCGTCTTCCCGTTTGACGGCCCCTCCTGCAATATGACATACGAGGGTCTGGAATACCCCTTGTTCCAGAAAAATCTCATTGCCGGCGATACGCTCATGGGCGTCAGCAACCGCATCGTGGATGACCGTGCAGAGGTGCGCGTGAACTTCGGCTGCGCACTGATCATTCTTTATACACCCAAAACCAAACCGTAACACTTTTCGGCACTTCCGTATATACTGGAATATCCCGTGTGGGAATTTCAGAAAACGGAGGTGCCGATTTTGCATAAACCAAAATTCTGCGGCAGCGGGAATCTGCGGGACCGCCGTTTTCACGGTCTTCTGGCTGCGGCATACGGGCTCGGCATCGTGACCGCCTGTATCAGTCCGCAGGGGCTCACACTTTTCATTGCGGCGGTGATCATGGTCGCGCTTGGGATTCTCGTCCTGCGCTGCTGACGGTGTTTTAGGAAGGAGACGGTTTACGGCATGAAGGTTGTTGTACTTAACGGAAAAGGGTTTGTGGGGTTTGTGCTGCGGCATATGTTCGGCATCAAAAAACTGCCGCCAATCGAATAACCGGATGGAGGAGCCTGCGGGCTCCTTTTTTCGTTTTCGCATATTGTCCGCATAGTGCGCATAGAATGGAGCAGAAATCAAAGGCTGTGAAAGGATGAAAACGATTTATGCGATTGGAAACAGGCCATCAACTGTATGAGGGCTTTGAGCAGGTGCTGGAGACCACACAGGAATGCCCCGTTGATACAGAATATAACCTGCCGGATTACTGCGCGGATATCCAGAAGATCCTCAAATGCATCGTAACACCGGAAATCACATCCGCCGTCGTCATGGGGGACAGCGTCTCGGTGGAAGGGTCCGCGGAGATCCGCGTGCTGTATCTCGATGCAAAAGGAGACTGCGTCCGTGGGTTCGATACGAAAAAGGAGTTTCAGTTTATGGTGCGGCTGAACGACAGTCCGGAAAACGCCGCCGTGCAGGTGCGTCCCTGGGTGCAGCATCTGACCTGCCGGGCGATGAATGCCAGACGGGTGGATATGCACATCACATTGGGGTTTGCCGTGTCCGTTTTCGGCGTGCGGCGCACGGAGATGATCGGCTCGGTTACCGGCGCACCGGTGGAGACAAAATGCGTGCAGTATCCGGTGTCCAAAGCGGTGGGGTGCTGCAGCCATGCGTTTATTCTGGAAGAAAATCTCCCGCTGCAGAACGGCAAGCCGACCATAGAAACCATTCTGCGCCGCAGTGTGCAGTATCGGGTGGATCACGTGCAGGCTTCGGGGGATGAGATCCGGTTTTCCGGCCGTGCGTGCGTGGAGATCTTATACCGCTCTTTCGCGGACAGCAGTCTGCCGGAACATATGCTGTTTGAGATCCCGTTTGAAGAAACCGTATCCTGCACGGATGCGGACGAACTCTGCACGGTTTCCGCTGTGTTTACGGGCGGTGAATGCAGCATTCAGCCGCGGGAAGACAGCGTGGGGGAATACACGATCTTCAATATCTATCTGAAGCCCTCTTTTGTGCTGAAGGTGTTTAAGCCGGACACCGTGACTTTGGTAAACGACGCCTTTGCGACGAAAGGGCTGCTGGCCGCAAAATACGGGAATGCGGTACTCGAGCATCTGGAGCCGGTACAGATGCGGCAGATCCGCGTGCGGGAAGTCCTGCGCATCCCGGAGGGAGAACTGGAACGGGTGCTGGATCTGTGGTGCGAGGGATTGACGGTCTCCGATTTTACAGAGCGGGATGTTCATATGCTCCGTGGAAAATTCATGCTTTGCCTTCTGTACCGCAGCAAGGAAAAAAGGATCGTCTATACGGAACGGATGCTGGACTTCACCGAGACCGGCGCGGAAACGGAAGGCGGCAAATCCATTACAGCGGGGGAGATCACGGCGGCCCGCTTTGTGATCACCGACCCGACCGCGCTGGAATGCACGGTGGAGCTGCAGCTGCAGGAACAGGTGCGCATACTGCATTCGGTTCGCGCACTGGAATCCGTCCAGCTGGATGACGACGCACAGGAGGAAACCTGCTGTGCTGCCGTATATTATGCCGATGCGGGCGAACAGCTTTGGGATATCGCCAAACGGTATCGTGCACCTGTGGCATCGATCCGAAACCACAATCATGGCATATCGGATACGATTGAGGCGGCGAGACCGCTCATCATTTGCCGCTGAGGCGTGTATAGGAAAGGAAAGGGCATTACAGTATGGAAACAAACAGAGTCTATCGGGATATGCAGGCGCGAACGAACGGCGAGATTTACATCGGTGTCGTCGGACCGGTGCGCACCGGCAAATCCACCTTTATCAAGAAATTTATGGACACCATCGTCATTCCGAATATAACGGATCCGTCGGCACGCGATCGCGCCGTGGATGAACTGCCGCAATCGGCCTCCGGGCGCACCATTATGACGACGGAGCCCAAATTTATCCCGGAACAGGCAGTGCAGGTCAAGATGGATGACACGGCGGAATTTCACGTGCGGCTCATCGACTGCGTGGGGTACATCGTGCCCAGCGCGCTCGGATACATAGAGGAAGACCAGCCGCGTATGGTCCGTACCCCTTGGTTTGAGGATCCGATCCCGTTCAACATGGCGGCGGAGATCGGTACCCAGAAGGTCATCACGGAACATTCCACCATCGGGCTTGTGATCACCTCGGACGGCAGCATCAGCGAGATTCCGCGGGAGGAATACGAGGAGGCGGAGGAGCGCGTCATCCGGGAACTGCAGGAGACCGGACGCCCGTTCATCGTGCTGCTTAACTGCGTGTACCCGAATACCGACGAAGCCCGTCGCATGGCAGCGGAGCAGGCGGAGCGCTACGGTGTACCCGTGCTGCCGGTGAACTGCGTGGACATCACAGAGCAGGATATCCGGGAGATCCTCGCAAAGCTCCTGTTTCAGTTTCCGGTGCGGGAGATCCGGCTCGATATCCCGGGTTGGATCATCGGGCTCGAGGATGATCACTGGCTGAAAAAGGAGATTTTGGAATGCCTGGAGGCGTCCTGCAAGATCCAGCGGATGTCTCAGATCGGGCAGGTTGCAGACGGACTTTCCGCCTGCGAAAATCTGAAAGCCGTGCGTGCGGTGCGTATGGATCTCGGCAGCGGCGTCTGTACGATGGAGCTGATCCCGGATCCCGCGCTGTTCTTCCGCATTTTGAGCGAAAAAACCGGCCTGCAGGT
>JAFQWC010000154.1 GCA_017407665.1 Clostridia bacterium | reverse complement strand
TTGTTCATGATCCAGAAATTGGCACGGTCCGGCAGGAAGCTCATCAGGATCTTGGAGCCGTCCAGCGGCGGGATGGGGATCAGGTTGAAGACCGCCAGAGAAATGCTGATGCTGATGAAATACTGCAGGAACAACAGGATATAGTATACAAAACCGCCGCTCAGAAACACATCGTAATGTCCGGTACGGATCACGATGAAAACCAGCAGATTGTTCAGAAAGCTAGCGACAAACGCTGCCAGCAGATTGGATACCGGGCCTGCAAGCGCTGTGAGTGCCATACCCCGGCGGCGATTGCGGAAATAAAGCGGATTCACCGGCACCGGCTTGCCCCAGCCAAAGCCCACAAGCAGCAGTGCCGCGGCACCCAGCGGGTCAACACTCGCGAGCGGATTAAACGTCAGTCGACCGGCGTGTTTGGCGGTGGGGTCGCCCAGCTTGTGCGCCATCCAGCCGTGTGCAAATTCATGAATGGGCAGGACAAGGAGGATGATCATCAGCGTCGCCAAAATCTGTACGACTACGTCGATGGGGTCCACACTACCGCCGCGAATCAGGGTAAAGATCGAATTCAGAAGCATAAAACATTCCCGGCTTTCCGAAACAAAGCCGCCCTTTCCAAAAGTATAGAAATGCGTCAAAACCGCACTTTGCGGGGGACTTTCATCAGGACATACCCCCGGATAATAGAATTATATAGCAAGCAGGTAAAAAAAACAATTACAAAATAAAAAAACTGACCCTTTTTGTAAAAATAATTCTTGCATTTCTGTTCGCTTTCTGCTACAATACATACGTTGCGATATGAAATAAGCACTTTAAGGAGGTGCAGACAGATGGCTAAATGTGAAATTTGCGGCAAGGACGTATCCTTCGGCATTAAGGTTTCCCATTCTCACAGACGTACAAACAGAACTTGGAAGCCGAACATCAGACGAGTAAAGGCACTTGTTGACGGTACACCGAAGCGTGTATACGCCTGCACCCGTTGCTTGCGTTCCGGCAAGGTTACAAGAGCAATCTGATTATAACCGGTAAATGAGAATGCGCATCGTTTTGATGCGCATTTTTGTTTTGCCTGAAATAAAAGGCTGCCGCCTGTTTCCCATATCCGGGGACGGGCGGCAGTTTTTGTTTTACATTTATTCCGGGCGTTTTTGCGCCGCGATCTTCTCCAGCGTGACATCGGGATGGTGGTATTTGCTGCGCCGTGCAATGTTCTCCTGCTTGCTCATCCAGATGGCCTCCACGGGACACCAGTGGAAGCAGGCAAGGCAGGTCGCGCAGTTTTCGCCGATTACGGCACGACCGTCCCGGATCGCAATATTCTCCATGGGACAAACCTGTGCGCAGGTTCCGCAGCCGATACAAGTTTCATCCGCGGCGATCCCACGGAAATTGTTCGGGCTGCCAACCGGCGTCAGCGGCAGAAGTTCTTCCGTAAAATGATCCTGCACCTCGCGGGAACGGATCTGCGGCAGGACCGCAGCGATATGCGCCGCCTGCTTTTCCAGATATTCCGCATCCACCTCCGGCGGATTGATGAAACTGTTGCCCGGCATGGAAACGCCGACCGCCAAAGACAGCTTCTGCCCTCTTGTGCGCAGCAGCTGATCCATCCGCTTGGCCGCAGCACCGGCGTGTCCACGGTAGGTCATGCAGATGAACACATAGGTATCCGGCTGAAAGACCATCTTCGAGACCATTTCCCGCACCGGGTACGGCATATCCCCGTAATACACCGGAAAGACAAAGCCCACGGTGTCCGCATCCTCCGTCACCTTCGGAAGGTGCTTTGTGGATGCCACCGGAATCAATTTGGCACCCAGCTGATCCGCAAGGCGGGATGCTGTGGTCATCGAGTTGCCGGTTGCCGAAAAAGAATAAATCGTGATCGCCATTGTTTACTCCTCCTTCATAATATCCCAGGGCGTGAGCATTCCCAGAAGCCCCTCCTCCCGCCGGCCGTGCTCGGTAATGAAAATGACGGAAAGCCGTTTGTTTTTGCCCCGGGGCTTTTCGAACATCTGCCGCGCCTGCGTAATGCTGGTTTCCCGGTGCACAAAGGCGTAGTTCTCCATGTGCTTTTCAAGGGGCAGCATACCGCTCAGCGCACGCAGGGGCGTCTCCGGTGAGATTTTGAAGTTCGGGTCATGCAGCACACATGAAAACACGGTGGATACACTGAACACACCGATGAACCGGCGCCTTTCCAGAACCGGAATATGCGAATACCCGTTCTTTTCCATGACGCGCATGATATCCAGTACGCGGTCATCGGGATCTGCGCTGATGATCTTACTGCCCGGCGTGGCAAAATCCAGCGCCAAAGGCGGTCGGCGGACATAATCTAAAATTCGCCGCAGAGACGCCACGACCGGCTCGCTGGGCTCTGCCACCGGCTCCCCGCCGATCTCCGCGTTGTGCGTCAGGAGATTACGGATCTCCCGGCAGACATCCAGATTTTTCCGCACCGGTGCGCTTTCCGGGTCGTTGATATATTCATAGATCACGCTGGAATACCGCCGCTTTTCGCCGCTGTATTTTCTCTCCAGCTCATCTTCCAGTTCCTTATAAAGGCGGATAAATTCTTCGCTGCGCACGATCATGCCCCCTTTTGGTTCAAGAATAGCATAAAAAACGCCCGAAATCAATAAATCGCCGTGAAATCCGATCAGATCGGATGACAAACACACGACTTTCCTGTATAATAGACGTATTCTTTTGAGAGAAGGCACTGTATATGACTCAGGAAATGCTCCTGCATAAAATAGACCGGCTGCTCGCCCTGTACCGTTCCGGTCGGCTTGGCGGCGAGATTATGCCGGAAGACCGGAACCCGCATCTGCCGAAGGAAAGCGCGGAAAACTATCTGTATTTTACCCTGCCCATGGCGCTCAATTATCAGCGGAGCTCCTATGCGCTTTGGGAAGGTGCGCTGAAGACCTGGGAGGATCCCGAAACGCGGTTTGTGTTTGACCCCGCAGAATGCTTATTGCGCGGTTTCGATGCCGTGCAGGCCGCCCTCACCAAGTATAAAGTCGCACTGCAGAAACAAAAACAGACGGAGATCTGGCTCAAACTCTGCGAGACCTTTATCACACGGTTTGACGGCGATATCCGCTGTCTGTTCGATCTTCTGGGCAACGATGTGGACCGCATCCGCTGTTTTATGCAGGTGGAAAACAAGAAGCTGTTTCCGTATCTCTCCGGCACGAAGCTCTGCAATTACTGGCTTTATGTGATCCTGCAGTACACGGACCGCCGGTACCAAAACCCGGAGGCACTTACCGTAGCGCCGGACACACACGTGTGCAAGGCGACGCATCGGTTGGGGATGATCACCGACGAAGAGCTGCAGAGCAGCGCCGTGCAGCAGATCGTCATTGCACGCTGGCAGGAGGCACTGAAAGGCACGGCATATGTGCCGATCCACGTACACACGCCGCTTTGGCTCTGGAGCCGCAGCGGATTCATCGATCTGGAATAAAACGAGAGCATGGCGCCCCGGGAAGGAAACCATGCTCTCGTTATTTTATATCGGAATCTTCAATAGCCGATCGCCTCGAGAACGCGGGCGATGAGCCGGCTGTTCTGCAGGGTGAACGCATCGGAAACAAACGGCGTCTCTCCGTTTTGGATGCAGCGGCCAAGCTGCTCCACTTCCAGGCGGTAATTCTGCGGGACGTGCACACGCTTTTCTTCCACGGTGCCGTTCACGCACAGCGTATAGGACAGATCACCGTCCTGATTGAAGCGGGCATCACAGCGTATGAAGCCGTTCGTACCGTGCACCTGGAAACGATCGAGGCGCTTGCCGGCGTCTTTTTCCAGCAGCATACCGCAGGTGAAGATGGCCTTCGCGCCGCTTTTGAACGTGAACATACCGGTGGTCAGCACGTCGATGTGCTCCGGCGAGAAGCTGGACACCGCCTGTACGGTTTCCGGCTCTTCTTGTAAAAGCCACAGAATCTGGCTCGTATTGTAGCAGCCGAGATCATACACACTGCCGCCAAAAGTCTCCCGGCGCATACGGATGTTGGACAGCGAATAGCCGGAAGTCAGGAACGTGGACTCCATGAACAGGACGTCGCCGATTTTCGGCAGATCCGCTTTCATCGCGGCCATCAGCGGGCTGTGCAGATAGGCAAAGGCTTCCATCAGGAACAGGTCCTTCTCGTTGGCACAGGCGATCATTTTCTCGATCTCCTCCGTTGTGGGTGCGAGCGGCTTTTCGCATAGTACGTGCTTGCCGGCCTCCAGCGCACGGATGGTCCACTCGTAGTGCAGCTCGTTGGGCAGCGCAATGTACACCGCCTGAATATCCGGGTCCTTAAGAAGCTCTTCGTAGCTGCCGTAGGCCTTTTGGAAGCCGAACTCTTCCTTGAACTGCCGGGCTTTCTCCGGATTCCTGCCGGCAATGGCGACCATTTCACAATTTTCCGCCTGCTGCATTCCGGGAATCGTACAGCCCTTCGCGATACCGGCCGTACCCATTACACCCCATTTGATTTTTTTCATCTTGATGCCTCCCCATGTGATCGAACGACGGCTTTTCCGTCCGCTTTTTCTTGCTCTTAGTTTATCATACTTTCCGGCAAATGGCAAAGATAAAATCACGCATACCCCAGCGTGGTTTGCAGAATGTTCGCAAATGTCCGTTTTGTTCGATTGAAAAAAGCCTAAAAATGAATTACCATAGGAATCAGGAGATCTCTGTAAGTACCGGACAGCCCGCACGCTGCCTGGTGCTTTTTCTTTTTGGGAGATCTTCAAAAAGGAGGTAAATGAACCTATGAACAAAAAGACACACGAGATCACACTCTCCGGCTACAAGGCGGCTTATTCAGGCAATGTGCTCTATCTCGGAACCAAGGAAAGCTACGGCAGCGAACAGCTGCACATCACACTGGGCGAGGAATGGAAAGACTGTGTCGTCACAGCTATTTTTTCAAACCGAACCAGCACGGAAGTGCCCATGGATGCACAGGGTATGATCCCCGTGCCGCCGGAAGCCACTCTGCAGGACACCGCCAGCTTTGGCCCTGGACGCATCGTCTTCAAAGGGACTACGGACAGCACACAGCTTCTCACAGCAGATCTGTTCTACTTTGTGGAAGATCACGCCGCGTCCCGCGGCAGCAACAGCCTCACCCCCACCCCGGATCAGTTCACGCAGTTTGTTAACGCCGTAAAAGCGGACAGTATTCCGGACTATGTCCTTGCAGAAGTGGAACGTCTGGCCGCTGTGGTACAGAGCCGGCAGAACGAAAACACCGTGAGTTTTATGGCTTGTTCCGATATTCATTTTTCGGATGCATACGCTCCCGGTGCCGAATACATGCCGGAAAGCCTGACCGACCTTGGGCTGGCCATGCGCTTGCTTCGTGAGCGCGTCTATCTGGATTTTGCCGTTTGTCTCGGTGATCAGATCTGGGACAGCGGCAGTGAAACCACGGAAGAACTGCGCCGCGACCACCGCACCGTGCACAGCCATCTCTCCCCGGCTTTTCTCTCCCTGCCCGCCCTGTTTACAGAGGGAAACCACGATGTCGGCAGCAATAATCCCACACCGCTGACCCCGGCCCAGGTCTATTTTCACACCGGCGCGTACAACAGTTCCGCTTCCGGCTATTACACCGCCGAAAAAGCGCTTGGCGCCTGCTACCTGGATTTCCCGAGATATAAGCTGCGTGTGATCCTGCTGAACACCAATTCCCTTTCCGGCGGTCAGGTGGACTGGCTCGCAAATGTACTGGATGTGAGCGGCAAGGAAGACGGCCCGTGGGGCACACTGGTGCTTGCGCACCATCCGGTGGACGACAGCACCGTACATCCGGGTATTTTGGCGGCGATGCGCGAAGCGCCCGGCCTGATCGCACAGGTACACGGGCACACCCACAACTGTATCGTGCGCAATCTGGGCAACACAAACATTCCCGGCGTCGCGGTGATGAGCGCCTCTCCGTACCGCCGAAACGAATGTGCATCTTACGCTGACCAGTATATTTTCGGCGAATACAACGAGGACGGCAGTGTTAAGCGTTATCCGACCGCTGCAGAAACCGCCGGCACTGCGCGAAACACATCGTTCAGCGTCATCACACTGGACCCTGTGCAGAAGATGCTGTACGTCGACCGTTACGGCTGCGGCGAAAACCGCACAGTGGAAATTGCAGACTGGACCGTGGTATCCACCTACATAAACAGGCTGCCCAGCGCACTCAGCTTTGACGGCACCGGTGTCTTCAACGGAACCGGCTACAAGGATGGTGCCTATATCTCCACTTCTCCCCCGTATTACGGCGCGGATGCGGAGACCGTCTGTACCGGCCTCATCCCGTATGTGACCCATAACATCGACGGTGTTCGTCTGAAGCCGCCCACCATTTACATCAAGGGTGTAACGCTGGATCCCGCAAAGAGCCACCACCGCATGGGCTTTGTCCGCGCGGATTTCGCCGGTGTTTTCACCACCAAAAAGAGAAATGAATGGGACGACGTTTTTGAGGTCACGGAACTTGGAGAGCAGTATTACAAGATTGAACCGCTTCTGTCCGATACCGGCAACAACCAAATCTGGGATACCTGGCAGTTCAAGACGGATTACATCGCATACTCCGCCGGCGGTACTGGTGAAAATCTCATCATCAC
>JAFQWC010000153.1 GCA_017407665.1 Clostridia bacterium | reverse complement strand
TAGCGGCGGGCCTTTCGTGCTGCGGCAGATGGGTAAACGCCCCGGTTTGCTGGTGGGTACGGCAGTCGGGATCGCGCTGTTTTGGTGGCTTTCCGGGTTTTACTGGTGTGTCTCCTTTGCGGGGGAGGTCCCGTTTTCCGCATCGGAGATCCGGCAGGCGGCTGCAGAAAGCGGGGTGTACATCGGTGCATCGCGCAAAAAAACCGATCTGGCCACGGCCGAAAGGGAACTGATCCTCAAAATGCCGGAACTGTCGTGGGTGAGCTACAATTCGGACGGCTGCACCGTGACGCTGCAGATGCGTCCGGTCCTCGATAAAGCAGAGGGTGCGGACCATGCCGGCGCGTATGATATCGTGGCGGCCGGGTCCGGAAAGGTCACAAAAATCACCGCGCAGACGGGGACGGTGCTCGTGCAGGTTGGCTCCGCGGTGGAGGCGGGGCAGGTGCTGGTTTCGGGCGTTACGGTCATCGGTGATCCGTGGGACCCGGAGCGGCCGGTGCGGCATCTTTTGTCCCATGCCCGGGCGGAAATTCTGGCGGAGACGCGGCACACGTTCACGGCATCGTGTCCGCTGCGGACGGAATCGTACCGGGAAAGGGAAACCGGCGTGCGAAAGGCGCTGTATGTTTTGGGGCTGCGCGTTCCGCTTTCCCTGCGCGGTGCGCCGCCGGGGGAGATCACCGTACTGGAGCAAAAACCGCTCGTGCTTTTGGGTGTGACCCTGCCCGTGTGGGTGGAAACGCAGCGCGTGGCGGAAAACGTGCCGGTCACGGTGGAATACACGGAGGAAGAAGCAAGGCAGCGGGCGGCGGAAAAAGTGCGGCAGCTGCAGGAAAATTACCTCGGCGGCCGGGGCAGAGTGCTCTCGGAAGAAATGGAATTTGCGCTGCGCGACGGCGTGGTGTACGCTGCGGCGCACTGCGTTGTGGAGGAAAATATCGCAAAGGAAGTGTCCATGAACGGTGGATAGGCTGCAAAGCTGTCCATGCGTTTAGCAAAAGTGCACAGGGTACGGTGAAAATTTCGTATAATTTTTCATGCCCACAAATTCGCATACTATGGTATAATACCCATGAATGACCGTGTTTTCACGGGATTTTGTCATACCGAACAACAAGGAGAACAAATTGGAAAAGAGCATTCTTTTAGAAAAAGCAGAGTATGCAGCGGAGCTGTTCGGCAGCTTCGATGTGCATGCCAAACGGATAGAAAAAACCTTCGGCGTTACGCTGGCGTGCCGGGATTCCCAGCTGAAGATCACCGGTGAGGAAGCGCAGGTCTCTGCGGCGGCCAGAACTGTGGAGAGCCTTCTGAAGCTCATCGCCCGCGGTGAGACCCTTAACGACCAGAACGTGGGTTACTGCATGGATATGGTGCAGGAAAACAACGAGGCACAGGTGGTGCCGCTCGCCGGGGACTGCATCTGCATTTCCGCAAAGGGCAAGCCGATCAAACCGAAAACGATGGGTCAGAAGACCTATTGCGAAAATATCAAGAAGAACACCATCACCATCGGTGTTGGCCCGGCCGGTACCGGCAAGACGTATCTGGCCGTCGCCATGGCCGTTACGGCGTTCCGTGCCAATCAGGTGAACCGCATCATCCTCACGCGTCCTGCGGTGGAGGCCGGTGAAAAGCTGGGTTTCCTGCCCGGCGACCTGCAGCAGAAGGTGGATCCCTACCTCCGCCCGCTGTATGATGCGCTGTTCGATATGCTCGGCGCGGAGACGTACCAGCGCCTCGTGGAACGCGGCAGCATCGAAGTGGCGCCGCTCGCCTATATGCGCGGCAGAACACTGGACGACAGCTTCATCATTCTGGATGAGGCACAGAACACCACTTCGGAGCAGATGAAGATGTTCCTCACCCGCTTGGGCTTTAACTCCAAGATGGTCATCACCGGCGACATCACACAGATCGACCTGCCGGACGGCAAGCGCTCCGGCCTGAAGGATGCCGTGCGCATCCTGCGCAATGTGGACGACATTGCGATCTTCCGATTTACGGAGAAGGACGTTGTGCGCCACCGCCTCGTGCAGGACATCATCAAGGCGTACGAAAAAGCAGCGAATGCAAGATAAAAATCCACAGGGAAAGGGTTTTGGCATATGGAAAAGATCCGCGTTATCATCACAAACAATCAGAAAACGATCAAGATCCCTACGGGCATCCGTATGCTGATCCGCCGCTGCTGCCATGCCGTATTGCGCATGGAGGGGTTTTATGACCCGGCGGAGATCAGCGTCACTTTCGTGGATAACGAGCAGATCCGCGAGCTGAATGCCCAGTACCGCAATAAAGATTCGGAAACCGACGTGCTTTCTTTCCCCATGGGCGAAAACGGCGTGTACGATGTCAACCACGATACCGGCGCGAAGATCCTCGGCGATATCGTGCTCTCCATGGAAAAGGCCGTGGAGCAGGCGGACCAGTTCGGTCACGGCCTGGAGCGCGAGGTCGGGTACTTAACCGCCCATTCCATGCTGCATCTCTTGGGTTATGACCACGAAAACGGCGGTATGGAGCGCGTGCGCATGCGCGAAAAAGAAGAAATGGTCATGACGCAGCTTGGTCTGCCGGGTACAAGCAGCTACACGGTATAATTATGGTACCGGATTGGAAAACAAAGGGAAAGCGCCGCTCACTGGGAGACAGCTTCGGCGATGCCATGCGCGGCCTTCTCTTTACGGTGAAAACAGAGCGAAACATGCGTATACACCTGACAGCGGCGGTATACGTTTTGTTTTTTGCGCCGTTTCTCGGTGTGTCCCGCGGCGAGTATGCCGTGCTGATTTTGGCGGTCGCGCTGGTCATCACCGCGGAAGGGTTCAACACAGCCATCGAAATGCTCTGTGACTACGCGCAGAAAAGCTACAACCCGTTCATTGGCAGAACGAAGGACATTGCCGCGGGCGCGGTGCTGGTCTGCGCCGGTTTTGCCGCGATCATCGGTTTTGTGGTGCTTTGGCGGCCCGCAGAACTCTGGGCGCTGTGCTGTGCCGTCTTTACCTCGCCGGTGTACTGCCCGCTGTTTATCGTCGTGTCCGTGGCCGCGCTGGTGTTTGTTTTCGTCGGCCCGGTGCGCATTGCGGAATGGTTCAAAGTTAAAAAGAAGTAAGGGATAAAACTATGGATATGAATATGGATTATATGAATGAAAAAGCGGCGTTTATCGCCATTGTCGGCCGGCCGAATGTGGGCAAGTCCTCCATTTTGAACCGCCTCATCGGCACCAAGCTGGCCATCGTTTCCAGCAAACCGCAGACCACCCGCACCCGCATCATGGGTGTGTGGACCGAAAACGAGACACAGCTCGTGTTCATCGACACGCCGGGTCTCATCAAGCCGAAGAATTCTCTCGGCGACTACATGGTCAAGAGCGTCACGCAGTCCGTGGCGGGCGTGGATGCCTGCCTGCTCGTGGCCGAAGCCGGCACAAAGATCTCGAAGGCGGACGAGGAACTCGTGGCCCGGTTTAAGTCCATGGGTCTGCCGGCGGTGCTCGCCATCAACAAGATCGACCTGCATGAGGACAAATCCATCCTGATGGAGCAGATTTTGGCGCTTTCCCAGCTCTATGATTTCGATGCCGTGGTGCCGGTCTCCGCAAAGGACGGCAACGGCATGGATATTTTGAAGGAAGAACTCAAAAAGCTCGCGCAGCCGGGCGGCCATTTCTTCTCCGAGGATACCCTCACCGATCAGCCGGAGCGCGTCATCGCCGCGGAGATCGTCCGCGAGAAGATCCTGCGCTTCACCGATAAGGAAATTCCCCACGGTGTAGCGGTCGTCACCGAGAGCATGAAGGAGCGTGGTGACCTCACCGAGATCGACGCTACCATCTACACCGAGCGCGATACCCACAAGGGCATCATCATCGGCAAGGGTGGCGCCATGCTGAAGAAGATCGGCTCCAAGGCCAGAGAGGATATGGAGCGGTTCTTCGGCTGCAAGATCAATCTGCGCCTTTGGGTCAAAGTGAAGGAGGATTGGCGGCAGCGCCCGCAGGTGCTCGCGTCCCTTGGATTCGACAAGAAAGACTTGATGGAGTAACGCTCCATTAGCATATTTTTCGTGAAAAATCTGCCGGAATCTGTCGTTCAAAGATTTATTTTCCTGTCATAGCCCCGCCATAAACGCAAATACTCTAAAAAGTAAGCGTTTGAAAAGGAGGACTCAACAGGATGATCTCCGGCAATGCCTTTTTAACGCCCGATCCCGAAAACGCCGATGCTTCGGCGCTTTCTGCGGAAAACCGGGCGTGGAACAGCTTTTATCACAGCGGAAAAGTGGAAGATTATATTCGTTATGCACAGCTCCGGCGCCGGGAGGAAACCGGCGGGGCGTGTGCGGCAGGAGTCCCGAATGCAGGTAAAGACCCAGGGTTTGATCATCAAGGAGCAGACCATCGGCGAAAGTGACCGCCTGGTCACGATGCTGACCCGAGATGCCGGCGTGCTGCGTGCGTTTGCGCGCCGCGCCAAAAATCTCAAGGACAGCAAAAGCGCAGCCACCCAGCTGCTCTGCTACTCCCGCCTCTCCGTGTTTAAGGGGCGGGACAAATACATAGTTGACGACGCGGAGCCCATCGAGGTCTTTTTCGGACTTCGGCGGGACATCGGCGCGCTTTCTCTTGCGCAGTATTTCTGCGAGCTGGCGTATTTGCTGGTGCCGGAGGAAACGGAATCGGAGGAATTCCTGCGGCTGGTGCTGAATTCCCTGCATTTTCTCGCCAAGGGTACGCGCCCGAAGCGGATGCTGCAGTCCGTTACGGAACTGCGGATGCTGAGCATGGCGGGCTATATGCCGGACCTTGTGGCGTGCAGCGACTGCGCGGCGTATGAATCGGATCCCATGTATTTCCTGCCGGACAGCGGCATTCTGCGCTGCAAGGATTGCTTCCACGGCGCAAACGAGCCGTATATCCCGCTGCCGCCGGGTGTGCTCACGGCCATGCGGCACATCGTTTTTGCCGATTTTGAAAAGCTGTATGCGTTTTCGCTGCCGGAGGAGGCACTGAAGATCCTCAACGCCGCCACCGAAAGCTACGTGGTGCGCACGCTGCACACCATGCCGAAGACGCTGGAATTTTATAAGACGTTTTTGGATTAAGTCCGAAAAGATCACCTCAAATTTAGGAGAACCATATGTTAAAAGATCATAAATCGCTGGAGCTGGATAAGATCCTCTCCATGCTGGCAAATGAAACCACCTGCGCGGATGCGGCGGAGCTGGCCGTGGCCATCGAGCCGGACACGGAATTAAAGCACGTGGCGCGCCTGCTGCAGGAGACCGATGACGCCTTCGTTCTGATGGCGAAATTCGGTGCGCCGTCCTTCTATGGCATGACGAACGTCACGAACGCCCTGCGCCGCGCACAGGCCGGCGGTGTGCTGAATCTGACTGAACTTCTGGCGGTGGCCGCCACCCTGCGCGCCATCCGCAGTGTATCGGACTGGCGCAAAAAGAGCGAGAGCATCCCCACGGCGCTGGATTGGCGCTTTGAGACGCTCCAGCCCAACAAATTCATCGAGGAACGCATTTCCATGACGATCGTGAGCGAGGAGGAGGTCTCCGACAACGCCAGTGTGGCGCTCGCCTCCATCCGCCGCAAGATCCGCAATGCGTCCCTGCGCGTGCGTGAGCAGCTCGACAAGCTCATCCGCTCTCAGACCTACCAGAAATATCTGCAGGAAGCCATCGTTACGCAGCGCGGCGGCCGGTACGTGGTGCCGGTCAAGGCGGAGTTCCGCAACGAAGTGAAGGGCCTCGTGCACGATTCCTCCGGCAGCGGCGCCACCGTGTTCATCGAGCCCATCGGCGTGGTGGAAGCGAACAACGAGATCCGCGTCCTGCGCGCGGAAGAGGCCGAGGAGATCGACCGCATCCTCACCGAGCTTTCCCGCGAGGTGGGCGAGTTTGCCGACGGCATCGTCGCAAGCTACCGTGCCGCCGTGGAGCTGAACCTGATCTTCGCAAAGGGTCAGCTGGCCTACAAAATGAAGGGCGTTGTCCCGAAACTGAACGATACCGGCCGGGTGAACATCAAGGCTGCCCGCCACCCGCTGATCGATAAAACCAAAGTCGTGCCGACCGACCTGATGCTCGGCCATGAATTTGACGCGCTCATCGTCACCGGTCCGAACACCGGCGGCAAGACGGTCTCCCTGAAGACTGCCGGCCTTTTGACCCTCATGGCCATGTGCGGCCTGATGATCCCCGCCGGCGAGGGCAGCGAGATTTCCGTGTTCCGCCATGTGCTGGCGGATATCGGCGACGAGCAGAGCATCGAGCAGTCGCTGTCCACGTTCTCCGCGCACATGACGAACATCATCCGCATCCTCGACGAGGCCGACGACAGCAGCCTCATCCTCATCGATGAGCTCGGTGCCGGTACGGACCCCGTGGAAGGCGCCGCGCTGGCGATCTCCATCATCGAAGCCATGCGTCAGAAGGGCGCGAAGCTGATGGCCACCACGCACTACGCGGAGCTCAAGGCCTACGCGCTGCAGACCGACGGTGTGGAAAACGGCTGCTGCGAGTTCGACGTCGCCACCTTACGCCCGACCTACCGTCTGCTCATCGGCGTGCCTGGCAAATCCAACGCGTTTGCGATCTCCAAGCGACTCGGTATGCCGGAGGACATCGTGGAGCGTGCAAAGACCCTTGTCTCGCAGGAAAGCACCATGTTTGAGGAAGTCGTCACCCGTCTGGAGGACAGCCGCCGCAAAATGGAAGACGAGCGCCGCGACGCCGAGCAGTACCGCATCGATGCCGAAAAGCGCATTCAGGAAGCGGAAGCCCTGCGTGAGCGCGCCGAAAAGGACGCAAAGAACGAGATTGAGCGTGCCCAGCGCGAGGCGGCACAGATCGTGCAGAAGACCCGCCATCAGGCACAGGGGCTGATGGACGAACTGGAAAAAATGCGCCGCGAAAAGATGGCGGAGCTTTCCGCCGAGCAGAAGGCGCGCCTCAAGGCCGGCATCCGCGACCTCGAAAAGGCCAGCGACCCCGTGCACGAAGCCAGAAGCAACGAGGAATACGTGCTGCCGCGTCCGCTCAAGGTGGGCGACAACGTGCTCATTTACGATATCGACAAGACCGCCACGGTGCTGGAGCTGCCGAAATCCGGCGATATGGTGCTGGTGCAGGCGGGCATCATCAAGACCCGTGTTCCGCTGAAAAACCTGCGCCTGACGGACCGCCGGGAGAAGGAAAAGAAGAAGCTGGGCGGCCACCGCAACGTGACGAAAGCCCCCGGCAGCGATACCACGGTGCGCAATGAGATCGATCTGCGCGGCATGAACGTGGAGGAAGCCATCATGGAGGTGGACGCGTTCATCGACCATGCGCTGCTGCGGAATCTCAATCAGCTCACGATCATCCACGGCAAGGGCACCGGCGTGCTCAGAAGCGGCATCCACCAGCATCTGAAGAGGCACAAGGCCGTCAAAACCTTCCGCCTCGGCGTGTACGGCGAGGGCGAAAGCGGCGTGACCGTTGTGGAACTTAAATAAAAACCGATCGGATCCGGCAGGCAGGATGTCTGCCGGATCTTTGCGTATCTTACCCTTGACAGACGGAGAGAATAAACGTAGAATATAGGGTAGATTGGAAAATTCTGTCCCATATATATGGGTTATGAAAGTAAGGAATGGTGATACAGAATGACAAAGATCCTGCACAGCAAAGCGGCACGGCTCCTTTCCGTGATCCTTGCACTTCTGATGATCTTTAGCGTCTGCAGTGTCGGCGCTGCGGCGGAAAGTGCGGTCGGTACGGATGTGCCCGCCCCCTCGTCCACGTTCTATATTTACGATGAAGAAAACATTCTGGGTGTGGCCACAAAGAATGCGATCCTCACCCGAAACGGACAGATGTATGAGAAGTACGGCATTCAGATTGCCGTGATGACGCTGAAGGAGATCCCCGGCGCGGACATCAACGCCAAGGGCGATTATCTCCACCGCGTGATCGACAGCTGGCAGCTGGGCGGCGTTACCGAGAAAGGTCTGCTTCTGGCGGTTTCCGTGACCCAGCAGGATTACGTCGCTGTGGCCGGTGACGGTCTCAGCGCGGAATTCCCGGTGCAGTCCTGGTCCGAGCTGTTCGATAAGAATCTGGAGCCCAAATTCAGCACGGGCGAATATGACGCCGGTATTCTGGAAGTCTTCACCGCGATGGCTGACAAGGCTGAGCTGTATGCCGTGAACGTCGGCATGACCGCCGCGGACGGCACACCGGAACCGACTGCTTCTCCGGAACCCGAAGTGGAAGAGGAAGAAGAAAAGAAGCCCGGTTTCTTTGTCCGGTTCCTCAAGACCGTCGGCATGATCATTTTCATCATCCTGGTCATCCTCATCATCGGCTTTATCGTGATCTATACCCACGGTCAGATGGTGCTGAAAAAGCGCCGTGAGGCCCGCCGCAGAGCGGCTATGCAGGCACGTGCCCGCCGGAACGAGCAGCGTCAGAACAACGATGATGTCTGGAACCGTTATTGATCGAATTTCCGAATAGAATAACAGCAAGACCTCCGGCGTAGGCGTCGTGTCCGTAAGGACACGACGCCAGTTTTATTCGCCCTGCGGCGAGTTTTATTGCTGTGCAGTTTTATTATGCTCCGCATAGTTTTATTCGCTTCGCGAGTTGATTTGCGAATAAAATTACACTGAAACCGCAGGTTTCAATAAAACTATCGCGTAAGCAATAATATCACTCTGCCGACATGCAGAATAACACTTGAAAAACTTTTCTGTCCTTAGCAACCCCGCCCGTACGCCGGAGGATTTTTGTATGCCGTAAAACAAGGATGTGCTGCCGCATACCTCCGTCCCGATGAAACCAACCCGTTTCCGGGTAAAACAAAAACGACCGGCATAATACCGGTCGTTCAGAATGAAAATTATATTTACGGGTTCATGCCCTCGGCAAAGGAGCCGAAGGTGAGCGGGATGATGCCGCCCGGATAATTGGTGCCCTCGTTCTGGGCGTCGTAGTAGGTCGTGCCGTTCTGAATGTCCACGTTGCGGCGCTTGAGCAGCTCTTCCACGGTGACGAATTCATAGCCGGCAGCCTTCAAATCCGGGATGGCGCGCAGCACGCCGTCGCGGGTGGACTGGTAAATGTCGTGGGTCAGAATGATCGCGCCGTCATAGGTGTTCGTGACGATCGCGTTGTAGACGGCATCGGCGTTGCGGGTCTTCCAGTCGAGCGTATCCACGCTCCAGTAAATGAGCGGCGCGGGTGCGATGGACTTCACGTAATCGCCGGATTCGCCGTACGGGCATCGGATGTAATGCCCGTCCTTGCCGTCGATGGCGCTGAGCAGATTCTCTGTGGTGAAGATCTGGTTGTCCACTTTCTGCTGGCTGCTGGTTTTCAGGTTGGGATGGTCATAGGAATGGCTCGCGATCTGGTGCCCGCCCTCCACCATGGCTTTCACCGCGTCGGGGTAGCTTTCAATCAGATAGCCCAGCATGAAGAAGGTGCATTTGACGTCGAGCGCGTTGAGGGCTTCCACAAAGGCGATGGTGTCGCCGGTTGGGCCGTCATCAAATGTGAGCGCCACAAGCTTTGCGCCGCAGTCGGTACCGGGCGGGGGCAGGGTGGGCTCGGGCGTGGCGATGTTCATCGGGTCATCGTCGATGTCTTCCATGTTTTCAGGGGATTCGGAACCTTCTGTTCCGGAGGTTTCCGGCAAAGTCGAGGGCTCCGGTGTGGTTTCCGTCTCATACGAATGGGTGAGCAGATAGCGTCCGCCCACGTTGAGACCGTCCGGAATGACGACCTCGGCTTCGGGTTCGGAGGCGGGCTTGCTGCCGCAGGCGCACGTACACACCAGCAGGAGGAAAACCAAAAACAGGGCAGCCGCGGATTTGAACGTCTTTTTCATCATGCGATCGATCCTTTCCAAATTCTAAAGATATATCATCGACAGAAGTCGACATAATTCAGCAAAATCTTCGGTAAATTTAATTTTAGCTTAGCGATTCCGAATAGTCAAGCGGTTTTCCGTATTCTTTACAGGTGTTCCCGCCGCGGGAAGATGTTATGCCATCGGTTGACAAAAAAGCGTTCCTGCGGTAAAATAAGGTGCACTGAGCCTCCTTAGTTAAATGGATATAATAAACCCCTCCTAAGCGAGTGTTTTAACGCTCGCCTTTGCAAAAAGGCAAATGGTCATTGGTTTGAATCGCATTGTATATGCCCTGATAGCTCAGTTGTATAGAGCGGCCGCCTCCTAAGCGGCAGGTCGGAGGTTAGAGTCCTCTTCAGGGTGCCAAAAAGTGCCGAGAAATCAAG
>JAFQWC010000152.1 GCA_017407665.1 Clostridia bacterium | reverse complement strand
CATAAATAAAGAGCCCCTTAAGGGGCGGCCCGAGAAAGAAATGCAAGCGGCAGACCTTTCGGGGCCCCTTTAGGGGCTTAGTCTGTATTATGCCCTTCTAGGGCTTGTGCAAACCTCCGGCTTAGCCGGAGGTTTTGATTACCGTTTTATGTTTGACCGTTATATCTTTCCACAGCAGCGGGAATCGAAAATCCGCTGTCCTGCAGAAGTGCTTCTGCCTTTGTGCGATCCACACCGGTGATGTCACACACGATGGTGATCATCCGCTCCCGCAGCTTTTTATTCGTGGGCCGCAGGTTGATCATCATGTTCTCATACACCTTGCCGGTCTGGATCATCGCTGCGGTGGAGATCATATTGAGCACCATTTTCTGTGCGTTGCCGGCCTTCATGCGGGTGGAACCGGTGATCACCTCCGCGCCGGTATCCGTGAAGATCGGGAAGTCCGCCACTTTGCCGATTTTCGCGTCCGGATTGCTGCTCAAAGACAGAACCGTGCAGCCGACGCTCTTGGCGTATTTCAGGGCTTCCAGAATAAAATCCGCGTTGCCGGAAGCGGATATGCCCATCACAACGTCGCAGCTTTGCAGATGCTTGTCATGCATCGCCTGCACACCGGCCGCTCCGGCGTCCTCCTGATTTTCCGCCGCGCGGAAAAATGCATTTGTGCCGCCGGCCATCACTGCGGAGACGAGCTCATAATCCACGCCGAAGGTGGGCGGGCATTCGGAAGCATCTACGGCCGCCAGACGGCCCGATGTGCCGGCGCCCACATAGATCAGACGCCCGCCGTCACGAAGTGCTGCTGTTACGGCATTTACCGCTGCTTCGATCATCGGCAGCGCTTCTCCAACGGCATCCACGGAGCGCTGATTCTCCGCGTGGATCATCTGCAGGATCTCGAGGGTGGAGGCTTTGTCAATATGTGTCGTCTTCGGGTTTCTCTGTTCTGTAGGGAGCATGATGATTTCCTTTCTGCGATCACAGGTCGCGGCAGCTGGTTCGGAAGGTGTTTCGGAAGCAGGGGAGAGATACCGCGATCCCTTCCGCCTGCGCGCACATCCGCATGGCACCGAATACAGGCGGCTCCGTGGGGGTGTCCAGCGTAATGCGGGAATCCAGACGCTCCTTGAGCAATGCAGCGAACTGCGGGAAATGAATAGCGATCCCGCCGGACAAAACGACGCGGTCACCGTAACAGCCCTGCTTATGTATATGTGTGATGAGCGCCGCCACACGGTCTGCGGAGCGCGCAAGGATCTCCTCAGCCACGGCATCGCCGGCTTCTGCGGCGGCAAAGGCGATGGGGGCGTAGGAGGCGATGTAGTCCTGCCCGGCGCTGTATAATTCCGTGATGTGGTCAAAAACGGCGCCGCCGAGTTTCTCCTCTGCGAATTCCGCTGTTTTGCAGCGGGGCAGAAGCCCGTCCTGAACGGCGAGAAGGCAGGAGAGGACATCCCTGCCAATGTCGTAGCCGGAACCCGCCCCGTCAAACCGGTATCCCCAGCCGCCGGCGCGTTGCAGCGTTTCTCCGTCCCAGCCGAATACCACGGAGCCCGTGCCGATGATGGCAGCGATGCACCGATCCGTATTTTCCGCCATACCGATCACGTTCATGATATCGGACACAACAGTCACAGAGATATCCGGATAACGATTCTGCAGGGCGTTTTGAAGGATCGCACCATTGTTTCCGGACAGCGCACCGGCAATGCCCGCGTAGATGCGGCAGACCTTCCGGTTCCGCGTCAAAAGCTCTGCGATGCCGACCGCGAGGCATTCGGCTGCGGTTTCCGGTGTGGTGATATTGGGATTGGTTCCGCCGAGGGTCAGCTTTTCGAGAACCGTGCCGCCCTCCGTAAACAGGACAAATTCTGTTTTGGTTCCGCCGCCGTCGATGGCGATCATATATTTTTCGTTCATGTGGTGTTCCGTACCTTTCCGGCGTAAAATCATGCATACGGTTTTATATTTCAATTATATAGATTCGGGTATCTTTTGGCAATCCGATTCCGTATAAAATCCGCCGTTTTGCAGAATGCAGCGAAGATGTGAAAACCGGTGTTGAAACTTCCCGCGATCTGCGCTATAATATATCTGTCTATGCAAATCAACAAAGAAAGGCAGAAATTATGCTGAACAGGAAACTGGACAAGATCCTGCCGAAGGTGCAGAAGCCGGGACGATACGTCGGCGGCGAGCTGAACTCGGTGATCAAAAATAAAGAGGAAGTGGATGTACGCTTTGCGTTCTGCTTCCCGGATACATATGAGATCGGTATGTCCCATCTGGGCATCAAGATCCTGTATTCGCTCTTCAACGAAAAGGATTACATCTGGTGCGAGCGTGTGTTCGCACCGTGGATCGATATGGAAGCGGCACTCATCGAAAACGACATCCCGCTGTACGCGCTGGAAAGCGGCGACCCCGTCAGCGAATTCGATTTCATCGGCTTTACGCTGCAGTATGAGCTGAGCTTCACGAACATTCTCAATATGCTGAAGCTTGCCGGTGTGCCGCTTCTGAGCCGCGACCGTACAGAGCTTACGAACATCGTCGTGGGCGGCGGCCCCTGCGCCTGCAACCCGGAGCCCATCAGCAATTTCTTCGATATCTTCTTCCTCGGCGACGGCGAAGAAGTGGACCTCGAGGTCATCGACCTCTACCGCAAATGTAAGGCGGAGGGGAAGACGAAGCAGGAATTCCTCGAAGCTGCGGCACAAATCGAGGGCGTGTATGTACCTGCTTTCTATGATGTGGAATATAATGCAGACGGTACCGTGAAGGCCTATACGCCGAAAAACGGCGCACCGGGGACCGTCAAAAAGCGTGTCGTCAACGATGTGGACGAGATGTTCTTCCCGGATAATTTCGTCGTGCCGTTCATCGATATCGTTCATGACCGTGCGGTCGTGGAAGTGCTGCGCGGCTGCATCCGCGGCTGCCGTTTCTGTCAGGCGGGCTTTTTGTACCGTCCGTTCCGCGAAAAGAGCGTGGAGACCATCAATGAGCAGGCGAAAAAGCTGTGCGCCTCCACCGGCTATGATGAGATCTCCCTGTCCTCTCTGAGCACGAGCGACTACGGCTGCCTGTTTGAACTGCTCGACACCCTGCATACGTGGACCGAGGACGAGCGCGTGAGCGTGTCCCTGCCGTCCCTGCGTGTGGACAATTTCTCCACAGAGCTGACCGATAAAATCGCGTCCGTCCGTAAGAGCGGCCTGACCTTTGCGCCGGAAGCCGGCACACAGCGTATGCGCGATGTCATCAATAAGAATGTATACGAAGATGAACTGCACAAAACCGTGCAGATTGCTTTCAACAACGGCTGGACCAAGATCAAGCTCTACTTTATGATCGGTCTGCCCACCGAGACCGACGAGGATATCGTCGGCATTACGGATCTCGGCCAGAAGGTCGTGGACTGGTATTATGAAACGGAAAACCGCCAGAAGGGTAAGCGTCCGGCGGTCACCGTCAGTGCAGCGGCGTTTGTGCCGAAGCCCTTCACGCCGTTCCAGTGGTTCGGTCAGGATACCATCGAGACGCTGGAGCAGAAGCAGCGCCTGCTGAAATTCTCCTCCACCTCCCGCAAGGTGACCGTCAACTATCACGGTGCGGAAACCAGCTTCCTCGAAGCCGTGTTTGCCCGCGGCGACCGCAAGCTGAACGCCGTCATGCTGGAAGCCCATAAGCGCGGTCTGCGCTTTGACGGCTGGGCCGATTGCTTCGATTTTGACGCATGGATGCAGATCTTTGCCGATCTCGGCATTGACCCGGCGTTCTACGCCAACCGCCAGCGTGATTTTGACGAAATCCTGCCTTGGGATCATCTTGATTACGGTGTAAAGAAGTCTTTCCTCATCGAGGAATGCAAGCGTGCGTACAGCGCACAGACCACGCCGAACTGCCGCGAGAAATGCTCGAACTGCGGTGCGGCCTGCTTCAAGGGAGGGCTTTGCGTTGAGAAAAGATGTTAGAGTTTGGTTTTCCAAAACCGGCACGGCGCGGTACATTTCCCATCTGGATCTGAACCGCTGCATGTCCCGCGCATTCCATAAGGGAAAGCTGCCGCTGTGGTACACGGAGGGCTTCAACCCGCACGTGTTCCTTACCTTCGCGGCGCCGCTGTCCCTCGGCTTTGAAAGCCGCAAGGAGGCTATGGATATCCGCCTCATCGAGGATATGCCCTACGAGGAATTGATCGAAAAGATGAACGCCGGTCTGCCGCATGAGATCCGTGCATGGGCGGTGACGGAGCCGGTGAGGAAAGCCAATGATATCGCAAACGCCGAGTACATCCTGCGCCTTGAAACGGACGACCCCGCAGGGATGCAGGCTGAGATGCAGCGCTTTCTCATGGAACCGGAAATCGTCGTCAAAAAGCACGCCAAAAAGGGCGTGAAGCTCGTGGACATCAAGCCGTATTTTGCTGATATGCAGTTTGAGCCCGAGGCGGAAGAACTCGTGATGACGGTCCGTCTGCCGGCGGGCAATCAGGGCGGCATCAACCCCATGCTGTTTGTGGAAGCGGCAGAAAAATACCTGGAGAAATCCCTTTTGGTGCGTGTGGAACGCACCTGCCTGATGGACGCAGAATTCCGCGAATTTCAGTAAAAAAACACTTGCATTTTCAGGAGAGATGTGGTAAAATATCTGAGCATTTGAAATCCGTTGGCCCTCAAAAGCTGCCGATGGGGTTCAATGCACGGTGTAAACCGCGTCATTGAAGCGGACAGTCCTCTGCGCGTCTGACGCATGAATGTCTGAATTACAATTTTAGGAGGAAAATCAAATGGACGCACTCAAAATCATTGCTGCCGAGTCCGTTAAGGAGCAGGCACCCGAATTCAGCGTTGGCGATACCGTTCGCGTCGGCGTAAACATCCGCGAGGGTGACAAGGAAAGAGTTCAGTACTTCGAAGGTACAGTTATCGCTCGCAAGGGCTCCGGCGTTGGCGCTACCTTCACAGTTCGCCGCATCTCCTACGGTGTAGGCGTTGAGAGAGTTTTCCCGGTTCATTCCCCGAACGTTAAGGAAGTAACCATTATCCGTAAGGGTAAGGTTCGCCGTGCAAAGCTCTATTATCTGCGTGACAGAGTCGGTAAGGCTGCAAAGGTCAAGGAGCAGGTTCGATAAATCGAATAGCACACAGATGAAAGGGGCAAATTCTATTTGTCCCTTTTTGCTTTATATGCAGGTGTTGATTATGAAAAAGTATGCAAGAAAACAGCCGGCAGCGCCGTCCAAAGGGGTGCGCACGCTGTTCGAGTGGCTGGAAGAAATTGCCGTGGCGCTGTCTCTGGTGATCCTGGTGCTCACTTTTGTGTTCCGTGTGGTTACAGTCAGCGGCGGTTCCATGCTCCCGAATTACGTGGACGGCGAGCGTCTGATCATCGCCAATCACGGCTATAAGGTGGAGCAGGGCTCCGTGGTCGTTCTGACGAATGTGCTGGATGAGCCCATCATCAAACGTGTCATCGCAACGGAAGGGCAGACCGTGGACATCAACTACACCACCGGTGTGGTTTATGTGGACGGCGTAGCCGTGGATGAGCGTCAGTTCGGTTTGGAAAATGGCATCACCACCAGTCCCTCCAGTTTGTATGAGCCGCTGATCTTCCCCCAGACCGTGCCGAAAAACTGCGTTTTTGTCCTGGGCGATAACCGCGGTCAGTCGCAGGACAGCCGCTATGCCACCGTCGGTATGGTGGATGCCCGGCATATTCTTGGCGAGGCGATCTTCACGATCTATCCGTTTGATCGTTTCGGCAAGGCGGAGTAACGGATGAACAGGCCCGTGGGGCGTGATTGAGAAAGAAATGGTGTTATTATGAGTGAAGTACAATCGGTACAGTGGTTTCCGGGCCATATGGCGAAAACCCGCCGTGCGATTCAGAGCAGCTTAAAGCTCGTCGATATCGTGGCGGAACTGATCGATGCCAGAATTCCGATCAGCAGCCGAAATCCGGTTTTGAAAAGCATCATCGGCAGCAAGCCGAAGATCGTTCTGATGAACAAAGCCGATATGGCGGACCCTGCAGAGACCGCCAAATGGGTGGAATATTTCAAGCAGCATAAAACGGTAGCCATCCCGATCGACTGCAAGACCGGCAAGGGGCTCAACCGCCTGATGCCGGAGATCCGCAATATCCTCAAGGAGCAGATCGCCGCATGGGACAGAAAGGGCATGACCGGCCGTCCCATCCGCATCATGGTCGTCGGCGTGCCGAACGTCGGCAAGTCCTCGCTCATCAACCGCCTCTGTAAGGGCGGAGGTGCCGGCAAGGCTGCCGTGCAGGACAAGCCGGGCGTGACGAGACGCAACCAGTGGTTTACGATCGGCAAGGGCTTTGAGCTTCTGGATACCCCCGGTGTTCTGTGGCCGAAGTTCGAGGACCCGGTGGTCGGCGAGCATCTGGCCTTTACCGGTGTCGTCCGCGATGAGATCCTCGATACCGAGGGCCTGTCTTACCGCCTGCTCGAGCTTCTGCAGGATCTGTATCCGCAGGCTGTGAATACCCGCTACAAGACAGAGATCGATCCCGCAGAGGGCCTCAAGGGCCACGAGATCCTTGAGAAGATCGGCCGCAAGCGTGGTATGCTGATTTCCGGCGGCGAGGTCGACACCGAGCGCGCCTCAGTCAATGTGCTGGACGAATACCGCGGCGGCAAGCTGGGGCAGATCACCCTCGAGCCCGTCGGCCGTCCGCTGTCTGCCTGCATCAAAGAGACGGACAAGCCGGAGGAACCCGAAGCATGATGGATTACAGCTTTGAGCACGCAGCGTACGAAAAGGGCTATACCGCCGTGTGCGGCATTGACGAAGCCGGACGCGGTCCGCTGGCCGGCCCGGTCTATGCGGCAGCCGTGCTTCTGCCGGAGGGACTGGTTATCGACGGTCTGAACGACTCCAAAAAGCTTTCCGAAAAGAAGCGGGAAGCCCTGTTTGACGTGATCTGCGAGAATGCCCTTGCATGGGGCATTGGCTTTGCGGACGAAAAGGAGATCGACGAGATCAACATTCTGCAGGCCACGTATCTCGCCATGCGCCGCGCTTATGAAAATATGCAGCAGAAATGCGACTATGTGCTCGTGGATGGCAACCGGATGCCGCCCATGCCCGTACCGGGCGAGACGATCGTGAAGGGCGACGCCAAAAGCCCCAGCATCGCGGCAGCTTCCATTCTGGCAAAGGTCAGCCGAGACCGCGTCATGCTGGAATATGCCAAACAGTACCCTGAATATCAATTTGAAAAGCATAAGGGCTACGGCACCAAGGTGCATACCGAAGCGCTGCTGCAGTACGGTCCGTCGCCCATACACAGAAAGACATTCCTGAAGAAGATCCTCGGTTAAGGGAGGGAACACCGTGCCGCAGACGGGAACCGGCAGGCTGGGTGAGCATTTCACCGCAGAATACCTGCAGAACAAAGGCTATGAGATCGTGGAAACCAATTTCAAATGCCGGTTCGGCGAGATCGATATCATCGCGAAGAATGATCGGTATCTGGCCTTTGTGGAAGTGAAGACCCGCAAGGCGGACGGCATGAGCCATCCGTTTGAATCCATTACGCCGGCAAAGCGCGCGAAGGTGATCAAAACGGCACAGTTCTATCTGATGAAGTTTTCCACAAACCTGCAGCCGCGTTTTGATGCCGCAGCGGTGTTTACGGCGGACGGCGAACTGCAGAAGATCGAGTACATCGAGAATGCGTTTTATTAAGAAAGGAAGAGATCCATGCGTTATTTTGATCTCCATTGTGATACCCTCGTGGAATGCCTGCACAAGGGCATTTCCCTCAAGAAGAATAATCTCCATGTCAGCGTGGAAAAAGGCAATGCCTACGCACCGTACATCCAGTGCGCGGCCATCTGGCTGCCGGATAAAGTGCGCGGCGCCGCAGCAGAAAAGTGGTTCAACGACCACGCCGACCTGTTCGACCGCGAAGCCGCTGACGGCAGCTTCACCGTGATCCGCGGCGCAGAAGACATTGAAGCCATGGAAAACAAGCAGGGCACCGGCATGATGCTCACCGTAGAAGGCAGCGCCGTGCTGAACGGCAAGCTCGAGAACGTGGCCCATCTCAGAAGCCGCGGTGTCCGCATGATGACCCTCACGTGGAATGGCAGCAACGAAGTGGGCAGCGGCATTATGTCCGGCGATGTGTTCGGTCTGACCCCGTTTGGCAAACTGGCAGTGAAGGAAATGGAAAAAGAGGGCATTGCCATTGATATTTCTCACGCCAGCGAAAAGCTGTTCTATGACGTCGTGGAATACACGGAGCGTCCTTTTGTGGCGTCCCATTCCAATGCGAAAAAGCTCTGCAGTCATCCGCGCAATCTGACCGACGAGCAGATCAAAATCATGTGCCAGCGCGAATGCCTTGTGGGCCTCAATTACTTTAAGGTGTTCCTGAACAACGACCCGGAGCAGGCTTCTGCGGAAGACCTCTACGCGCACGCCGAGTACATCCTGTCCCTTGGCGGTGCGGATATCCTCGCTATGGGCAGCGATTTTGACGGTTCTTCCATGCCGCACGGCATCACCGGTCTGGAATCCATGGAAGAGGTGGCGAATATCTTCCTGCGTCACAACCTGCCGGAAGCGCTGGTCAACAAGATTTTCTACGAAAATGCGGCATCTTTCTTCAAACGCTTTGACAGATAAGGAAGAATGCGGTATAATATATTGGTTTGAGGCATTTCAATAGCAAAATGTACCCATTAGAGGAGGTTCATGCCATGCTGTATACAAGTACCCGGAATCCGGCGCTGCGCGTCACAGCGGAACAGGCGATTGCACAGGGTATTTCCGAAGAAGGCGGCCTGTTCGTGCCGGAAAGCTTTCCGGCAGTTCGACTGGCAGATCTGCTGGACTTGGATTATATCGGCAGAGCAAAGCATATTCTTTCCAAATTTCTGACGGATTTTACGGAGGAAGAGATTGCGGAATGTGCGGAACGCGCCTACAGCGCGGAAAAATTTGAATACGATACCCCCGCCAAGGTGGTCTCTTTGGATACCCACGGCGACAACAAGCATATTCTGGAGCTCTGGCACGGCCCGACCTGTGCGTTCAAGGATATGGCGCTGCAGATCCTGCCGCATCTTCTGAGCAAATCGCTCGAAAAGACCGCGGACGGCAAAACCGCCGTGATCCTTGTTGCCACCTCCGGCGATACCGGCAAGGCGGCGCTCGAAGGCTTTAAGGATGTGGCCGGCACGGAGATGATCGTTTTCTATCCGGAAAACGGTGTCAGCCCGATGCAGAAGCGCCAGATGAACACACAGGAAGGCAGCAATGTCTGCGTCTGCGCCATTGAAGGCAATTTTGACGATGCCCAGACCGGTGTGAAGAAGATCTTCACGGATGACACGGTAAAAGCGGCGCTGAAAGCGAACAATAAGATGTTCTCCAGTGCGAACTCCATCAACTGGGGCCGTCTCCTGCCGCAGATTGTCTACTACTTCTCCGCTTACATGGACCTTGTCAATACGGGCAAGGTGGAGCTTGGAGAAGCCATCAATGTTGTGGTGCCCACGGGCAATTTCGGCAACATTCTGGCGGCTTACTACGGCATGCGTATGGGCCTGCCGGTGAAGAAGTTCATCTGCGCATCCAATAAGAACAATATCCTGACCGATTTCATCCGGACCGGTGTGTACGATAAGAAGCGCAGCTTCTACACCACGTTCTCTCCGTCCATGGACATTCTGGTGTCCAGCAATCTGGAACGCCTTCTGTATCATCTGTGCGGCGAAGATGCGGAGAAGCTGACCAGCTGGATGCATGCCCTCAGCAGTGGCGGTTCCTATACCGTCGATGCCGATACGGCCGATGCCGTCCGTGCGCTGTTCTACGGCGGCTGCTGCGATGACCGCCAGACGGTGGAGACCATCCGGCGTGTATTCTGTGAAGACGGATACCTCTGCGATACCCATACGGCGGTTGCACTCCATGTCTATAACCAGTACTCCGTGGAGACCAACGATGAGACGCCCACGGT
>JAFQWC010000151.1 GCA_017407665.1 Clostridia bacterium | reverse complement strand
CATAAATAAAGAGCCCCTTAAGGGGCGGCCCGAGAAAGAAATGCAAGCGGCAGACCTTTCGGGGCCCCTTTAGGGGCTTAGTCTGTATTATGCCCTTCTAGGGCTTGTGCAAACCTCCGGCTTAGCCGGAGGTTTTGATTATCCTTTTTATCGGCTGAACTCAGAGAGCTCCAGGCCTTCGTTGTGCTCGAGTGCCCAGCGGATGCTCCACTCGTTGGAGAAGAGCAGCAGGAAGCGGCCGCGGATATCCTGTACCTTCTTGGTGTCGGAGGTCAGGTTCAGCTTCTTCAGATCCACATCCGGGGTGTCGATCCAGCGAATCAGGGAGTAGGGGAGCGTTTCCATGCGGATCTCCACATTGTACTCGTTCTCCATACGATGCTTGAACACGTCGAATTGCAGTGTACCAACCACGCCCACAATGACTTCTTCCATACCGGAAGCGATCTCCTGGAAGATCTGAATAGCGCCTTCCTGTGCGATCTGCGTGGTGCCCTTCACGAACTGCTTGCGCTTCATCGTGTCCTTCTGTGCCACACGGCAGAAGAATTCCGGTGCGAAGGTCGGGATGCCTTCAAACTGCACCTTTTTGCCGGTGCACAGCGTATCACCGATGGAGAAAATACCGGGATCGAACACACCGATGATGTCGCCCGCATAGGCTTCGTCGATGATCTCGCGGCTCTGTGCCATCATCTGCTGCGGCTGAGCCAGCTTGATCTTGCGCCCACCCTGTACATGGGTCACTTCCATGCCCTTTTCGAAGCGGCCGCTGCAGATGCGCATGAATGCGATACGGTCGCGGTGGGCTTTATTCATATTGGCCTGGATCTTAAAGACAAAGGCGGAGAAATCGTTGCTGAACGGATCCACGGTACCGTTGGAGGTTTCGCGGGGCAGCGGCGAGGTGGTCATGCGCAGGAAGTTTTCAAGGAACGGTTCCACACCGAAGTTCGTCAGCGCAGAGCCGAAGAAAACCGGGGACAGCTTGCCGTGGCGGACCTTATCCAGATCAAACTCATAGCCGGCGCCGTCCAGAAGCTCCACGTCATCGCGGAGGGTATTGTACAGATTCTCGCCCAGAACATTTTCCAGAGAGGCATCGTTCAAATCGATCTTGTGTGCCTTGACTTCGTGCTGACCGCGCAGCTCCTTGTCGCCTTCAAAAGCGATGATCTCGGACTTTTCACGGTCATAAACGCCCTTGAAATCAATGCCGGAACCGATGGGCCAGTTCATCGGGTACGTGCCGATGCCGAGCTCTTTTTCGATCTCATCCAGCAGGTCATACGGGCTCAGCGCGTCACGGTCCATCTTATTGATGAAGGTGAAAATCGGGATGTCGCGCATCATGCAGACCTTGAAGAGCTTTCTCGTCTGCGGCTCAACGCCCTTTGCGGCGTCAATGACCATCACGGCGGAGTCCGCAGCCATCAGCGTACGGTAGGTGTCCTCGGAGAAGTCCTGATGGCCCGGGGTATCCAGAATATTGATGCAGTAGCCGTCGTACTGGAACTGCATCACGGAGGAAGTTACGGAAATACCGCGCTGCTTTTCAATTTCCATCCAGTCGGAAACAGCATGGCGCGCATTCTTTTTTCCCTTAACGGCACCGGCCAGCTGAATGGCACCGCCGTAGAGCAGGAATTTTTCTGTCAGTGTTGTTTTACCGGCGTCCGGGTGGGAAATAATGGCGAACGTACGGCGTTTTTCGATCTCGTTTCTCAAATCAGGCAAGATGATAACCTCTGTTTCTTCATGAATTCAAAATAACCGATTTATTCTATCACAAACGCGCAGAAAGTGCAAGTTTTCCGGGGCACACTCTGACAAAATATTTATGCATCCCTATGGTATTTTATAGTCAAAAAGGAAAGGTGATGCGTATGTATAAAAGTTTATCGGTCGTGCTGCTTTGCGCCGTGATGATCTGGTACGCGGCCGCACAAATGCGGGAACAGAATAATGGGGGACCTCTTCACGGAATTCAGGTTGACCCGATGCTGCCCACAACCGCCGCCGTGCAGGAGAACAGCACCCTGAACGGCAGGATCTGCATGACGGCCGCCCTGCGCGAGCTGGAAGAAAACGGGGAAGTGGTGGTTCGGTTTCTGTTGGAAGGCCGCGGACAGACCTATCGGTCCTCGGTACGGATCACACCGGATTGCCGCAGCGAAAACGGCTTGTATACATCTTCCGTGATTTGCGAGAATCTGGATACCGGCACGTATACCCTGTGTGTGGAAAGTGCCTCCGGGGCGCGGTTCGATTATATTCTGGCCGAGGACGGCAGCCGCTCCAAATACGAGATTCAGGATCAACAGATCTATTTTGAGCTGTCGGAAAATGCGAAAGAGGGCAGCGCATGGTTTATGCTGCGGGAAGGGGAGGCCTTATGAATACCTATAGAATGCATCACGGCAGGCACTACCGTTCCACCGTGCGGCAAGCGAAGAAAAAACGGCTGTATGCGTGGCTGGATCAAACAGCGGCACGTCTGACCGGTCGGCACAGCCGGTTCCGGCATAATGTGCGAAAGACCATACAGCGCTGCATGGATATGCAGAACAAAATCTGAGAACATAAGTCTTCCCAAAAGGGTTTCCCCTCATGCGGCGTCAAGGAATAGATTCGAGGCGTGAGACGCCGTGCATACAGT
>JAFQWC010000024.1 GCA_017407665.1 Clostridia bacterium | reverse complement strand
TCTCCGATTACATCACCGGCGCGTACCTCTCCGTTTCCGGCGGCCGCGTGATGCCGACAATATAATTCAGTAATAGGTAATAGGGAATAGTGAAGAAGTACGTTCCCTGTTTGCACTTGCTCCTCACCTCCCGCGTGACAGCGTGACAACAGAATACCCTATATATATCTGTTGTCACACCTGTCACACCTGTCACGCTGTCACGCTGTCACGCGGTAACGTCCCGCAGCGGCGTCGCGGAGTCAAATGCTTACGCATTCGACCTCGCGGACAGCAAAAAACAAGCCCTCCGGCAGAACGGCCGGGCGCTGCGGCGTGCCGGGGAGGGCGCACCGGTGGAATCACGCACCAAAGTCGGCGGATCACCGCAGGCACAGGACCTGAGGGCGATCCTGTTCCACATCGGGGAACGTGGCTGTTGTGCGTGTTCCGGTAAGCGGACGGGGTATATCCTGTCGAAGGGCGGGCAGCATACAGCCCCGCATAAAAAACGGAAGAAGCAGCGGCGGCTGCATCTGCCCGCGTGCTTTTTGGCACAGGGAATCCGTACATTTTATGCGTACAAACGCCGGCTGTGGCGGCCTGAGGGTATTGTGTGCCGCAAAAAGGCGTTTATTCCGCAAAAATCAGAAATTTATGGTTGCAAAATGCAAGGCTATGTGCTATGATAGATAAGCTATAAGCGTAAAAGTCTCTCGCAGAGGAGGTAAAAATACAATGACAATGGGTGTTTTGGAAATCATCTTCGGTATCGTGCTGCTCCTGTTCTCCATCGCAATTATTCTTGTGGTGCTTCTGCAGGAAGGCCATCAGCATCAGCTGGGCGCCATCACCGGCGGCGCAGATACATTCCTGTCCAAGAACAAGGCACGCTCCATCGATGCATTCCTGTCCCGCTGGACAAAGTTCATCGCGCTGGGCTTCTTTGTTCTCGTGATCGTGATGAACATCATCATGTACTTCACAAAGTAATCATCCCCTGTGCGTATTGCCTCGTTTTGGGTGAGCCTTCCGCTCGCCGGAAGACGAGGCTTTTGCTTTGTCCGTGCGACGTCCGTGCGACGGACGGCGAATGCCCGCAGGGTCTAATGCGTAAGCATTTGATAGCTGTGCGCAGCACAGGTTTCGCACGTTTGGACGTGCTCGACAGCGAAGGAAACAAACGCGCCGGTCGCGTTCTTCAGGATACTCCCGGCAGCATCCATCGTACGCGTTTGCCGGGTGTATTTCTTACTGCGGCGAAGTTTGTGCACACAAACGACTCCGCGACGCCGAAGCGGGACGTTCCCGCGTGACAGGTGACAGGTGACAGCTGTGACAGGTGTGACAACGTGACAACAGATTTATATAGGGTATTCTGTTGTCACAGTGTATTCAATGGACAATGGTCAATGTACAATTGTCAATTTATAATAGTTCCTATTCTCTATTACTTAACCTGGGAGGGTTTATTATGTATTCTGAAATCGAACGCCTCACTCTGGCGCTGTGCGCACCGCACGGTACGCCCGGCTGTGAGGACGAGGCATTCAAGGCCGCAGAAGCCGAACTCGCTTTCTGCGACGAAGTCCTCACCGACCCGCTGAGCGGTGTCACCGGCATCCTCGGCAATAAAAACGCAAAGCGCCGTATCCTGCTCGATGCCCACATCGACCAGATCGGCATGGCCGTCACGAACATCGACGAAGAGGGTTTCCTGCACGTGACGCAGGTGGGCGGTGTGGATCGCCGCACCATGCCCGGCAGCCTCGTCACCGTGTACGGCAAAGAGATGGTGACGGGTATCGTCTGCACACTGCCGCCGCACCTCGCACAGGACGGCGACGGTAAGGTGCCCCCGGTGGACCGCCAGGCCATTGACCTCGGTCTCACCAAAGCGCAGGTGGAAGAGATCGTCTCCATCGGCGACCGTGCCGTGCTTGCAAACCCGGTGAAGAAGCTCCTTGGCAACCGCGTCTCCGGCACCGCGCTGGATGACCGCGCCGGCTGCGCCTGCATCATCCGTGCTGCCCAGCTCGTGAAGGACAAGAACCCCGATTGCTGCGTGATGGTCGTCTGCTCCACCCGCGAGGAAGTCGGCGGGCAGGGCGCACGCATCCGCACCTACGCACTGCAGCCCACCGAGGCCATCGCCGTGGACGTTTCCTTTGCCACCCAGCCCGGCGCCGACGGCATCACCGCCACACTCGGCGGCGGCCCGCTGATCGGGTTTGCCGCAGGGCTCGACCGCCGCATCAGCAAGCGGCTCATCGCCCTCGCCAAGGAAAACGAGATCCCCTACCAGCTGGAAGTCATGGGCGGCCGCACCGGCACCAACGCCGACAGCATCGAGACCTCCCGCTGCGGCGTGCGCACGGGGCTCATCTCCGTACCTCAGCGCAATATGCACACCCCCGCCGAGGTCTGCGATCTCGAGGATATGGAAAACATCGCGAAGCTGATCGCGGCTTACATTCTGGACGAGGAGGCCTGAGCACATGAAAAATCTGGAACTGCTTAAAAAACTCTGCCTCGCCACCGGCGTTTCCGGCGAGGAAGACGCCGTGCGCGCCATCATTCTGGAGGAAGTGCAGCCGTATGCCGACTGTGTGGAAGTCACCCCGCTCGGCAACGTGATCGCCTTCAAGAAGGGTGCCGAACGCCCCGTTAAAAAGCTGATGCTCTGCGCTCACATGGACGAGGTCGGCTTCATCATCACGAATATCACGTCCGAGGGCTTCCTCAAGTTCACCGCCATTGGCGCCGTGCGCCCGGAGGTTCTTTCCGGCCGCAGCGTGCTCGTCAACGGCAAAATCCCCGGCGTCATCTGCGCGAAGCCCGTGCACCTCATGGGCGGTGACGAGCGCGAAAAGGCCGTGCCGATCGACCGCCTCGCGATTGACATCGGCGCCAAGACCCGCGAAGAGGCGGAGGAAGTCGTCTCCATCGGCGATAACGCCTGCTTCCTGCCGTACTTTGAGGCTGCCCGCGGCACCGTAAAGGCCAAGGCGCTCGATGACCGCGCCGGCTGCTTCGTCCTTCTGGAGCTTATGAAGACCGAGCTCAAGTACGATACGTACTTCGTTTTCTCCGTGCAGGAGGAGATCGGTATGCGCGGCGCAGGCACCGCTGCCTACATCGTGGAGCCCGATGCCGCCATCAACCTCGAGGGCACCACCGCCGGTGACGTAGCCGGGGTCGCCCCGCTGGATGCCGTGTGCAAGCCGGGGCAGGGCGTGGCCGTGTCCTTCATGGACCGCACCACCATCTACAGAAAGAGTTATTTCCAGCGCGCTCTGGCGCTCGGTAAGGAACTGAACATCGCCTGCCAGCCGAAGACCGCCAGTGCCGGCGGCAACGATTCCGGTGTCATCCACACGACGAAAAACGGCGCGCAGACCCTCACGCTCTCCGTACCCTGCCGGTACATCCACAGCCCGGTGGCCATGGCCGCGGAAAGCGACATCGAGGCTGCCATCGCCCTCACCGGTAAGCTGATGGAGGAAATTTCCGGAGGCCTGCTGCAGTGATCCGCCTCGCAGAAGACCTCGCGGCCCTCAGTCACCTGTGTGCGGATTCGCCCTTTGGCTGCCAGATCCTCTCCGCCGCGAATGCCTACGGGCTCCATCGTCCCTTCGCGCAGTTCTGGACGGACGAGACCGCCGCCTACAGCAAACTCGACGGCGTGATGCGCATCTGCGGCACGATCACCGATTCCGAGGAGGCCGCCGCGTTTCTGCGGGCCGTCGGTGCCGAAAGCGTGGTCTGCACTCCGGAAAACGCCGCCGCGCTCGGGCTCACGATTTTGGCGCAAGGCGTGGTGCTGGTGAAAGACCTGCCCCCGGCCACGGAAGCCGGGCATACGGAGGTTCCCCTTCGGCAGGTGTACGACGTTCTCAAATCCTGCGATATGGTCGGCGATTTCGAGCCGTTCTACCTCGATCTCTCGCACCGCGTCCGTCACGGCACGGCCGCGTGCCGATGCGAACATCCGCAGGGTCAGGCCGCTGCCGTCAGTATAGCCGTATATGGTGAGGCGTGTTCCCTCATCACTGCCGTCGCCGTGCGGCCGGAATTTCAGCGGCAGGGCCTCGGCACAAAGGTGCTGCGGGCACTGGAAAACCGTCTCAGCGGCCGGGTATACCTGCTCAGGGCAGAAGACAAAAACGAGCGTTTCTATGCGTCCATGGGCTATAAGCCCTGCGGCGCGTGGTGCGCAGCCAGAATATAAATTGGAGTTATCACTATGTATGAGTTTTTTAAGATCGACCCGCGCATCCTGAAAGCCGCGGAAGAAGCCGAGCAGAAGGCTGCACCGTACCTGCAGAAGATCGCGGAGATCCAGCGCTACAATCAGGAGAAGATGCAGGCCGCCTTCATGAACGCCGGCGTCAGCGAGAGCCATTTCGTGGCCACCACCGGCTACGGCTACGGCGACCGCGGCCGTGACGTGCTCGATGCCGTCTACGCCTACGTCCTCGGCGCGGAGGATGCCCTCTGCCGCTACAATTTCGTCAGCGGTACGCACACGCTCACCGTGGCGCTCTTCGGCGTGCTGCGCCCGGGCGACACGATGCTCAGCGTGACCGGCGTTCCCTACGATACCCTGCAGGGCGTGATCGGCCTCACCGGCGACGGCATCGGTTCCCTCAAGGAGTACGGCATAAACTACGAGCAGATCGACCTCCTGCCGAACGGCAAGCCGGACTATGAAGCCATGGCCGAGCGCATCACCCCGGCGCATAAGATGGTCTACATCCAGCGCTCCCGCGGCTACACGCTGCGCCCGTCCCTTACCGTGGCGGAGATCGGCAAGATCGTTGAGATCGCAAAGAAAAAAGCGCCGCAGTGCATCGTCATGGTGGACAACTGCTACGGCGAGTACGTCGAAAAATACGAGCCCACCGCCGTCGGCGCAGACCTGATGGCCGGCTCCCTCATCAAGAACCCCGGCGGCGGCATTGCACCCACCGGCGGCTACATTGCCGGCCGGCATGACCTCGTTGAGATGTGCGCCTACCGCCTCACCACACCGGGCACGGGCCGTGAGGTCGGCTGTACCCTCGGCAACAACCGTGAGCTCTTCATGGGCACGTTCCATGCACCGAACGTCACCGGCGAAGCCCTCAAGACCGCCGTGTTCACCGCCGCGCTGTTTGAGAGCTTTGGCTATGAAGTCACCCCGCGCTACGACGAGCCCCGCGCCGACATCATTCAGGCGCTGAAGCTCAACACGCCCGAAGCGCTCATCGCTTTCGTGCAGGGCGTGCAGCAGGGCGCCCCGGTCGATTCCTTCGTCGTGCCGGAACCGTCCGAAATGCCGGGCTACGACTCTGAGATCATCATGGCCTCCGGCTCGTTCACCTTCGGCTCGTCCATCGAGCTTTCCGCCGACGCACCGCTCCGTGAGCCGTATGCCGCGTGGATGCAGGGCGGCGTGAACTTCAACTCCGGCCGCCTCGGCGCCATTCTGGCCGCCCAGAGCATGCTGAACGCCGGTATCCTCAAACTGTAAGATCCTTTTCGGGGTTGTTGCATTTTGCAACAGCCCCTTTTTTAGCATTGCCCTGCTCAAAACAGTGTGCTATACTGAAAGCAACAAAACACAAGGAGTTGTGGATATGCGAGACAGAAAGAAAGCACAAGCCCTCGCGAAGGCGCTTGTATCGAAGATGACCATAGAAGAGCAGGCCGCCCAGCTCAAGTACGACGCCCCCGCCATCGAGCGTCTGGGCATTCCGGCGTACAACTGGTGGAACGAGGCCCTGCACGGCGTGGCCCGTGCCGGTACCGCCACCATGTTCCCGCAGCCCGTGGCCATGGCCTCCATGTTCGATGAAGCCATGCTCCAAAAGATCGGCGACGTGGTCGCCACCGAAGCGAGAGCCAAGTACAACGAGGCCGCAAAGCACGGCGACCGCGACATTTACAAGGGACTCACCTTCTGGTCCCCGAACATCAACCTGATTCGTGATCCCCGCTGGGGCCGCGGTCAGGAAGCCTACAGCGAAGATCCGTACCTCACCGCCCGCATGGGTGTGGCCTACATCAAGGGCCTGCAGGGCGAGGGAGAGTACCTCAAAACCGCAGCCTGCGCCAAGCATTATGCCGTGCACAGCGGCCCGGAAAAGGACCGCCACAGTTTCGATGCCGTGGTCTCCGACAAGGACCTCTGGGAGACCTACCTGCCCGCCTTTGAAGCCGCCGTCAAGGAAGGCGAAGTGGAAGCCGTCATGGGCGCGTACAACCGCACCCTCGGTGAGCCCTGCTGCGGCAGCGATCTCCTCATGCGGCAGATCCTGCGCGGCAAATGGGGCTTTGAGGGCCACTATGTCTCCGACTGCTGGGCGATTTCCGACTTCCACCAGTTCCACCACATCACGGCTACGCCGCCGGAATCTGCAGCGCTGGCCATCACGATGGGCTGCGATGTGAACTGCGGCGTGACCTACCTGTACCTGCTGCAGGCATTGCGTGACGGCCTCATCACGGAGGAGGACATCACCCGCTCCGCCGAGCGTCTGTTCACCACGCGCTTCCTGCTCGGTGAATTCGACGAAAACTGCCCGTACAACGTCATCCACTACGACGTCGTCGAGTGCAAAGAGCACCTCGCTCTCAGCGAGGAAGCCGCCCGCCGCAGCGTGGTGCTCCTCAAAAACGACGGCATCCTGCCGCTTTCCAAAGAAAAGATCAAAACCATCGGCGTCATCGGCCCGAACGCGAACGACCGCCTGAGCCTCATCGGCAATTACCACGGCACCGCCAGCCGGTACATCACCGTGCTGGAGGGCATTCAGGACCTCGTGGGTGAGGATGTCCGCGTGCTCTACGCCCAGGGCTGTCACATCTATAAGGACAAGGAAGAGCCGCTGGCCCTGCCCGGCGACCGCCTCTCCGAGGCGCTCACCGTCGCGGAGCACAGCGATGTCGTCGTGCTCGTCACCGGCCTCAATGAGAACCTCGAGGGCGAAGAAATGCACGAGAGCAGCGGCAGCGCCTCCGGCGATAAGATCGACCTCCAGCTGCCCGAGCCGCAGCGCAGGCTGATGGAAGCCCTCGCCGAGACCGGCAAGCCCGTGGTGCTCGTCAACATGACCGGCAGCGCGATGGACCTGCGTTTTGCCGATGCCCATTTCAACGCCGTGCTGCAGGGTTGGTATCCCGGCGCCCGGGGCGGCAAGGCCATTGCAGAGCTGCTGTTCGGCCGGTATTCGCCCAGCGGCAAGCTGCCCGTCACGTTCTACAACGATACCGAGGACCTGCCGGACTTCTCGGATTACGCCATGGACAACCGCACCTACCGCTACTTTGCGGGTGATGTGCTGTACCCGTTCGGCTACGGCCTCACCTACGGCAAGACGAAGGCTGCGGACGCGAAGCTGAACGAAACGGACGGCATCGTCACCGTGGAAGTCACACTCGAAAACGGCGGTGTACCCGTGCAGGAAGTGGTGCAGGTCTACGTGCGCGCGGAAGAATCCGCCTTCGAGGTGAAGAACCATCGCCTGTGCGCCTTTATGCCCGTGGCGCTCGCTGCGAACGAGACCCGCACGGTGCAGATCACACTGCCGGAAACCGCGTTCTGTGTCGTGGATGACCACGGCGAGCGTCAGCCGGTCCGCGGTAAATGCACGGTGTATGCCGGTTTGGCCCAGCCCGATGCCCGCAGTGCAGACCTCATGGGCAGCCCGTGCGTGAAGCTCGAAATCCAGCGTTGAACAGAAAACCGGATATAACAGCGGCGGAGCGTCTTGAACGCTCCGCCGCTTTATACTTATCAATTTATGTACGTTATGTCTCGGAAGCATCCCGTGTCCGCGTGAAAAAACGAATGTCCAGCAGAGGAGAAGCACGCTCAGGCGTGCGATTCCGCGACGCCGCTGGCCACCGTGCGGGCTTCTTTCTTCTTCATCTCCCGCCACACCGTGCACAGCATCGTGATGTAGCACGCGGCGCCGCCGAGAAAATTCGAGATGGCTTCGGCCAGAAAAACACCGTTTACACCGAGGCCCGGGATGCGGGGCAGAAGCAGCGTCAGCGGGATGACGATGACCACCTTGCGCAGCAGGGAAAAGAAAATGGCCTGCTTCGCGCGCCCCAGCGCCTGCACCACGGTTTGCCCGGCCATCTGCAGGCTCATCATAAAGCAGCCGAAGAAATAAATAAACATGGAGGAGACGCAGGTTTCCACAAGGGTGGGATCGTCGTTGAAAATGCCGATGAAAAACCGCGGGAAGAGCATCAGGAGCAGCCACACCACAGACATATAGCCCACGCAGACCACCGTATCGAACACAATGGCCGAACGCACGCGGCGGTACTGTCCCGCGCCGTAGTTGAAGCCGATCACCGGGTTCGAGGCACTCGTGATGCCGTTCACCGGCGCAAAGGAGATCTCGCGGATGGAGTTGATGACGGTCATGACGCCGACGAAGAGATCGCCGCCGAATTGGGAGAGCATCGCGTTGCACACCACCTGCACGGCGCTGGTCGTAAAGCCCATGATAAAGCCCGCAATGCCGAGGGAAACGATCTCCCGCACGAGCTTCCAACTGGGCAGCATACGGCGGAAATCGAGCTTAAAGAGCGTCTTTTTGCCCGTGAGGAACAGAATGACCCACATGGCGGAAACAAACTGAGAGATCACCGTGGCGAGCGCCGCACCCTTCACGCCCATGTTGAGCACAAAGATGAAAAGGGGATCAAGCGCGAGATTCAACAGCGCGCCGATCAGCACGGTCATCATGCCCTTGCCGGAAAATCCCTGCGCGTTGATGAACCCGTTCATGCCGAGCGAAATCATCACAAAGACGGTGCCGAACATATAAATGCTCAGGTAATCGTTGGCATATGTATAGGTGACGTCGCTGGCGCCGAACAGATACAGGCACGGCTTTTTGACGAGCAGCACCAGCACGGTAAGCACCACGCCGGTGGCACACAGCATAAAGAATGTGCCGTTCATCACGGAAGATGCCCGCTGCAGCGCTGCATTGCCTTCTCCGGTTTTGGCTGCGCCGCGTGCCATGGAAAAGAGCGGTACGCCGCCGGTACCGAAGAGATTTGCAAACGCGGTGATCATCAGCAGGATGGGGAAGGTCAGCCCCACGCCGGTGAGCGCGTTGACCGAAGCCTCCGGAATATGCCCGATGAACATACGGTCCACCACGTTATAAAGCACGTGTACCAGCTGCGCCAGCACCATGGGAAGCCCCAGGCGCAGGATGATGGCGGATATTTTACCTTTGGAAAAATCGTTGGTGGCTTTCAAAATCTCGCCTTCCTTAGCATCAGTATAATTTCAGTATACACCCGTTCCGCCCGGCTGTAAAGGGGATCAGGGTGCGGGGGCGGGTTCTGCGGGATAGACAAAGGTATCGAGCGTGGTCTTGGTGTGCACATCCACCACGGTGAAGGACTGGGAGAAGTTTTCCACGTCTCCGCCGGTAAAGGCCAGATACAAGAGCGTGGGCAGGTAGATTGCCTGTGCGATGGTACGGTCGCGTTCAGCGCTGTACCGGTCCGCCTCCGTTAGAAGCTTTACGCTGCAATCCTTCATATCCATTTCCGCCTTGATGAGAAACGGCCATGTGCTGTCTGCCGTGAGTGCCGCGAGGGCATCGGTCAAGGCTGCCTGCATAGCGGTCTGCAGGGCGTCCTTTTCCTGTGGCGTCAGGTGAATGGTGCAAGAGCCGTCAATGTTCTCCGTCACGGTCGAAAGCTGAAACCGCCGGGCGGCGGCAGCCATATCGAGATCCAGCCGGTCAATGATCACCTCAGAGACGGTGATTTTGTCTGAGCGCTCCACCGGCTGCGGGGTGGGGGTGGCTTCCGGCAGGGCGGCATGGGGCTGTGCCGCACAGCCTGTCAGCAGCCAGCAGTCAAGCAGGAAAAGCGCCAAAAGACGCAGTATCGTTCGTTTCATGGGAAGATCCTTTCCGAAGTTAGCTTATCTATAGAGTACCTCATTTTCCCGCAAATGTCAAAACCTGCAGGAAATTCACAGAAAAGATGTGGAAATCAAGACCGCGCTGTGCTATACTGAAGCTGAATAAATAAGTTTCGGAGGCTCCCATGATCGGTGCAATTCTGGGCGATATTGCCGGCTCCCGGTTTGAATTCAGCAAGCCCAGCCATTTTAATCCTCAAACGGTCAGTCTGTTCGGCGCGGGCTGTACCTATACGGACGATACGGTCCTGACCCTTGCGACGAAATATGCGCTCCTGAACGACATTCCCTATGCCCGCGCTTACGGAAGATTCGGCCGGATGTACCGCCATGTGGGATACGGTACGATGTTCCAGAAGTGGCTCGACGGCCACAGCGAGACGGGTTACGGCAGCTTTGGCAACGGCGCCGCCATGCGGGTGAGCTACATCGCGTATCATTTCAACACACTCGAAGCGGTGGAAGCGGAGGCGAAGCAGAGCGCACTGTGCACGCACAGTCATCCCGAGGGCATCAAGGGCGCGGTGAGCACCGCCGGTCTGATTTGGCTGGCGCGGCAGGGAGAGAGCAAAAAAGCCCTGATGCAGTATTTTCACAAGAATTTTGACTACCCCGTCCACAAACCCCTTTGGGCATACCGCCCCGGCGCAAAATTCGATGCCACGGCGCAGGGCTCCATGCCGCTTGCCTTCCGCTGCTTTTTGGAGAGCGAGGACTGGGAGACCTGCATCCGCAACGTGTTCAGCGTGAAATGCGATACCGATACCGTGGCCTGCATCGCCGGCGGCATCGCCGAAGCGTTCTACGGCCGCACCATCCCGAATGCCGAAGATGTCCTGCAGCGCTACCTCATCAAGCCCAACAAGCTGGGCGAGTTTGACCATTTCTTATACAATATTGTCCATCAGTGATAATTGTCCATTATCCATTATCAATTATCCATTTCATTTTTCAGAAGGGATGGTGATTTTATGATCATCGATACCTACCAGTCCACCGCCGTGATGCGCATCTTGCAGAGCGGGGAAGTTTACCGCGCGCATCCGAGCATCTCTTTCAAAACCGAATACGCCGCACTGATCGATATGCTGGACCTGCACTGTGCCTGTCCGGTTTTCGGCGTGGTGGCCGGGCGTAAGCAGAACACCGGCGGCCGGGTCTCCGGCGCGGTACGCATCCGGCTGAATGTGCCGAATGAATATGTTAAGCTCACGGAATACGACGTGTGGGCGGATTTCATGCAGAACTGCAAGTATACAAAGAAGAACGATTACCGCACCATCATTGTATCCTCGGAGGAAGTGAACGCAGCGGCGCATCGCCGGCTGATCGAAGACCTCTGCACGCAGCGCCCGCTCAAGCAATACAAGGTGCCGCAGGCGATCCTCGAATACATCGACCCGCAGTGGGTCGTGCGCTATAAGATCATCAAAAACACCCGGGAGAAGGAAGATTGGAAGGAAAATTTCCTCAATCGTTTCCGCTTCTGACAAACATAAGGAGGAGTATCGTATGAAGATCGGCCAGTACATTCTGTCCCTGGATCAGGGTACCACCAGTTCCCGCGCCGTCCTGTTCGATGCCATGGGCGGCATCGCCGGCATGGGCCAGCGGGAGTTCACACAGATCTACCCGAAGCCCGGCTACGTGGAGCATGACGCCGTGGAGATCCTGCAGACGCAGCTCTATGCCATGCGGCAGGCTGTGGCGGAGGCGGGCATCACCCCCGCGGAAATCGCCGCCATCAGCATCACGAATCAGCGCGAGACCACCGTGGCGTGGGACAGCGTGACCGGTATTCCGGTGTGCAACGCCATCGTGTGGCAGTGCCGCCGCACCGCCCCCACCTGCGAGTGGCTCAAGGCGGAGGGGCTGGAGGGTTATATCAAGGAGACCACCGGCCTCATCATCGACCCCTATTTTGCCGGCACCAAGATGAAATGGATCCTCGATAACGTGCCCCGCGCAAGAGAGCTGGCCGCACAGGGCCGCCTGCGCTTCGGCACGATCGATACCTGGCTCGTTTTCTGCCTGACGGAAGGCGCGAGCTTCGTGACGGACGTTTCCAACGCCTCCCGTACGATGCTGTTTGATATTCACAAACTCTGCTGGGATCCCAAAATGCTGGACATTCTCGGCATCCCGCTGGATACCCTGCCCACCGTGGTGGATTCCGCGGAAGTCGTCGGCTACTGCGCGGAATCCGTCTTCGGCCGCACCATTCCCATTGCGGGCATCGCGGGCGACCAGCATGCGGCGCTGTTCGGACAGTGCTGCTTTGAAAAGGGCATGGCCAAAAATACATACGGTACGGGCTGTTTCGTGCTGATGAATACCGGCGAGGCTCCTGTCTTCTCCGATCAGGGCCTCATCACGACCATCGGCTGGAAGATCGGCGACAAGGTCACCTACGCGCTGGAAGGCAGCGCATTCAACGCCGGTTCTGCGATCAAATGGCTGCGCGACGAGCTGAAGCTGATCGAAAACCCGCAGGAGGCCGACCGCCTTGCCGAAACCGTTCCGGATGCCGGCGGCGCGGTGTTCGTGCCCGCGTTTACCGGTCTCGGCGCCCCGTACTGGGATATGTATGCCCGCGGCGCGCTGCTCGGTGTGACCCGCGGTACGGACAAGGCGCACATCTGCCGTGCCGTGCTGGAGAGCATCGCGTACGAGAGTCTCGATCTTTTCAACGCCATGGAGGCCGGCAGCGGTCAGAAGATCTCCGAACTGCGTGTGGACGGCGGCGCTTCCCGCAGCCGGTTCCTGATGCAGTACCAGTCCGATATTCTCCACACTGTGGTGCGTCAGCCCGTATGCCTGGAGACAACCGCACTGGGCTCCGCTATGCTGGCGGGTCTGGCCGTGGGCGTGTGGGAATCCCTTGAGGAGCTTTCCACCATCTGGAAGCTGAAGACCGAATACACACCGCAGATCGCTCCGGGTGCGGAAGCGGCGGCTGTCAAGCGCTGGCACAAGGCTGTGGAGCGCTGCATGAACTGGGAAAACGACTGATTTATAGATAAAGAAAGGAGCTGCGTTATGCAGACCACGGAAAAAACGGCTTTGCCCTTGGCTGATCTCGAGCGGATCATCCGCGAGGCGGCAAAGCTGATGCTGGAGGCGGATTCCGCACGGATGCATGTGGAAGAAAAGAGCGGCACCGCCAATTTCGTCACGGAATACGATGTCCGCGTACAGCGCACGCTGCAGGCGGCCTTCTCCGAGCTGCTGCCGGGCTGCGGTTATCTGGCGGAAGAGGAAGGGGAGAGCGAGAACGCCATCGGTGCCGGCTATACCTTCATCATCGATCCCATCGACGGCACCACGAACTTTATGCTGGGCCGCCGTGCATCCTGTATTTCGGTGGCGCTGCTGGAAGACAGCAAGACAGTGTACGGCGCGATCTACGACCCCTATGCGGACCGCTTCTATATGGCGACTGCGGGCGGCGGCGCGTTCTGCAACGGTCAGCCCATCCATGTATCCGACCGCGAACCGCTCAAAGGCGTGGCGGCCATCGGCACAGCTCCGTATTATAAGGAAACCCTGTCCCGCCCGGTGACGGAAATCATCTATGCCATGCTGCAGAATTTCGGCGATATCCGCCGCGTGGGTTCGGCAGCGCTGGATCTGTGTGATGTGGCCTGCGGTGTGTCCGTAGCGTACTGCGAGCCGATCCTGTCCCCGTGGGATTTCGCAGCCGGCCGGCTGCTCGTGGAAGAAGCGGGCGGTATCGTCACGGATATGCACGGCGCTCCTCTGCCGCAGGACAAGCCCGCCGGCGTGCTGGCGGCGTCTCCGAAAGCCTATGAGACCCTGAAAAAGACCGTGGATGCAGCCATGGCCGCGTGCAAATAAAATTCAACAAGCATTTGGGAGGTAAGTTGTATGCAGAAAGTGTATGAGTTTTTGAAGAAAGCCGAAGTTTACTATCTGGCCACCGTGGAGGGCGATCAGCCCCGCGTGCGCCCGTTCGGCACCGTGAATGTGTTCGAGGGCAAGCTGTACATCCAGACCGGCCTGAAAAAGCCGGTGGCACAGCAGATGCTGAAGAACCCCAAGGTGGAGATTTCCGCCATGGCGGACGGCAAGTGGATCCGCATTGCGGCTGAGGCCGTGCTGGATGAGCGCGTGGAGCCGCAGATTGCGATGCTGGAATCCTACCCGAACCTCAAAGCGATGTATCAGCCCGGCGACGGCAACACCGCCGTGTATTGGCTGAAGAACGCCGAGGCCACCATCAGCTCCTTTACGGCTGCTCCGGAAGTCATCAAGTTCTGAAAATCTTAATATCGAAGCCTTTGTGGAAAGCGCTGTGCCTTGCGGCGTACCTCTCCACAGAGGCTTTTTCGTTTTCAAATCAGAGTTGACAATAGCTTCTATTTGTGTTACTATGATACCACACTAAAGCAACAGGGGAAATCGAAATGATTGCGATCATAGATTACGGTGCGGGAAATATTCGCAGTGTGGAAAAAGCGCTGCAGCATATCGGTTGTGCGGTCACGGTGACAAAAGACCCGGCGGAGCTTCTGTCGGCAGATGCCGCCGTCCTGCCCGGTGTGGGTGCTTTTGGCGATGCCATGGCAGAGCTGCGTGCCCGCGGGCTGGAAGAACCGATCCGAAAGTTTATCGCTTCGGGCAAGCCGTTTCTCGGCATTTGCCTCGGCCTTCAGATTCTGTTTGAAAGCAGCGAGGAATCCCCCGGTGTGGCCGGCTTGGGGTTGCTCAAAGGAAAGATCGTCCGCATCCCGGCGGTGGAAGGACTCAAGATCCCGCACATGGGCTGGAATTCCCTGTCCGTCCGAAAAGAGGGCGGCTTATTCACCGGTGTGGCCGGAGAACCGTACGTGTACTTTGTCCACTCCTATTATCTGCAGGCGGCGGAGGACATCGTCTCCGCCACGGCAGAATACGGCGTGACGATCCACGCGGCGGTGCAGAAAAACAACGTGATGGCCTGCCAGTTCCACCCCGAAAAGAGCGGTGCAGTGGGGCTGGAGCTGCTGCAGAACTTTGCAGCGATGATCAGGAAGGGGGAGCGCGCCTGATGTATGCCAAAAGAATCATTCCCTGTCTGGATCTCAAAAACGGGCGGGTCGTCAAGGGAACCAATTTTGTCAATCTGCGCGATGCCGGCGACCCGGTGGAAGCAGCGATCGAATACGACCGGCAGGGCGCGGATGAGCTCGTGCTGCTCGACATCACAGCCTCTTCTGACGCGCGGAATATCATGATCGACATTGTGCGCCGTGTGGCAAGCAGCATTTTCATTCCCTTCACGGTGGGCGGCGGTATCCGCACGGTGGAGGACTTTACCGCCATTCTCCGTGCGGGCGCGGATAAAGTCTCCGTGAATTCCGCGGCGCTGAAAAACCCGCGCATTCTGGAAGAAGCATCGTATAAATTCGGCAGCCAGTGCGTCGTGATGGCCATGGACGCCAAGCGTCGGCCTGAGGGCGGCTGGACGCTGTACCTCAACGGCGGGCGCGTCGACACGGGTATCGATGCGCTGGAATGGGCCGTAAAGGCGGAAAAACTCGGCGCGGGAGAAATTCTCCTCACCAGCATGGATTGTGACGGCACAAAAGCCGGATACGATCTGGAGCTCACACGCGCCGTTTCCGAGGCCGTGGGCATTCCGGTGATCGCATCCGGCGGTGCGGGCAAACTGGAACATTTCACGGATGCTTTCACAGCGGGCAAAGCGGATGCCGTGCTCGCGGCGTCCCTGTTCCACTTCCGGGAGATCGCGATTCCCGATTTGAAACGGTATCTTGCGGAAAACGGCATTTCCGTCCGGCAATAAAATTTGAAAGACCAAAAGGCAGCGGGTTTCCACTGCCTTTTTGCATGCTGTTCAGAACTACGCTTGCTGTGTTCCGCACCAAAAGACGCCCAGCAGATACCGAAATGCGGAGGAAAACGTGACCGCTTCCGCGTCCTGTACCGCGGTGACAGGGATCTCCTCCACTGTTTCCCCGTTGACGACGATCCGGATGCAGCCCACCTGCTGCCCGGCAAGAACCGGGGCGGGCAGCGATTCCGGCAGCTCCGGGATGACCTCCGTTGTGTTTTGCCCGGAGACGGGCAGGAGGATCGATTTCGGTTCGGCCGCTTCCAGAGAAACCGAATCCGTCATGCCGTGTGTCACGGGCAGATCGGACAGCGGGGGCAGCTCCGGCGTGACTGTTTTCCAGTTCGAGAACCCGTAATCCAGCAGAGCGGATGCGGCGGAAAACCGGTCGTTCGTGTTGTCCGCGCCGAGGATCACGCTGATCAGCTGCAGGCCGTTTCGCTCGGCGCAGGCAGAAATGCAGCTGCCCGCCGCACCGGTTGTGCCGGTCTTGAGCCCCAAAATGCCGTTGTAGCTGCGGATCAGCTTATTGGTGTTCACGAGCTGTGTCTCGCCGTTTCGCACGTAGTCGATCCAGATCAGCGTGTAATTCAATATATCCTCGTGTTCCATTAAGGCGCGGCTCATCAGTGCCACATCGTAGGCGCTGGTCACGTGACCGTCTTCATCCAGACCGTTGCAGTTTTTGAAGACCGTGTCGGCCATGCCGAGTTCCGCGGCGCGTTCGTTCATACGCTGCACAAAGGCATCCTCCGTGCCGCATACGGCCTCGGCCAGAACCACGGCGGCGTCGTTGGCGCTCATCACAACGCAGGCTTTGATGAGATCATCCACGGACATTTGCTCTCCTTCTTTCAGCCAGATATCCGAGCCGCCCATACCGGATGCATGCGCCGACGTGGTGAGCACATCCTCATATCGGAGCGTGCCGGCCTTGATGGCTTCAAAAACCAACAGCAGTGTCATGACCTTGGTGATGGACGCGCAGGCCCGCAGGTCATGTGCGTTCTGCTCGTACAGGACGCTGCCCGTGGCCTGATCCATCAGCACAGCCGCCTTAGCCGGCAGATCCAGTGTTTCTGCCGAAACCCGGGGTGCGGGCAGACGGCATAAAACCGAAAGCACCGCAAGGATCAGAGCAATGAGCCGCTTTGTATGTGTATTTCTCTGCATGGAGATCATCCCTTCCGCGTACCAATCTTTGAAAAGTATATGCAGCAGCAGCGGAAAGGATGATGGATAGAATCGGCATTTGCTTATGCGTTGTATGAAAAATTTGTGAAAATGATATGTAGGGCTTGAAAAATGCTTTGAGTTATTGTAGAATAAGAACAGTAAAGTGAAGTACTGTTCGCAGCAGGCGACAGAAGGACAGGAGGATAATAAATATATGACACTGAAGCTGGATTGCAGTTATCTGAAGGATACCATCCGCGACCATGAATATGACATGATGCAGCCGCTGGTCACATGCGCACATGACCTGCTGGTATCGCGTAAAGGCCCCGGCAATGATTTCCTCGGCTGGGTCAATCTCCCCACCGATTACGATAAGGAAGAATTTGAGCGCATTAAGGATGCAGCGAAGCGCATTCAGAAGAACACGGATGTGTTCGTTGTCATCGGCATCGGCGGTTCTTATCTGGGCGCCCGTGCGGCGATCGAATTTTTGAAGAGCGAGAACTATAACGCACTGAAGAAGGATACACCGGACATCTATTTTGCCGGCAACAGCATTTCTTCTTCCGCTCTGGCAGAGCTCGTTTCCATCTGCGAGGGCCGCGATATTTCCATCAACATGATCTCCAAGTCCGGTACCACCACCGAGCCGGCCATCGCTTTCCGCGTGTTCCGTGAGATCCTCGAGAAGAAGTACGGCAAGGAAGAAGCCAGAAAGCGCATCTTCTGCACCACCGATAAAGCAAAGGGCACACTGAAGCATCTGGCGGATGTGGAAGGCTACGAGACCTTCGTCGTTCCGGATGACGTCGGCGGCCGTTTCTCCGTGCTCACCGCTGTGGGTCTGCTGCCCATTGCTGTAGCCGGCTGCGATATCGACGCACTCATGGCCGGTGCCAGAAAGGCACAGGAAATGTACTGCGATCCCGATCTCGAGACGAACGATTGCTACAAGTATGCAGCCGTTCGTCATATCCAGTACAACAAGGGCAGAACCAGCGAAGTCATCGTCAGCTACGAGCCCTGCTTCAACATGATGAGCGAGTGGTGGAAGCAGCTGTACGGCGAGAGCGAAGGCAAGGACGGCAAGGGCCTGTTCCCGAACTCTGTAACCTTCTCCACAGACCTGCACTCTCTGGGTCAGTATATTCAGGACGGCAGACGCCGTATCTTTGAAACCGTCATCCAGTTCGAGAAGCCGAAGCATGAGATCATCATCGGCCATGACCCGAACGATGTGGACGGTCTGAACTTCCTCGAAGGCAAGAGCATGGACTACATCAACAAGAAGGCATTCCAGGGCACCGCACTGGCACATACCGACGGCAGCATCCCGAACGTTGTGCTCCATGCACCGGATTTCTCTGAGGATACCCTCGGCCAGATCATTTATTTCTTCGAAAAGGCCTGCGCCATTTCCGGTTATATGCTGGGTGTAAACCCGTTTGACCAGCCCGGCGTGGAAAGCTACAAGAAGAATATGTTTGCACTGCTCGGCAAGCCCGGCTTTGAGGAGCGTAAGGCTGCTCTTGAGGCCAGACTCGCAAAATAAACCAGGCGTAAATCCGTTTATGCGGAATAAAATAAACAGGAGGACTTCATTATGATCACTCTCTTAATTGGTAAAAAAGGTTCCGGTAAGACCAAGAAGCTCATTGAGCTGGTTAATGCTGCCGTGGAAAGCTCCAAGGGCAACATCGTCGTTATCGAAAAAGGCCTCAAACTTACATATGATATCTCCCATAAGGCTCGTCTCGTAGATACCGATGCTTACGGTATTGCCGGCAAGGATGCACTCGTTGGTTTCATCAGCGGCATCTGCGCAGGAAACTATGACGTAACAGACATCTTCATCGATTCCACCCTGAAGATCACCGGCAACGGCGTTGCTGATGTGGAAGAGCTCACCATGAAGCTGAAGGCACTCAGCGAGACCAGCGAAGCCAACATCTATCTGCTGGTTTCCGCTTCCGAGGATGAGCTTCCGGAAACAGTTCTGGAGTATGTCGGCAAGTAATTTGCCCTGAACTTCAGCGTGGGATGCAGAATCCCGCAAAATGCATCAGAGAAAACGGCGCTTCGGCGGAATAATCCCGCCGGACGCCTTTTTTCGGGTGGATTTCTTTCAGAAATTTCAAATTTTCCTTGACAAAAGTCCGTCTGCTATTTATAATATATCAGTACGGTATGAGGATACCTATGCTTATCGATTTAAAGAAATATTTCTCCAACGAGAATATGGCACAGCAGATCGATTATTCCATTGATCTGTCCGAGGTGGAAGTGGATGGTTATAAGCCGTTTGTTTCTCCTGTGCACATCGTGGGCGACATTAGGGCCTTCGCATCCAGTGCAGAGCTGCACGTAACCGTCAGCTATGCATTTTCGATGCCGTGCAACAGATGTCTGGCGGAGACCAGGAAAGAGCTTACGCACAGCATTTCTCACGTGCTGGTGAACAAGCTGAATGACGAAGAAGATTTTGATGATTATATCGTTGTGGAAGGCGATACGCTGGACCTCGATGAACTCATCTATTCCGATGTCATCCTGCTCACGCCGTCCAAATACGTCTGCAGTGAGGACTGCAAGGGGCTTTGTCCCACCTGCGGTAAAAACCTCAACGAAGGCGAGTGTGCCTGCGATAAGCAGCATACAGATCCCCGTCTGGAGGCTCTGCGGCAGCTGCTGAATTGATTCCAGATCCAAAGATTACTTTACTATAAGGAGGTGCTGACGATGGCGGTACCCAAGAGAAAAGTGTCCAGTGCAAGACAGAATAAGAGACGTTCCAACGTATGGAAGCTTGACGCTCCTGCCCTTATGAAATGCCCGCAGTGCGGAGAGTATAAGACACCTCACAGGGTTTGCGGTAACTGCGGTTACTACAACGGCAGAGAAGTTGTTAAGAAGGCATAATTGTCTTCCGACAATAATTGTGCAAATGTAGAGAAGGGGCAGACTGCGCTCCTTCTCTATTATTTTATGTTCAGAATTTAACATTCCGGTTTGGAAGGGAGGCGGCAAACATGGCCGTGGAAATTTTCGGCGTACAGCCCCGCAGTTTGGCGGAACGCGCCGGTATGCAAAAAGGGGACAAGCTCCTCTCCATCAACGATCATGAGATCACCGATGTTCTGGATTTCCGCTTCTTTGAGACCAATACCCATGTGACCGTCGTGTTCCAGAAAGCGGACGGCACCCGCTGCGAGGAGAAGATCATCAAATCGCAGTACGGTTCGCTCGGACTGGAATTTGAAACATATTTGATGGACAGGCAGCGTTCGTGCTATAATAAGTGCGTGTTCTGCTTTATCGATCAGCTGCCGAAGGGAATGCGGGAAACCCTGTATTTCAAGGATGACGATGCCCGCCTGTCCTTTCTGTTCGGCAACTATATTACGCTCACAAACATTGACGACCGCGAGATCGACCGCATCATCCAGATGCACATCAGCCCCATCAACATTTCCGTGCACACGATGAACCCGCAGCTGCGCTGCACCATGATGCAGAATCGCTTTGCGGGGGATGCCCTCCGGTATTTGCGCCGGCTCGCAGAGCACAACATCCGGCTCAATTGCCAGATCGTGCTGTGCCCGGGACTGAACGA
>JAFQWC010000150.1 GCA_017407665.1 Clostridia bacterium | reverse complement strand
TGTCTGGCTGATTCTGGCCGCTGTGCTGCTCTGCTTCAAAAAAACACGCACCACGGGTATTTTGGTCCTCATTTCCATGGCGCTCACATTCGTGACAGGTGAACTCGGGCTGAAAAACCTCATCTGCCGCCTGCGTCCCTGCCATACATTCCCGGAAGTGCCGTTACTCATCCCCTGCCCGGATTCCTTCTCGTTTCCCTCCGGACACAGCGCCTCGAGTTTTGCCGCAACCGTAATGCTCTTTCTCCGGCACAAAAAGCAGGCGTGGCCCGCGCTCATTCTCGCCGCACTCATCGCGTTTTCGCGTGTGTTCCTCTTCGTCCACTGGCCCACGGACATTCTGGCCGGCACACTGCTGGGCACACTGTTTGCGCTGACCGTATACAGTATATATTCCCGCCGCATTTTCCAAAAGCGCGCTAAGGGATAATCCATACATTGTTTTCCGCAAAAAAACAGGTATTGGCTTTCGGCCCAATTCCTGTCTTTTTCTATGCAGATTTTATCGAAATAATATGCACCATATTTTCTTCAAGATCTGCCAGCATCTGCGGAATGTCCCGAGTACACACCTTTAGGCTCTTCGTTCCGCCTTTGCACTTGTCTCTCCAACACTTCGCAAGCGAGATTTGTTCAAAGCCTTCAACTTCCTGCAAATCCCAGAGATAACAGCTCAGCTTTTCGATATCTTCCGTTTCTGTATCTCCGCGTCCTACGGACGAGTTACAATCGCACGCCCAGTCCGTGACACGGCATTCATAGGTCATTTCCCGCACAGCCGTCTTGATTTGATGTGCCGTACCGATCGAAAAGAAAAAATCATATTGCTTGTTCAGAGCTTCCAGTGCGGACTCATTCGTTCCTTTGTTTACACAACCGTATAAAATCCAGCACATATCTTTCCTCCTTCTTTACTCCAGCAGCGCTTCCAGCGTTTTGCGCACATTACGCGCGGCGTCGGACTGGATCTCCACCACGTGCGCACCGCGGTATTTGGCCACATCCCGGAGGTCACACGCGATGGCGGTATGGTACGAGCAGCCCACCACCAGCAGGATGTCCCCCTTGTCGAGGGTCATGACCATCTCATACGCCTTTTCGTAGTTCGGCGCGGGGTCGCCGTAGAGAACCGGCTTATTGTAGAGAGACCACGCAACGTCCATTTCGTCGTCTTCCGGCAGGCCGCCGTGGAGCTCCAGTGCTTTCGTGCCCGCCTTCGCGTGGAGGCCGTCAATGTTCATGGTGATGACGGGAATCCCGTATTCCGCAAGGGCATAGTGCGCGTCATTGGGTTCTGCGCCGTTCATATTGGCTTTCAGCTGCCGGATGACGGCGTTGTATTCCTCGTGGTGCGTTTCCGCAAAGGAGCGAAACAGCTTGTCGCGCACCTCGGGCGCTTCCATAAACGTGGGGATATTGCTCTGCTTGCTGATGCCCGCACCGGTGAATGCGATGATTTTCATGCATATCCTCCCTTTCCCTTCGACAAGTCGACCATCTTGCTCCGCTATATTATCCCCATGGTCAGCAAAACGGTTCCCACGCAAAACTGAAATTCTAAAAACGGCAAGATAAAAAACATGTAGCTCAGCGGTTTACTGATGCTTCCTTCCTCGACTGCCACTTTCCGATATCGGAGAGCAATCAGCTGGATGAGTGCAGCTAAAAATACACCACTTGTCAGTCCGTATACCGCATAACCCATATAAATTGTTCCGGCTGTCAGAAGTGAAATCACAGGGCCCAAGACAAAGCCGGCCGGAATCGCCGCGAACGAACCGCAATACAATGTCAGTAGCTTCTTCATATGAACCTCCTTAATCTGCAGCATCCATACTGGCTGATTTTCATGTTTTTACTATATCATTTTTTCTTTATATTAGCAAGAAAAAAGGACAAAGCGGAATACCACCTTGCCCAAAATTCATAAATTTACAGTGCGCTGCCGATCTCGATCGCCTTGCGGTTGAAATCTAGCATGGAAGCCTTGCGGGCCGGAATGCACTTCTGCAGAGCATTGTCCAGCGTCTCCGCGGAGCAGAAGCCCACTTCCTTGAAGAGCTTGCCGACGAGAATGATGTTGGCGAGGCCCTTCAGGCCGTTTTCCTCTGCCAGCCTGGAGGCCGGTACATAATGCACGGAGACGTCCTCGCGCTCGACTTTCACGTCGATGAGGCTGCTGTCCAGCAGGACTACACCGCCCGGCTCGACATCGCCGATGAACTTATCCAGGGACGGACGGTTCATGGCCACGAGCACATTCGGGTTGGTGACGAGCGGAGAGCCGATCGGTTCATCGGACAAACAGATGCTGCAGTTGGCGGTGCCGCCGCGCATCTCGGGACCGTAGGACGGGAGCCAGGAAAGCTCTCTGCCCTCGATGAGACCGGCGTAGGCCACGACCTTACCGGCAAACAGGACACCCTGACCGCCGAAACCGGCGAAAACCATGTTCAAATCTTTCATTTCAGTCTGTCCCCCTTCGTGCCGTCCTTATATACGCCAAGCGGATAGTACGGAATCATGTTCTCCTGCAGCCACTTGAGGGAATCCACCGGAGAGAGGCCCCAGTTGGTCGGGCAGGTGGAGAGCACTTCCACGATGGAATAGCCCTTGCCCTCGATCTGATTCTGGAACGCCTTCTTGATGGCCTTCTTGGCGATGTTCACGTTCTTCACGCTGTCCACGGTGACGCGCTGTGCGAGTGCGACACCGTCCAAAGTGGAGAGCATTTCACAGACGCGCACCGGGTAACCGGCAGCGTTCACGTCGCGGCCGTAGGGTGTAGTCTGGGTGATCTGATTCGGCAGGGAGGTCGGTGCCATCTGGCCGCCGGTCATGCCGTAGATCGCATTATTGACAAAAATAACGGTGATGTTCTCGCCGCGGGTGGCTGCGTGCACG
>JAFQWC010000149.1 GCA_017407665.1 Clostridia bacterium | reverse complement strand
CGGGATAGTCAGCTCTACGGCAAACGCGGTAGAGGAGAGCATCAGCGCCAGAGCCAGTACGAGGACCAACAACTTCTTCATGTTCATGGTTTCTGCCTCCTTTTTTATTTGAGCGATCATTTCGCCCTTGTTCCACAGCCTCTTCAACTGCAGATCACATCATTTATTATATATTAAACGTGCTCGCTTGTCAACAGTAAATTAACATGTGAAAAACGGTCGGTTAACATTTTGAACATGTACTATATGATATGTCTGTATTTTCAGCAAAAATCCGCCGTTTCTCCCCCATCACGCCGCTTTTTGGGTCATGTTTCTTAATATTACAATTCCATTAAATCATATCGTGTTATCACTTCGCTACCAGAAAATTTGCTTTTGCCTTAAACAAACAAACGACTCTCGTATCCAACCCGCAACAATATCCCCCGCTGCCACTCAGACAACGGGGGATGTTCTGTTATTTCATTTAAATGTGATACTCTTCCGTTCTCTTATCGCAGATGCGTCCGGCCCAGTTCAGACCGAAGCCGAAATCATAGGCATTGCCGCAGGAATCGGTATAGGGAGTCATATCCAGCGGTTTGTCCTCGCAGTGCTGCTCCACGGTGTCCATATCTGCCGGCAGCTGCACGGGCAGAAGGCCGCTCGGCTCTGCCGCGCCGGAGATCAGATGCAGCACAGCTTGCTGCTGCACGCCGAAATCGACAAGAATGGCGTCGGCCGCCGGTTCAAGCTCTGCCAGCACGCAGGGGTTATGCATGCGCACGACGACGATCACCGGTTTGTCCGGCATGGCGGCTCGCGTTTCCAGAACGATGTCCAGATCGCGCTCGTTCGCGGCGGTGTTCGTTTTGCCGAAATAGGTGCGGTCGGGATTATCCTTTTCGCGGATATCGCCCTGGCCAATGGAATGCCTGCGCGCATTGTCCGCCGTGTAGGGCCTGTACTGCAGCGAAATGGGCAGATAGCCCTTCGTGCTGCTGTAGCCGTCCGAAAGTGGGCTTTCGATGAAGACGATCGCAAGATCCGCCTCCTGCGGCGTTTCCGCCCAGTCGAAATACTTTTCCAACACAGCTCTGTCCGCACCGGGCAGTTCACAAGGCGGGATCACATTTCGGAAGAAGCCCTTCCTCTCCCTTATGCTCCTGCCGGGCACGTATACCTTTTTACGGCCCTGCACGGGCAGAACGCCCATGTTCTTGACCATGACGACGGACTTAAGCTGCGCTTCAAATCCTGCGCTGCAGTGTTTTTCGCAGCCGACGATCGCCTGGCTCTCTTCCGGGTCGAGATACGGGTTTTCAAACAGGCCGCAGCGGAAGGTATTGGTCAGCAGGCGCACGGCGCTGCGTTCAAACCTTGCGCGCATAGCCTCCTCTCCGTACTTTTCGCAACCGATGCGGTAGGCCTCCAGCACTGGGCCTATGGCATTGTTGCCGCCGAACTGATCCACGCCGTTTTCCAGAATCTTGAGATGCCTCTCGGCCTCGCTGAGTTCTTCCGCGCCGAAGCAGCGCCCGGCGAAGAAGGAATCCATTTCCGGCTTCGGGTCGCCCGT